>SXOX01000031.1 GCA_005776585.1 Pseudomonadota bacterium | reverse complement strand
TGGCGCTGGGAACCGGTCGGCACCGTGGGCGACTACAAGGCCTCGGACGTCGTCTTCATCTGGTCTGTCACCCTGGGATATTGAGGTCACTCCATGGCTACCGAGAAAGACTGGCTACCACGCTCCACGTTTCTGGGCACCAATCCGTCGTCCACGGACACGCAGACGGTCGTCGCACCCCAGGGCGACATCATCGAGCGGGACCTGGGCAAGCCGCTCACCATTCGGGCGTCGTTGTTCGGCCGTACCGCCGGCGTCGCCTTCGGCTTGCAGTCGGCCATGTCTCTGTCCGGTCCCTGGACCACCTTCGTCGACGACTTTGTCTCCGACGGTCCCGCGTATTCCGGGACGGGCACGACCACGTTGCTCGTCGACCCCAGACTCAACCCGACGATCACGACGCCGGGCCGCTATCTGCGATGGTTTCTCCAGGCGGACACGAGCACCGAGGACTGGCACATCTGCGCGCAGCTGCGCGTCGACGACCCGTGTGAGTGCGCCCCGGGGGTCATCACCTCCCCCGCGGGTGCCTATCCGGTCACGGCCGCGCGGCTCGGCGCCAATCCGACCCTGTTGCGCGAGCGGCTCCTGCGCCTCGGCAGCTCGGCCGAACAGGCGGCCACGCGCATCGGGCCGTCCTACGACTTGGTCGGTTGGACTTCCCTCTTTGGCTCGACCGACATCGACACACTGCCGGTGACGTTTCCGCTGAGCGCCCCGTTCGACACCGCCGACCTCTGCTCTATGCTCGTCAGCGTCGAGACTCTCTACTCGATCAACGCCTCCGTCGTTCTCGAGACCGCCCACTCCCTGGAGGGAACCGGCCTGGGCGAGTGGGAGGAGCTGCAGTCACCGCCGCCGGACGCGATGCATGGAGTCTACTACCTCTCCAAACGACCGTGTTTGCCCATGACCGTCGCGACTCCGCCGACGACCCAGGTCCAGGTGCTGCGGCGGTACCTGCGCTGTCGGGTCAAGCGCGCCGCAGCCGGCGCGTGGGCCATCTGTTGGCGCGTGCAGATGACGGTATGTGCCTAGCACACCGACAATTGGCGTCGTCGTTCGTCGCGTTGGCTGCCGCCGGCATCGCGGTCGCATGCGAGACCCCATACT
Source organism: Pseudomonadota bacterium (assembly GCA_005776585.1). Taxonomy (GTDB): domain Bacteria; phylum Myxococcota_A; class UBA9042; genus SXOX01. The sequence goes on along the minus strand of SXOX01000031.1, from coordinate 59,347 downwards.
CGCCGAAGCTCGTTTCGAACGACGATGGGACCGCTAAAATCCTCAGCTGCGAAGAATCGTGCTGGTCGGTCGGTGGATGTCGGCTCAATGAGTTCAATCAGTGCCGGCCGGCGAGCGATGCGGACTGCAAGCAGAGTCTGGAATGTCGGACCCTAGGAAAATGCAGCATCTGCACCGAGAAGAACTCCGGCCCGATCGACTTCGGGATTCCCGTCAGTCCGCGATGCGCAATCATCCGCAGCGAGGACTGCGCGATGTCTGACAAATGTAAGACAAAGGGAGCCTGCTTTCGGCCGGATGAGGTCTTCTACCCTGCGTGCAGGGACCAGCACGGTGTCACAGAGGCACACTGCTGCACGACCGATCCACTCAGGGGGTGTGTCCCGTCGCAATGGCCTACCAACGATGTCAATGAGCCCACTCCACGGCGTCGGGCCGACCAATGACCATGCCCAAGGCGGCCTCCCAGGCCGACAATTTTCTAGGTATCGCAGCAGACCTTCTGGCGAAATATCTCAAGCGGTTAATCGAGGATGGGCCCGGCGGCGGTCCGACCGAAGCCTCCCCGCTCTCACCACTGTCGATTCCACTCATGGCCGCAGCGCTTCAGGTGGGACGGATCACCCTGGAGCTCGGCGATCCCACCGTCAACGTACAGCCTGTCGCCGTGACCGACGACGATGACGCCAAGGCCAGCGACGAAGTTGCCAAGCCCAACGACGGGGACCCCAAGCCCAACGCTCTGCTCCCCGGAAGTGCCAGGCTGCGGGTGACCGTGACCGTGCCTGTGCCCCATGCCATCGTGTCACTCTTCCTGCCATCGGAGGCTACGGTCTCGGTACTCAGGCAATCACAGCCGTGGGAGCCCTCGCCCAGCCCGGACACCATCGCACGGTGGCTCGACATGGCGTCGGGCGGTGCATCGGACTGGGCGGACGCGCAGGCCCTTCCATGGCAGAGCCGGGCGGTTCCAGAGCCATCAAGTCCCGGCGGATTTTCGGGACCGGCAATGCCTCCACGCTTTCCGTTTCCGTTTCAGCCGTCGGCCGGACTGCCGGCTCCGTCCGGTGGTGCCCCTTCGCCCCAATCGCCCGACTCGTTCGGCGCACTCGCACCGGCCGCTGGAACTCACAGTCCAATCCCTGAGCTCGGCCAGTTCCGAAGCCTCGAGAGCAGGGGAGCCTTCTTCGACGACTTCATCAACATCGCGTTGCCGGGCGGGGCCTTGCTCGAACTGTCGGGCGATTTTGCCCTCCATCGGGCCTCGCTGGAGCCTCCCTGGACTTTGGAGGGGCCTATCCGTACGGCCTGATCGACGAGGTGAACCCGATTCGCACGTCGGTGAAGGACTTTGGCTGGGTCCTGATCGGGGACCGGCTGGTCGACGTCATGTGCTTGACCAAGATCACCCTCGCGTGGCCAGCCAACAGCGCGTCACCCGAGGTCGCGGCAAAAGACCTCAAGATCCTGATCACGCCCGCAATCCAGATTGGCGTTCGCGCCAGGCGGTTCCTGGTCGAAGGTCCGCACTGGAATGCGCTCCCGGACGGCCTCACCGGTGGACTGCCGCCAGGCGTCCAGCTGGGGCTCACAGGTCCGACCGCGGGAGACGGCGGCGCCTCGATCCCGATGCGTGTCGCGTGTGACGTGTGGTCCGCCGCGAGCCCGGTCTCAATGAGCCGTCCGGCGCGGGGCGAGCTCGAGTTTGACGTCGAGGTCCCCACCACGGTCGTGATGCGAACCAGCCTCGCTTCGCTGTAGGAAGTTGACCTCTACCCCGCGACCCACCACAGTCGCGGCGTGACCGGCTCCACCTCCACCCCACGCGGCGCGCTTCCGGGCGAGCTGCCGCACGAGCGCTTCCAGCCCGACCAGCTCACGCACGCCCAGCGCGTCCACATCATGGGCGTCGGCGGCACGGCGATGGGCACCTTCGCCGGGATGCTGGCCTCCTCCGGGGTCGAGGTCCGCGGGTCCGACGTGGCGCCGCCCTATCCGCCGATGAGCGACCAGCTCGCTGCGCACGGGATCCCCGTCATGGCGGGCTACGGCGCGCAGAACCTCGACTGGGGGCCCGACCTCGTGGTCGTCGGCAACGTCATCCGGCGCGTCAACCCGGAGGCGGTCGCAGTCCGCGCGCGGAGGCTGCCGCACGTGTCATTCCCCGAGGCGTTCGGCGCGCTCCTGCTCCGCGACCGCCGCTCTCTGGTCGTGACCGGCACCCACGGCAAGACGACCACGACCTCGCTGCTCGCGTGGCTGCTGACCGCGACCGGCCATGACCCGTCGCTGTTCGTCGGCGGCGTGCCCCTGAACTTCGGCCGCAGCTATCGGCTGGGCGCGGGGCCCCACTTCGTGGTCGAGGGCGACGAGTACGATACGGCCTACTTCGACAAGGGGCCGAAGTTCCTGCACTACCGGCCCGCGGTCGCGGTCATCACCAACATCGAGTTCGACCACGCCGACATCTTCGCCAACGTCGACGTCATCGAGACCGAGTTCCGGCGCCTCGCCGCGCTCGTGCCGAAGGACGGTCGGCTCGTGGTCAACGGCGGCTGCGCGCGCTCGCTTCGCGCCGCGGAGGCCTGCCGGGGTCGGGTCGAGACGTTTGGTACCGCCGCCTCGACGTGGCAGGCGCGGGACCTCCAGGGCAGCCGCTTCACGCTCGTGCGCGACGGTGAGGCCATCGGCACGGTCGACTCGCCGCTGTATGGGCGCCACAACGTCGAGAACGCGCTGGCCGCGCTCGCCGTCGCCATCGGGGAGGGCGTCCCGCCTGCCGATGCCTGTACGGCCATCTCGGGCTTCCTCGGGGTCAAGAAGCGCCACGAGGTCAAGGGCGTCGCGCGCGGCGTGACCGTCCTCGACGACTTCGCGCATCACCCGACGGCGGTGCGCGAGACGCTCGCAGCCATCGTCGCGCGCTTTTTGGGTCAGCGCGTGTGGGTCGCCTTCGAGATCGAGTCCAACACCTCGCGCCGCAAGGTCTTTCAAGCCGAGTGGGCGCGCGCGTTCCAGGGGGCGCACACGGTCCTGTTCTGTAAGCCCTTCGACAAGCCCGACAACCTGCCGCCCGAGGAGCGCATTGATTTGGAGGCCGTCATCGCGGACCTCACCGCTCATGGCACGCCCGCGCACGTCATCCCGGAGGTGGACGACCTCGTCGGATGGCTCGTCGAGCGCGTGGCGCCGGGCGACGTCGTCGTCGGCATGAGCGGCCGCGCGTTCTCCGGCTTTCATCAGAAGCTGCTCCAGAGCCTCGAGGGCTAGCCCATGAGCTCGCTCGCTCTGCTCGAGGCGACGCGGCGCGGCCTCGCGATGGGCGCGCTCCCGCCGGACGCGCTCGCCGATGCGCTCGATCGCATCGTGGGCGACACGCTCGACCGGGTCCCGCGCCCGCGCAGCGCGTTTGCCGTCGTGGCGCTCGGTGGCTACGGCCGGCGGGAGATGGCGCCCGGCAGCGATGTCGACCTCCAGTTCCTGGTCGACGGCCGCGTCGCCAAGGTGGCCGACTTCGTCAAGGCGTGCCTGCACGCGTGGTGGGAGGACGGGCTGCGCGTGGGCTACGCGACGCGGGACCTCGACGACACGCTACTGTTGGCCCGCCAGGACCTCAAGACCGCGACGGCGTTGCTCGATGCCCGCTTCGTGGCCGGGGACGCCCGCTTGGTCGAGGCCCTGCGGCGCGAGCTCGACCGCAAGGTCATCCAGCCGGACAAGAAGAAGCTGCTCGCTGCGCTCATCGCCGAGCGCCGCGATCGCCACGCCCGTTTTGGCGACTCGGTCTACCTGCTCGAGCCCGATCTCAAGCTCGGCGAGGGCGGCCTCCGGGACCTGCACGGCGCGCGCTGGGCCGCACGCATCGTCAGGGGCCACGACGACCTCGCGGTCTGCGGCCTCACGCCGACCGAGTGCGCCGCACTCCAGGAGGCGCACGACACGCTGCTCCGGATACGGGTCGCGCTGCACGCGCAGTGCGGCTTTCGCAAGGTCGACCGGCTGCGCTTCGAGTACCAGGAGGCGCTGGCCACGCGGCTCGGGGACCACGACGTCGTCACGAGCATGCAGCGCTACTGGCGTGCGGCGAGCCGGATTCGCGCCTTGACCCGGCGCGTGCTCGATCTGCTGGAGGCCGAGGTGCTCGGCGCGAGCGTCCCGTTCCTGCGCGTGACGGTCGACCCCACGAACCCGTTTGCCGCGCTGCGGGCCTCGTCCGAGCGCGACCAGCCGCTGCACCCCGAGGTCCACGCCGCCATCGCCGAGCTGGTCTCCGACGCCGCGCGCCGGCGCGCACCGCTCACCCCCACCGCGAACGCGACCCGCGACCTGCTCGCGCTGCTCACGTGCCCCACCGACCGCGCGCAGCCGCTCCTGCACGCCCTCGACCTCGGGCTCCTCCCGGCGTATGTTCCCGAGTTCGCGGGCCTCGTCGGGCGGTACCAGCACAACGTCTTTCACGTCTACACGGTCGACATTCACACACTGCACGGCCTCGCGACGCTCAAGGACATCGTGCGGCTCGCGAGCGCGACGGGCCCGGGTGCGGCGCTCGACCCCAGCGTGGCCCTCATGGCGGGGCTCTCGCCGTCCGAGCGGGAGGTGCTCTTCGTTGCGCTCCTGCTGCACGACCTCAACAAGGCGGGGCTCGGGCCCGAGGCTGCCGAGGTCGCCGCCCGACGGCTCGGCTTCAGCGACGAACGCGCGCTGCGTGTCGGGCTGCTCGTCCGCGAGCACCTGCTCATGGCGCAGCTCGCCCAGAACCGCGACATCCACGACGTGGCGACCGTGCGGCAGCTCGCCCGCGTCGTCGAGGACACCGCGACCCTCGCGATGCTCACGCTGCTGACCGTCGCAGACACCTCCTCGGCCAACCCCGAGCTGTTGACCGAGTGGAAGGCCGCGCTGCTGCATGAGCTCTACACGCGGACGCGGTTGGTGCTGGAGGCCGGCCTCGACGTGTTCGCCGACCGCGACCGCGCCGTGGCCCAGCGGCGCGCGGAGGTCTTCGCGCTGCTCGGCGTCGCCGATCCCGCCGCCGCCACGCTCGAGGGTACCGTCCCCAAGGCGAGCGGCGTCCGCACCAAGGGTCAGGCGCGGGTCATCGACGACTTCCTCGCCGCCCTCCCGACGCGCTACGCCGTCGTCACACCCGCGCCTCGCGTCGTGAGCCACCTGGCGCTGCTGCGGCTGCCGTCCGAGCGGCACACCCACACCGCCTGCGCGCGCGAGGCCCTACCCGACGGGACGAGCCTCCTGAGCGTGACCTGCCCCGACTCGCCCGGTCTGCTCGCGAGCCTCTCGGGCACGATCGCCGCGCACGGCGGCAATATCGTGTGGGCCGAGGTCTTCTCGCGCACCGACGGCGTCGCCCTCGACGTGTTCCAGCTCGCCGCCGAGCCCGATCTCGCGTGGGAGGCCCTCATCGGGGACATCGAGCGGGTCGTGGGCAATGAGACCTCGGCTGATGCGCTGCTCGCTCGCCGCGAGCGCGTCTCGCCGCTGGGAGAGCGGCCTGCGCCCCCGGTCGAGACGCGGGTCTCCGTCGATCTCGGCGCCTCGGAGCGCTACACCGTGATTGACGTCGAGGCCAAAGATCGCCCCGGCCTCCTCTATCGCGTGACCCGCGCGCTGTTCCGCGCCGGCTTGAGCATCGCGCTGGCCCGCATCGCGACCGAGGGTCACACCGCGCGCGACGCCTTCTACGTCGAGTGGGTCACCGGCGGGAAGGTCACCGACCCCGCCGTGCTCGCGCGCATCACCGCCGAGGTCGGGCTCGCCGCGTCACCGCAGTGACGGGTCAGTCACGTCACATCACGTGTGCGCGACCTCGGCGTGCAGCCGGAGTCCCAGTGCGGCGACCACCTTCAGGACGGTCTCGAAGTCGGGGCTTCGCTCGCCGGAGAGCCCCTTGTACAGGCTCTCTCGCGATAGTCCGGCCTCACGCACAACGTGGGTCATCCCCCGCGCCCGCGCGATGTCGCCGAGTGCCTTCGCGATGAAGGCCGCGTCTCCGTTCGCCTCTTCAAGCGAGGCCTCGAGGTAGGCCGCCATCTCCTCTGGTGTGCGAAGGTGCTCTGCCACGTCGTACCGGGTTGTGGTCGTCGCCATCGAAACCTCCTACAAGCTCCGTGCGAGCGCGATGGCCCGGCGAATGTCCGAATTCTGGTTTGTCCACGACGAACTCCCCGCTCACCAGCGCCGCCCCTCATCGGTCCAGGCTCTCGCCTCTTCCGGTGTGGGGTTCACCCGGCGGCGAATGTCCTGAATGGAGGCTGTGAGTTCGGCCATCGTCGGCGCCTCTCCGACCGACGGCGACAGGACCGCGACGACCCGACCTCGCCGCGCAATCTGCACGGACTCTCCCGCCTCGACGCGATCGAGCAGCTCCGAGAACTTCGACTGCGCCTCGTACGCTCCAATCAACATGCGCACCTCCGGCGTCCGGCGTCGACCAGTCGCCCGACCAGCTTGCTCGACCCCGGGTCCGAGCGTCAACCGCCTTCGGAGGCTCAGGAGGACTTCTTGGACTTCATCGTGTCGGCGGGCCGGAAGAACTTTCGGCCCCCCCCACCGGGGAAGAGTGTCAGCAGCGCGGCCTCGGTCTTCTCGAGCTGGCGTCGCGCCGGTGCTCCGCCGTGGATTGGTTTTCGTCGAATGTCTTGGCCATGCGTGGGGTTCCTTTCGGGTATTCCGTGCGGCGTTAGCGGGCCGGAGGCTGTCAAGCGTAGGCGCTCACGCGGCCTGAGCCGACCACGGCCTGATCTGCTCGAGCTCCTCGCGCAGGTCCTCCTCCGCCATCTCGACGTCGTAGGCCACTTGAGCCCTCAACCAGTAGCCGCGCGACAGGCCAAGGAATCGACACAACCGCAGGTCCGTTGCCGCCGTCACGCGCCGCTTGCCGGCGACGATCTCGCCAATTGCCTGCGCGGGAATCCCGACCTCCTTGGCGAGCCGATACCTCGAGATGCCCATGGGGAGGAGGAACTCCTCCAACAGGAGCTCACCCGGTGTGATTGGTGGTAGTTTGTCCATGGTGTTGGCTCCTAGTGGTAGTCCACGAGCTCGACGTCCTCAAGGCCTGGCGCGAGTCGCACCGTGTCAGCGCACCTGAACGAGGCAATCACGACTCCGATTAGCAACCTGGCGCATGATTAGCGTCAATCGCGACCAGCCCTGCGTCCGCGCTTCTTGGCGGCGCGCGCCTCGGCACGCTCGCGGTTCTCGCGCACGCGGGCCGCGACGATGCGGGCGATGAGCGCCAGCGGCAGCGGCTGGTCGAGTGGGAACCTCAAGTTGCCCTTCGCGTTGGCGTAGGGGGCGACCGCGTCGAGCAGCTCTGGCGCGCGCACCGGCGGGTACATCCCGAGATGCGCCTTGAAGGCCGCGAAGTGCACCAGGTTGCCGTGGAGCGTGAACGTCGGGATCTGGTAGCTGATGGTCTCGCTCGCGTCCGGCGCGGCCTCGCGGATCGTGGCCCGGACCTGCTGGAGCAGCGCCTGGATGGGCGGCGAAAACGTCGCGATGTAGGCGTCGATGGTACGGAAGTCGGTCTTCATCGGCGGCCTGCTCAGCTCCCTGCTCAGCTCCCTGACACGGTGTCCTTCGGCGGATTCTCGGCGAACCACTGCGCGATGGCCGGCATCTCCGGCTCGAACGGGCCCGGCACCGAGACGTTGAGTACGCCGGCTCGGACGCTGCCGCGATTCTCGAAGTCGTGCGTCACGCCGCCCGGCACCAGGACGAACGCGCCGCGCGCGGCGTCATGCCATTGTTCGCCGACGAGCACGCTCATCGTCCCCTCGAGCACGTAGAAGAGGTCATCCTCCGGGTGGGCGTGCGCTCCGGGGCCCTGTGTGCGCGGCTCGAGCCACCACTCGGAGACGGAGTAGCGGGACGCCGTCTCCTCGCCGTCGGCCTTGAAGAGCGCGCGGATGCGCCCCATCGGGTAGTCACGTCCCCCGCCCGGTGCCAGCACGATGGGGCTCCGCGGAGGGGCGTCGTTCACGGTTACGTTGCAGGCGGTCATCGGGCAGCTCCTGGGGTTTGCGTCGGGCCTCATCGTGCGACGAGGCCGCGGGCGTTGTCTACCGCACCGCCAGCACCTGCGCGCGGGCCACACGCCACCACCGCGACGCCGACTCCGTGAGCACGAGGCGCACGTAGCGCGCCGGGACGGGGTCGAAGCGCAGGACGTGGACTGCGCCGGCGGCCCGACGGTGCAGCGTGGGCGGGCCGAACAGCATCGGAGCGGTGTGCACCCGGTCCCAGCGCGCGTGATCGACCGAGACCTCGACGGCGATGCCGCGCGCGTAGTCGAGCAGCACCGGATTGGCGAACTGCACGGCCGCCACGGTGACCGGTGCGTCGCTGACCTCGAGCTCGAGCCACTGGTCTGGCGCCTGGTTGATGTCGGTCGAAAACTGCGCGCCGGGCAGGGCGTAGATGACCCCGGGGGCACCGCTGCCGACGTTGGACGTCGCTGCGGCGAGCGGCACGGGGACCAGGTCGGCGACCTCGGGTACGAAGAGACCAGGCCCGGGCGCCACGGAGTAGACGAACCGCCCGCCCAGCGTGGCCTCGAGGTGCAAGCCCGGAGCGTCGACCACGCGGCCCAGGCGGTCTTTGCCCGAGGTGTTCATGCGATCGGGGTAGATGGCGACATAGCCGACGCCGAGCGCTTGGAGCAGGGCCACGCTGCGGGCCGAGGGGAATGACTCGAGCTCCGCGTGCACAATTGCTTGGAGGGGGGGCTCGAAGCCGGAGTGGCCGTTCACGATCGGCCGGTGGTGGATGCGCTGCGCGAGCATCGCGCGCACCTCGTCCTCGTCGTCACCGCCGTCGAAGCCGCGGACCGGCAGCTCGAGCACGGCGCCGGGGAGCGGCGCGTCGCGGAGCCATTCGGCGACGGCCACCACCTCGTCGCGCGGCACGTGGGAGCGGGGCAACGGGTTGGGCTGGAAGTCGGTGAACCAGACGAGTCCCAGCACCGCGGCGGCAGAGGTGCGCGCCCAGGCCGGCCGTGTTCGCGCCAGAGCCCCAAAGGCGGCTGCGGCGACCACGAGGCCGGGCACCAGGAAGCGATAGCACATCCGCAGCGACGCAAAGCCCGGGATCCAGTCGTGGAACGCGGCAAAGGGTCCGCTCCATGCGGGCGCCCAGCTGGCCCAGCGCGGCGCAGGTCCGAACGCGACGGCCAGCAGCAGGCCGGCGAGCGCGAGCCACAGGACCGACGCCGGCACGCGGAAGGCGGTCAGGCGGGGCTCGAACGCCAGCGCGACCGCGGGCGCGGCGAGGAGCACGGTGTGATCGTGCGTGGCCAGGCCCGTGGCGAGCAGCCCGAGCACGATCACGCCGCGTGAGCGGGTATCGGGGCGGCGCAGCTCAGCGGCGAGCCAGCCGAGCGCGGCCACGACCGAGACACCGACGGCGATCACCAGGACCGCTCCCGGCCAGAGGGCGTAGTGCTTGAGGTTGGTGTCCTGATCCTGGCAGTGCAACAGCGAGGTGAACCACTCGCTCGACTTGGAGCACACGAGCGCCCGACCGCTCGTCGCCCAGACCCGCGCGACCTCTGCGACGGAGCGCTCATACCCGAGCTCCGACTGCACCCGATGAAGGGTGGCGAGCGCGGGGACGAGCGGCAAGAGCGCGACGGTCACCGCGCGCGCGATGGGCCAATGCGAGCGGAGGGTCGCGACCGTGGGCGCCCGCAGCACGTCCGCGAGGGCGACGGCGCCGAGGATCAGCACCAGGATGAGTCCGAAGTACATGGCGAAGAGCCACTGCAGCAGCACCGCCAGGCCGGTCGCCCAAGCCCAGCCGGGCGCGCTGTGCAGGCGCCATCGGGTCAGGCACCAGAGCGCCAAGGGCGTGAAGCCGAAGGCCATCGATTGAATGCGCGGCAGGTCGACGAACACCGCCGGCGAGTACACGACGGCGCACCCGAGCGCGACGCCCAGCACGACCGAATGGCTGAGCTCGGCCACGAGCAGCGCGGTGGCGTAGGCGGCAAACGCGATCTCAGCCACGAGGATGACATTGTGCGCCGTGATCGGGTTGGTCGTGAACGGGCGAATCAGGAGCGCCAGCAGGGTCTGACCCAGCAGCGGCTCCGTAAACGTCGAGGCGCCGTGGTGCGGGTGGAAGACGGGCGCATCGAAGAGCAAGCGCCCGGCGGCGTCAGGGGCGCGGGTGAGCCAGCCGACGTTCCAATCGAGCGTGAAGACATTGAGCCAGCCGTCGTAGGGCCAGGGGCCGCTCAGGACATCGCTGTCGAGGTGCGCCCCGAGCGGGGCCAGCTTGCGCCATGCCAGAAACGCCATGCCCGCGAGCAGCAGCACGTGCGGCCCGAGGCCTCGTACAGGGCTATCGAGGAGCGCGCCCAGCCAGGAGACGCCGCGCCGTAGTCGGCTGACGTGCCGGCGGAGATGGGTCGACGTCGGCTCCGCAAACCTGGACATCGGCCGCCTCCTAACAGGCGAAGGCTCGAAACACAATGTAAGTTCCTGCTGGGCCCCCGCGGCCGTGACGCGGGGTGGTGCGGCACGGCTACTCCGACTGGCCACTCCGTCGCCAATCCATCGGGACCCTGGGCGCCGCGCAGCCTCTCCCGCACGCGATCCGTTCGGTGGCACGCCCGGTGCTTTGCGTCCTGGGCGGAGGTTGCACCGTGAATCGTTCGCTTACCGTACTCATCCCCCTCGCGCTCTGGGCCTCGATGGCCAACGCGCAGGACGTCCAGCTCAGCCACCGGACCGCGCTCGGCGGGGGCGGCGGGCGCCAGCGCGTCGAGACGCAGGACCAGGCCTCCAAGGACGTCGTGCTGACGCACCTCACGGTGGCCGACCTCGGCGAGGTGAGCGCCAGCTACGAGCTCGGCCTCTCGCGCGGCAGCCCCACGCTCGGTGTCCTCGCGTTCCAGCTCGGCGGCATCGTCTCGCACCAGGCGAAGTCCGGCAGTCGGCCCGACGCGACCTGGGCCTACACCGAGCGCGACGGCGGCGCCTTCGGCACGGTGCTCGGCGGCGTGCGCCACAAGTGGATCGAGGCGCTCGCGGGGCTCCACTTCATGCTCGGCGGCGACGACGTGAGCCTCTCGCACATGTACGTCATCCCGTTCGGCATCGCGGCGCGGCTGCGGCTGCTGGCCGAGGAGTACGTCTACTTCGCCGTGACGTTCAACGATCTCGACCGCGCGCTCATTGGCGGCTCCTTGCGCGTCATGGCCGGCACCTGCGCCATCCCGCGGACGCGGCTCGAGGTCGGCGTCGGCTTCATGCCCGCCGGTGGCGTGTCGCAGTCCTCTGAGCTGATTCAGGTCAACGCCCGCGCCAACGTCGACCTCGGCGCGGCCTGGGAGCTCGGCGCGTGGATGTCGGTCGGTACGAAGGGCCACAGCGGCGCCGGTGGCCTCAACGTGGCGAAGGCGTTCTAGCCGACCCGCCGTTTCAGCCGGACGAGCACCGGGTTCTTGGGGCGAATGGTGACTGACGGGAGCAGCTCCAGCGGCGGGCACTCCGCGACGGCCTCGACCGTCCGCCGTCGCAGCAGCGTCGCGAGCACGAGCACCCCCTCCATCTCGGCAAAGTGATTGCCGATGCAGACGCGCGGACCGCCACCGAAGGGGAAGTAGGCAAACCGCGGCACGGCGTTGGCAGAGCCATCCAGCCACCGCTCAGGGCGGAACGCGAGCGGCTCGGGCCACCAGCGAGGATCGTGGTGGACGACCCACTGCGAGATGAAGAGCTGCTCTCCCACCCGAACGGCGTGGCCCGAGACCTCGGTCGGCTCGATGGCCTCGCGCCCAATGGCCCACGCGGGCGGATACAAGCGCAGCGTCTCGAGGAAGATCGCCTTGGTGAAGGGCAGCGCGTCCGCGTCGTCGATCGTCGGGTCGCGGGCGCCGAGTGCCGCGTCGAGCTCGGCGTGCGCCCGCTCCAGGACCTCCGGATGGCGCACGAGCAGGTGCAGCGCATAGGTGAGCGCGAGCGCCGTCGTCTCGTGACCTGCGAGCAGCATCGTCAGGAGCTCGTCGGCGATCTGCTCGGTCGAGAGCTCGGTGCCGTCCTCGAGGCGCAGAGCCAAGAGCCGCGAGACCATGTCATCTCCGCTGCTGCCTGAGGCGCTGCCTGCGGATGCGCGCTTGCCCTCGATCATCGCCGTGGCCATCGATCGGAGCTCAGTGACGGACCCCGCGAAACGCTTGCGACCCGCGACCGGCCACCAGGAGGGCAGGGCGCGCTTCCAGGACTGGATCGTCTCCACGAACTCGATCATGAGGACGTCGACCGCGTGACCGACGCGCTCGACCATGGGCCCCGCGTCTTCGTCGAACAGCGCGCGCATGACGACCGAGAGCGTGAGGTGCATCAGGTCCCCGCGCACGTCCTGCACGACGTCGGGCGCGAGCGAGGCCTCCCAGGCGGCGGTGAGCGAGGTCATCGCCTCGCCGTAGCGGCCGATCTTGGCGCGCTGGAGCATGGGTGCAATCGCCTTGCGCTGCCGCTTCCAGAGCTCGCCCTCGCTGGTCAGCAGCCCGCGTCCGACGATCGGCATGAGATCGCGCGTACCGACGTCCTTGATGAAGTGGCGGTGGTTCGTCACCAGCACCTGCTCGATGGCGTCGGGGTGGTTGACCTGCAGCACCGACAGCGGTCCCAGCCGATAGCGGGAGAGGTCGCCGTACTCGCGCTGCATCCGCTCGAGGTAGCCGAGGGGGTCCTTGCCGAACGGGAGGACGACCCCGAAGAGGGGCCAGCCACGGGGACCGGAGATGGGGGTGCTCATCGGCGCACACTACGACCAGCGTCGCCGCGCTCGCAAGGCGTGGACCCGCGCCCGACCCCATGCTAGACCGCGCGCATGGACGACATGACCGACTGGGACTACAGCAAGGCCATCCTCCTCGGCGTATCGCGCTCGTTCGCCAAGCCCATCGAGCTGCTGGGCGGCGACCTTGAGCGCGCGACCACCGTCGGCTACCTGCTCTGCCGGCTCGTCGACACCATCGAGGACCACCCCACGCTCCCGACACGCCAGCGCGACCAGCTCTACGCGGCGTTCCTCGAGGTGGTCGAGTGCGCGGGAGACCCGGCGCGCTTCGTTGGTCTGGTGCACGACCTGCTGGGCCCGCCACTCGAAGACGAAGGGGACGAGCTCGCTCTGGCACGCAACCTTCCCCGCGTGATGCGCGTCTTTGGGGCGTTGCCCGAGCCCATGCAGGCCGCCATCCGGCCGTGGGTCGCCGAGATGGCCCGCGGCATGGCCATCTACAGTCACCGCCCCGTGGGCGTCGATGGGGATCACGCGCTGGAGACGGTCGCCGACCTCGAGCGCTACTGCTACTTCGTGGCGGGCACCGTCGGGCACATGCTGACCGGGCTGTTCCTGGCCGCGCTCGGTGACGTAGCTCCCGCGCGAAGGCAGGCGATGCGGCGCTACGCCGAGTCGTTCGGGCTCGGGCTCCAGCTCGTCAACATCCTGAAGGACGTGACCGACGACGCCGAGCGTCGCTGGTTCTTCATCCCGCGTGACGTGTGCGCCGAGCAGGGTCTTGCGCCCCGCGATTTGCTGGATCCCGCGCGCCGCGCTGCGGCCCACCGTGCGCTCGCGCCGATCTTCGAGGTCGCTCACCGCGCGCTCGCCGGTGCTCTCGAGTACACGCTGGCCTTGCCCGCAGACGCGCTGCCGATCCGGCACTTCTGTCTCTTGCCGCTCTGGATGGCGATTCGCACGCTGGTCCTCGCCAAAGGCAACGACGACCAGGTCACGCCAGGACGGCCGGTAAAGATTGCGCGCGACGAGGTCGGGACCCTGCTCGGCGAGTGCCTCACCCTCGCAGCCGATGACGCCGGGCTGCGCGCCGCCTTCGCCCGTTTGTCCGTCCGCCCTTGAAGGTTTCCGGTCGGCTTCTATGCTTTCCGGGATGAACGCTGACCACCCCCTCACCCGCCGCACGCTCTTGGCCACCACGCTGCTTGCCTCGTGCACGCGGCCGAGCGCCCGTCCTCCCGAGGAGCCCACCATGCCCGAACTCGTCCCTCCCGTGTCCACAGCCGTGAAGGCTGTCGCGCCGCCGCCGACCTACCGGCCGGTCGTGCTCGTCGGCAAGGCGCAGAAGAACGCCATGGGTCCACGCATGGAGGCGCGTCAGCTCCACCGCGACACGTGGACCTATGACATGGACCCGTTTCTCTACTTCGACGACTTCACGATGGCGGGCAAGACCTTCGCTCCGCACCCGCACGCCGGGTTCTCGCCCATTACCTACGTCTTCGAGGACAGCGCCGGGGCCATCTGGAACCGCGACACGCTCGAGTCCGCCAAAGCGCTGCGTGCCGGCGAGCTGCTGTGGACCGAGGCCGGGCGGGGCATGGAGCACGAGGAGAACCCGGTGGATCCGGGGCCCCCCGTCCATGGCGTCCAGATCTGGGTGAACCTGTCGCGCGCCAACCGATGGGCGCCGGCGCGGACGTGGCATCGCCTCGCGTCGCAGATCCCGGAGGCCACGACTGCCGATGGGGCCCGTGTCCGCGTCGTTGCTGGCACCGCGCTCGACCGGACCGGCCTCATCGACCCGTTGACGCGCGTGAGCATCCTGGACGTGCATGTGCCCAAGAGCACCCGCTTCGAGCTGGAGGTGCCCGACGGCCAGAACGCCTTCGCGCTCGTCATCGCCGGTAGCGGGCAGGTTGGTCCGCCCGACGCGATGGCGCCGCTCGAACGGCAAGGCGCCGTCGGCTTCGGCACCGCAGGCGGGCGGGTACATGCGATCGCCGGTGCCGAGGGGCTGCAGCTCTTGTTGTGCGCCGGTGTGCCGCACCGGGAGCCGCTCGTGCAGCATGGGCCGTTCGTGATGTCGACGCGCGAGGAGATCGACGAGGCCATCCGCCGCTATCGCTCCGGCCAGATGGGTCGGCTCGGTCCCGCCTGACTCCCCGGGTCAAGAACGACCCACCCACCGCTCAACCCAATCACACGACTGCGCCCCACTGGTCAGTGGCACGCTCCGTGCTCCGTCGGTGAACAGACCCGCGGCAAGGACGCCGCGCGGTCCAAGCTGGGAGGCGCGTATGGGCAGGAAGCTCTTCAAGCTCGCAGTCGTGGTGGCGCTCGCGTGCCGCCTCGATCCCAGCCTGCAGGCCAAGGTGACCGCGACGTGGCAGGAGGCGCGTCGGGTGGCCAGTCTTGCGATAGCGCGCGTCGAGGCGATGGTCCCGCGTCCGGCCGACGCGCTCTCCGAGCCGGAGCGCCGGGCGGTCGGGACCACGCTCGAGCGCCCGACTCTGACGGAGGTGCTCCCGGGTCTCGCCAGGATGGCGGGCCCGCGGGTGCCCTCCTCCTTGCACTAGTCCTCGGCAGGCAGATGGACGCCGAGAAAGCTGCGAATCGTCGCGACGACCGCATCGGGGTCATGGGCATGCATGTTGTGCCCGACGTGGGGAAGGGTGACCTCCCGCACGTCACGGACCGCGGCGAGGCGCTCCGAGTGATCGGGCAGGATGAACGGGTTCTTGCCCGCCCGAAGGTGCAAGACCGGCGACCGAATCGCACCCCACAGGGCCCGCGCCACAGGCAGGCTGAACGCCACGCCGGCGCGGGCCCGATGCAGCGGATCGTACTTCCACGCGAGCGTGCCATCCGGCCCCACACGGGTGGCGTGACCCGCAAGCCGCAGCGCTTCGGCCTCGGGGATGAGCGCGTCGACCTGTCGCAGCCGCGCGGCGGCGTCCTCCAGGGTGCGCATCGGGCGCGAGGACACGGCTGTACGGCGGGCGAACGCGTTCGAGGTGCTGGCCACGAAGTCGCGCAGGTGACCGGGAGCCGATGACGGGGGCACGTCCGGTGGGCCCATCCCGTCCATGGCCACGACACAACGCACACGGTCGGGGAAGGTCGCCGCCCAGTACATCACGACCGCACCGCCCATCGAGTGGCCAATCAAGGCGAGGGGCCCGGTGCCGAGCGTCGCGAGCAGGTGGTGCAGGTCCAGGAGGTAGTCCGGGAAGTAATACGAGCCGCCAGGTCCCACCCAGTCGCTGTCCCCGTGTCCGCGCGCGTCTGGCACCACGACGCGATAGCCGCTGGCGGCCAGTCCACCCGCGACGCGATCCCAGGCGCGCGCGTGGTCGAGGAAGCCGTGGTGCAGCACGACGAGCGGTCCGCTGTCGGGTCCGTGGCTCAGGTGGTGTAGGCGAAGCCCGACCGACGTGATGAAGCCGGAGCGCGGCTCGTCGAGTGACTCGGGCGTGCTCATGGGTGCAGCGGGCAGGCGCCAGCGACGCCGTCGGAGAACCAACACGTGGCACCGGCCGGGCAGCCGAGCTGGGTGCAGCAGTAGATGGAGAGCGTCCCGCGGACACAAATCCGGTTGATGCAGTCCTGAGCGGCCGGGCAATCGCAGTGGGTCTCGCACGTCACGGTCGTGTCATTCGCGAGGCCACCACCGTCCCCAGCGTGGCCATCGCGGTTGAGCAGGAGCGGCGTCATCGAGTCAGTGCCCGTCGTCGTCCCACCGGGCCCAATCAATGGCGGCGGGAGGTGCGTGTCCTCACGGGCACGCTCGACATCGTCCGAGAACAAGTCCAGCGAGATACATCCCAGGCAGGAACTGACGATGAGGGCAAGGGCGCGCGGCACGTCCGCACGATAGCGGAGCCCGACGTCGACTTCCATCGCGCAGGTGTCCGCGCCACGTTCTGGACTCACGTCACGCGATCGGGTAGATTTCGCCGCCTCGGCGCAGGGCCGCGCTGTCAACCACAGGGAGTCCCACATGAGATCACCACACCTTACCACGTTCCTTTCGCGATCCACCGCTGCACGCACCTTTGCGTTGGGCGGCGTCATCGCGGCGCTGTCGCTCGCCGGCTGCGCCAAGGACGAGGGCACCACGACTGGCACGGGCACCGGCGGTGGCTCCGGGGGCACCACGGCCGACGGTGGTGGCGCGACGGGCGCCGCCGACAACGGTGCTAAGGCCGACAACGGCGGGACGGGTGCGACGACCGCGGGCGACACCTCGCCTCCCGGTGATGGCGGAGCGACGGGTAGCGTCGAGGACGGCAAGACGAGCACGGATCTTGGCAAGACGGACACCGTGACAGCGCCTGGGAGCTGCGCCGGTCGATGTAACGCCGTCTTCGATCCCAAGCAGACCTGCCAGTGCAACTCGCTCTGCGTGTCCAAGGGCGACTGCTGCGCGGACCTGTGCACGGTCTGCACGGCCGTCGAGGTCCCTGCGTGCGACGCGACGAAGCTCGCGTGCGCCGGTCGATGCAACACGCCCTACGACAAGAACCTGCCCTGCCAGTGCAACACCGACTGCGCCAAGTTCAAGAACTGCTGCGCCGACTACGACAAGGCGTGCGGTGCCTGCACTCCGGATTGCACGAACAAGAAGTGCGGCGACGACGGCTGCGGCACCGCGTGCGGTACCTGTGCTGGGGGCGAGAGCTGCTCGAACGGCCAGTGCGTTACCAACTGCACTCCGGACTGCACGAACAAGAAATGCGGCGATAACGGCTGCGGCACGCCGTGTGGCTCCTGCGGGAGCGACGAGACCTGCAAGGACGGCCAGTGCGAGCTCGCCTGCGTGTCGGACTGCACGAACAAGAAGTGCGGCGACGACGGGTGCGGCAAGCCCTGCGGGACCTGCGGGAGCAATGAGAGCTGCACGAACTCGCAGTGCGTCGCCAATTGTACGCCGGATTGCACGAACAAGAAGTGCGGTGACGACGGCTGCGGCAAGCCCTGTGGGACGTGCACGGCGGAGGAGAACTGCACCGCCAACCAGTGCGTGAACAAGGATCCGTGCAAGGTGAGCGCCGACAGCTGCGAGTGCCTCCTCACCAAGT
This sequence comes from Pseudomonadota bacterium, assembly GCA_005776585.1. GTDB lineage: Bacteria > Myxococcota_A > UBA9042 > SXOX01. Next base: position 41,492 of record SXOX01000031.1, on the reverse strand, counting down.
GCGGCGGGCTCTCGGCGGCGGCGGCCACGTGCGGCGGGCTCTCGGCCGGCTGTCGGGCGGCGATCGCGGCGGACTTCAAGGTCACCGGCTGCACCACGTGCAACAACCTCTCGTTCCCGGGCCTCAAGGCGCTCTGCAAGGACCCCGCGTGCGCCAACGATCTCGCCGGCGCACAGGCCGCCGCGGGTGGCAACCTGTGCGACTCGAAGTGCTTCTGCACGCCGAACTGCACCAACAAGACCTGCGGCGACGACGGGTGCGGCGGCAGCTGTGGCCCCGCGTGCACCTCAGGCAAGAGCTGCGACGCGGGCAAGTGCGTCGACTCGTGTTCGCTGACCAAGGGCCGCCCGTTGTTCTGCGCGTGCAGTGACAAGGCCCAGTGCAGCTCCAACGCGTGCGCCGAGGTCAACAGCAAGTCCATCTGCACGCACCTGTGCACCAAGGACTCCGACTGCGAGGCCGGCAGCGGCTGCAAGTTCACGGTCAGCGTCCCAGGCGTCGGGACCTACAAGTACTGCACCCCCTGACGCCCCTCTCGCCTCTCCCGCGGTCGGCGTGCTAGCGTCGAAGCATGCCGACCATCGCCATTGACGTGCTGGGGGGGGCGCATGCCCCGCGCGCCTCCATCGAGGCGGCCGCCGCGGCCACACGCCTGCGAGATGTGCCCGACCTCGACGTCATCCTCGTCGGGCCGGAGTCGACGACCCGAGCGCTGCTCCGCGACGTCGCCTACGACGGCGCGCGCCTGGATCTCGTCGACGCGCCCAACGACCCGACCGCTACGCTGGAGTCCGCGATCACGCTCGTGAGCGCAGGACAGGCCGATGCGCTCGTCACCGCGGGCTACCCACCGACCGCGCTGCGGGCCTGCGCGCGTCAGTTCGCGCTTCTGCCAGGCGTCCGTCGCGCGCCACTTGCCGCGGTCGTGCCGACGGCGCCGCGCCCGGGCAACCGCGATCCGTTTGCGCTGCTGCTCGACGTCGGTGCGACCGTGCGCGGTACGACCGACGATTACGTCACCTGGGCGCGCCTCGGCCTGGCCTACGCGAGCCGCATCTCCGGAGTCGAGGCGCCGACCGTCGGACTCCTCGCCAACGCCTCGGAGCCCGACTCCGGTCCCGTCGAGCTCGCGCAGGCGCATCGGCTCCTGGCCGCGGACTCGTCGCTCCGGTTCGTCGGCAACGTGCTCGGCATCGACGTGCCGCGCGGGGCCGCGGACGTGATCGTGTGCGACGGCTTCGTGGGCCAGATCGTCGTCGGTCTGTTGGGCGGCATCGGAGACGCCCTGGTCGGCGCCGCGCGCGACGCGTGGCAGCAGAGCCTCTCGTGGCGTATGGGCCTGCGGCTCCTGGAGGGCGCGGTCGTGAAGTTCCGCGAGGTCACCGACCATCGCTTCTATGGCGGCGCGCCGCTGTTGGGCTTCGATCGGCTGGCGATCCTGGCCCTGCCGACCTCGGAGGCGCCGTCGCTCACCAATGCGCTGAAGGTCGCAGGCAAGGCCTGTCGTCGGGACGTCGTTGGCGCGCTGCGGAGCGCCGCGGCCCCGCGCTGAGCCCGTATGGAGACCATCTACCGCTGGGACCTCGACAAGACCTACCTGCGCTCGGACTTCGACACGCTGCGCGAGCTGGTCCGCACCGCGCTCCTGACGGCCAGCGAGCGCGAGAACATCCCCGGCACGGCCGCGCTCCTGCGGGAGCTGCGCTTCGACCCGGACGGGAACGTCAACCGCATCTTCGTGGTCAGCGGGAGCCCGCGCCAGATGCAGCGCGTACTGGCCGAGAAGCTCATGCTCGATGGCGTCACCGTCGATGGCCTGGAGCTCAAGCCCAACCTCGAGAACCTGCTCCGGGGCCGCTTTCGCGCGCTGCGGGATCAGCTGGGCTACAAGCTGCCCATCCTGCTCGAGACCCGCCTTGCGCTACCCGACGTCACGGCCCCCGAGATCTGCTTTGGCGACGACGCCGAGATGGACGTGGTCATCTATCGCCTTTTTGGCGAGCTCTGCGCCGGGACCGTCGACGGTCCGCTGCTCGACGCCATCCTGGCGGCCGCCAGGCTCTATCCCGACCAGAACGCGCGCATCCGAAGCGCGGTCGCCCGGCTGCCCCGCACGGGGATCGACCCGGTCCGACGTATCTTCATAAACCTCGAGGTCGGCTCGCCCGTCGCGCGCTTCGAGTCCTACGGTCCGCGCGTCGTGCCCACGTTCAACGCGTTTCAAGCCGCTCTGGTGCTCCAGCAGGACGGGCACCTCACCGTCGCTGCCGTGGGCCGCGTGGCCGACGAGCTCCTGACCAAGCACGACCTCACCCGCCGGCGGCTCGAGAACGCGCTCACCGACGCGGTACGGCGTGGTCTCGTCGATGCCGCGCAGCTCGAGCCCGTGTGCACCATGTTGGCGCTGCCCCGCCCCACCGTGCGGCCGCCCGTTCGAGTGCCGGAACGCGCGATCGACTACGTCGCGCGGCTCGACGAGCTCTCCCGCATCCACCAGGAGCGCAAGCTGCTGCGGCGTCCGTCGCTGCGGGAGCTGCTCGGCCTGGGCCGCGAGCGGTAGCGGCCGTGGACCCCCTCGCGCGCCTCATGGCCGTGCCGAAGTTCGGGCGCGGGCCCTGCCTCGACCGGATGGCGCAGCTCTTGCGCGTCCTCGGATGTGACTCGCTCGCGCCGGGAATCAAGGTCACCGGCTCCAACGGCAAGGGCTCCACGACCGCCGTCGCCGCGGCCATCCTCGGAGCGCACGGCCTGCGGACGGGTCGCTACACCTCGCCGCACCTGCTCGACTTTCGCGAGCGCATCGCCGTTGACGGCGTGCCCATCCCCTTGCCGGCCTTCGACGCGGTCCTCGAGCGCGTCCTGCATTCCGCCGAGAGCGTCGCTCCGGGTGCGTTCGGTTCGTTCGAGTTCACGACGGCCATCGCCGCCCGTTGGTTTCTGGAGCAGGAGGTCGAGGCGCTCGTGTGGGAGGCCGGCATCGGCGGCCGACTCGACGCTACGCGGCCGCTGCGTGCTCCGGTCACGGTCATCACGAGCGTCGGCCTCGAGCACACGGCCCTGCTCGGAGGGACGCACGAGGCTATCGTCCGCGAGAAGGCGGAGCTCGCTGACACCCACTCGCGGCTGCTGTTGCCGCCCTTAGCTCCCGCGCTCGTCACGGCCGCGACCCTTCAGCTCGCGCCGCGCCACGTGGCCGTCGAGATCGTGCCGCCACTCGGGAGCGACGCTCCACTGGGCCTGCTCGGAGCGCATCAGCGCCAGAACGCCGCGCTGGCGCATTGCTCGGCCCAGGTCCTGCTGGGTGCCGCGTTCGATGCCCGGCTCGCCTCCCAGGCGCTGGCCACTGCGCGTTGGCCGGGCCGGCTCGACCTGCGTCGGCATGCCTCCGGGGCGCGGGTCGTCATCGACGGCGCTCATAACCTGGATGGCGTTCTTGCCGTTGCCGAGGCGCTTCGGTCGGAGCCGAGCCTCGCTCCAAGACCGCCCGGCCGGCGCGTGTTGGTCTTTGGCGCCTCGCTCGACCGCCCAGCGCGCGAGATGCTGGCCGTGCTGCGCCCGCTGGCCGAATCCCTCGTCGTGACCGCCGCGCGACACAAGGGCACGCCACCCGAGGATTTCGCACCAGACGCCACCCGCGCCCCGTCCGTCGCCGCGGCGCTCGAGGTCGCCGCCGCGCTCGCCGGTCCAGCCGGGATCGTCGTCGTGACCGGCGGGCTCTTCTTGGCCGCCGAGGCCGTCGCCGGTTTCGAGGGCGTCGATCCGCTTACCCTTCGCTTCTGGTAGCGCCCGAAGAGTTCCTCTCGACCAGCGGCTCCGTGTAACATCGGGACCGATGTTGGCCGTCGTACAGTTCGGTCCGAACCGCGGCGAGCGGACGCAGAACCTCCGCCGCCTGGCCGAGCTGACCTCAGCTGCCTGCGCGGCCGGTGCCCGCCTGGTCGTGCTGCCCGAGATGGCCGCGTCCGGCTACCGGTTCCCGTCGGCCGACGCCATTCGCCCGCTCTGCGAGCCCGCCCACGGCGAGACGCTCGCCACGCTCGCGCCCATCGCGCGGGACTTCGGCGCGTTCCTCGTCGCCGGCTTCGCTGAGCGCGCGCCCGACGAGCGCCTCTTCAACAGCGCGCTGGTCGTCTCTCCCGCGGGAGAGCTGCTGGCCACCTATCGCAAACGCCTGCTCTTCGACGACGACGAGACGTGGGCCACCCCCGGAGACACGCCGTTTCCGCGGTTTCATACGCCGTATGGCACCGCACTCGTCGCCATCTGCATGGACATCAACGGCTGGGAGCTCCCGCGGGCAGCGCGCCTCGCACCACCGGACGTCATCTGCTTTCCGACCAACTGGGTCGACGAGGGCCGCACCGACATCCACGACTATTGGAACTGGCGCATGCCGACCTTCGACGGGATCTTCCTGGCCGCCGACCGGACCGGAGCCGAGGACGGCGTGGGCTTCTACGGTCGCTCGGCCATCCTCGTCGCAGGTCGCCCGGTCGTGAGCGCTCCTGCGACCGGAGACGGCTGGCTGCTGTACGACCCCGCCACGCGCGCGACGGCGAGCTCGTTTCTGTCCCGCGAGGCCCGCTAGCCCGCATTATGCATGACTTTCACGCGTCAACGCTTGCGAACGCAAGCTTGCGCCGCCGTTCACCTCCTTCGGCGTACCACCTGTACGCCTCAGTCGGTGAATGCCGGCGCTCTTGGCCGCTCGTGCGGCCACCCCGGCGCTGCCGGGGACGAGCTATGGCGCTCGTGCGCCAAGATGCGCCGCGACGGCTCAGCCCCCTCGCGCGCTCCTGCGCGCGACCGCGCACTGCACGGACGGGCTTCGGCGCTCGTGCGCCGAGATGTTCGCGGCGTTGACATCGCGCCATTCATGCATGATCCGGGCTAGGCAGCTTTTTCCCACCCTGCCTCGTGGCTGGGCATTTTTTTCTTGCGATTCGGCGAAAGTTCTTAAAAACCTCGACGAAGCGGCGATCCATCAGGAAGGAAGGGTCGACGGACCCGGTCAGAGGTCACGGGTTGGCCACGATGGCGACACGATGAGACCCGGGGCGACGCCGCGAGTGGTCCAGGACGGACCCGGACGCACCAGGATGGTGCTGAGCGGCTGAGCCCACGAGCTCTGACAGCTTCCAATCTCCGGTGCTCGAAGGGCGCAGGCGCTTCGAACCCCTCACTCAGGCGATCGGGTCCGCAAGGCCAGGTCGCTGCGCACACTGACCCGCCAGCAACTCCCTCTGACGGCGGCGATGCCACCCGCACCGGGCATCGCCGCCAATTGCCTCTCTCTCGATTGATCCCGACGTCTACAGCGGAGGCAGCGGCAGCACCTCGAGCCCTGCTGCGCCGTAGATCGCCGCGATCCGCTCGCGATAGGTCGCCTGCGCGGCCTCGAAGCGCGCGATGACGTCGCGGTAGGCCTTGCGCTTGGCCGTATACGTCGCGCTGTCGAGCCCCTCGGCAAGCGCTGCCATCCCGCGCGAGAGCTCACCGTACGCCTCCGAGAGCGCGCCGTGGGCCTCGCGAAGCGCGTCCGTGTCCGCCGGCATCGCGCCGAGCGCGTCCCGAAACGTGGCCAGCTTCGGCAACACCTGCTCCCGATACTGCCGCCCGATGGCTGCCGGATCCGTCAGCCGCTGCGTCTCGCGTGCCGCCTGGACCCATGCCTCTTGCGCCGGTCCAGCCGACGCGGCCGCCGTCCCATAGCGGGCCACCGCCGCGCGTTCCGAGAGCGCGACCTCGCGCTGGGCCAGCGTGGACTTGGCGTCCTCGCAGGCGGCCAGCCCCAGGCCGAGCACGGTGAACAGTAGCGGGGACCAGAACGAGCGGGGCGGTGTGGTCTTCATCTCGGCTCAGCATAACGCGCGTCGCGGGCGCTTTCATTCATCCGCGTTGCACCTCGGCGGCGGGTCGGCACAATGCGCCCGTGGGTCTGGGTGCCGTCCTCTGGGTTCTGATCTGCGCCGGGCCCGTCGACGAGCCGGCGCCCCAGGCCGACCTGAGCCTCATCGTGCTCACCTCGGACGCGTTGGCCGAGGCCTATCGCGACTTCAAGCACGACAAGCTCGACGCCGCCGAGCGTGGCCTCCGCCGCCACCTGGACCAACGCGCGGACGCCGCGACCACGCCGCCGCTGCGGTACCTGTTGGCCGAGGTCCTGCGCCGCCGCGCCGAGAAGCTCCCCGAGGCGTCTCGCGCTCCCTTGCTCGCCGAACGCGCCGCAGTGCTCGCCTCCATCGCCGACTACCCGCCGTTGCTGGCGCCCGTGCATCTCGCGCTGGGCGAGTGGGCCGAGAAGCGCGCGGACCGAGCGGCAGCGCTGGCGCACTATCGGCGCGTCCCCGATGGCAGCCCGCAACAGGTCCCGGCGCTCGTCGCGGCCGCCCGGCTGGAGCTTCAGTCCAAGAACGCGCGGGCCGCCCTCGATCTGGCGCGCGCGGCCGTGGGGCGCTCCGGCAAGGGGGCGCTCCGAGATGAGGCGCGGCTCGTCCTTGGCGAGTCGGAGCACGCGACGGGGAACGTCAAGGGCGCCACGCGCACGCTGCGGGAGCTGTGGCTCGAGCGCGGCGACTCGGCGCTCGGAAGGCGCGCTCGAGGGGCGCTCCAGGCGATGAACGCGGCGCCCTCGGCCGAGGACGAGCTCGTGCGGCAGCTGTCCAACAGCCCGTCGAAAGGCACGCTCCGGGCGCTCGCCGCCGCGGCGAAGAAGCGCTCGACCCGCCTCGAGGCCGGCGCACGTGCGCTGGTCCAGGGCATCGTCGACGTCCTCGTGCCAAAGACGCTCGCGCGGGGACGCGCCGCGCTCGAGAAGGCCGCGGGCTCCACCCACGACAGCGTGGCGGCCCTCGCGCTCGATCAGCTCGGCGCCCTCCAGGCCAAGGGCAGCGACGTGGGAGCGGCCATCGCGTCGTGGACCAAGCTCGCCGACCGTTACCGGGATCAGCGCCTCGCGCCGCTCGCGCTCGGTCGCATCGCCGACGCCGCGCGCGCCGCCGGCAAGGTGGACCTCGCGCACGGCGCGCTCGCGACGCTCGCCGCGCGCTACCCCGAGCATCCGCTCCGGGTCGAGCAGCGATGGCAGGAGGCGTGGCAAGCCTGGCGCGACGGCAAGCCCGAGCGGGCCGCGGATGCGCTTGCTCGCCTGCGCGCCGACCACGGCGGCACGCCCACGCTGGGCGACGCGACGTGGGACGAGCGGGCCAGCTACTGGCTCGCGCGGGCCGATGAGGCGCGCGGCCGTCGGAACGAGGCGTTCGCGGGCTACGAGCGGCTGGTGCGCGATTTTCCGCTCACGTATTACTCCAACCTCGCGTTTCACCGGCTCGATCGGCTCGACCACTCCCGCGCTGTCGCCTTGAGGCCGCTGCCGACGCTCGACGGCTACGACCTCGCGACGCTCGTCGATCTCGACCGCCTGCGCATCACGCGCCATCCGGCGCTGGAGACGGCCATCGAGCTCATCCGAATCGGCCTGTTCGACGCGGCGCGCCGCGATCTCCAGGCGCGCGCCGAGGTCCGCGCCCTCGGCGTCGACGGCCACACGCTGCGGCTCAGTCTTGGCCTGCGGCAGCGCCAGTTCTGGCTCGGCACCTCGGTCGTCCGGTGGCGCGGCGCCTTGACGCGCTACCCCGACGCCGCCGACGAGCGGCTCTGGAAGCTCGCCTACCCGCTGCCGTTCTGGGACCACGTCGAGCGCGCCTGTACTGACGCAGGCGTCAGCCCCTGGTTCCTCATGGGGCTCATCCGCCACGAGAGCGCGTACAACCCGAAGATCGTGTCCTACGCCAATGCCGTCGGCCTCACGCAGCTCCTGCTCGGCACGGCGCGCACCGTCGCCAAGAAGCTGCTCGGCAAGGACACGAAGGCGCCCACGTGGCGGTCGCTCAAGACGCCGGCGGTCAACGTCCGCATCGGCAGCCGCTTCGTCGCGGAGCTGATGAGCCACTTCGGCCACAACGAGGCGCTCGTGCTCGCCGCCTACAACGCGGGCCCTAACCGCATCCGGCGCTGGTGGCGCACCTGGCGCGAGTCCGGGCGCAAGGACACCGCCGAGTGGGTCGAGGAGATCCCGTACAAGGCCACGCAGAGCTACGTGAAGTCGGTCCTCGCGAGCTACGGCGCCTACCTCTACCTCTACGGTCCGCGCGGGGTCCACAGCACGCGGGTCGTCCCGATCGAGGCGGAGCTGCCGGCCACGCTGGGACCGTACTTCGGCCGTCCGGAGCACGAGTAGGCAGTTTTTTCCCATCGCACGTCGATTCTCCTTAACCGCTGCACGGCAGGCCCGATGTCCAGGGCGGAACGATTCCGCCTGCCCATCTGTGCGGGTAGACCGGCAACCGCCGACTCCGGGGAGGAGACCCATGAACCGACACACCCTGACCCGAGCGCTCGCGACTGCGATGTTCGTCTCGACGCCCCTGGTCTCGATACCGCTACTCTCGACCGCCGCGATGGCCGCCGATACGTCAGCCATCCACTCGAGCGACGTGCGCTTCCTGACGGGCTCTCCGGGCGTCCGACCGAGCGACGGCCCGGCCCTCGACAACGTCATGAAGCTCTTCGACGGCGTCCTGTTCACGTCCTGGGCTACGACCCCGGGCCCCGACGGCGCGTGGGTCAAGCTCCGCTTCTCGGGCACGCGGTACGTGTCGCGCGTCGACGTCGTGGCGGGGTGTGCGGCGAGCAACCGCACTTTCGCGGCGTACTCGCGGCCGCGCGGCCTGGTGCTCGAGGGGACCTCGGGGACGCGGACCCTCGCGCTGGCCGATCACCGCTCGACGCAGTCGTTCGTGCTCGAGCCGCCGCTCCCGGTCGCGGAGCTGACGGTGCGCTTTCGCGACGCCAGTCGCGGGCGCAGCGAGGCCATCTGCCTCTCAGAACTGCGGTTTCACGAGCTGAGCGCCCTCGGCCGTGTCGACGAGCGCGTGCGCGAGCGGATCGAGGTGGCGGCTCGGCAGCTTGGAAGTGAGCCGACGGCGCAGGCGGGCATCGACGCGCTCGTGGCGATCGGCCCGGCGGCGGTTCCCCGACTGTCAGTCGTCCTCGCCAACCCGCATGAGGCTCAGTCCCACGGTCCCGTGCTGGCCGCGCTGCGGGCGATTGGCTCCCCCCGCGCGGCCGAGGCGATCCTCGGCTTCGTGGCCTCACCGTCCTGGCCCCGCCTGTTGCCGGACGCGCTCCGGGCGCTGTCCCGTACGGGCGACTCCCGCGCCATTGGCGTCATCTGCGAGCACCTCAAGAACGCCAATGACGACATCGCCCGTGCCGCCGATGAGAGCCTCCAGGGCTTCGGCTCCGCGCTGCTCGAGCCTCTGAGCAAGTTGCTGGCGCACGGCAACGCCACCACCCGCCTGCGCGCGCTGGAGGCGCTGCGCCACGCCTCCGATCCTCGGCTCGTGTCGCTCGTCGCTCCCTTCGTCAAGGACGCCGATGCCGCCACGCGCGTCGCGGCGACCCTTGCGCTCGGCGGCAGCCGCGGCCCCGAGGGCCTCGTGGTCCTGGGTAGGCTCGTCACCGATCCGGAGCCCGTCGTCCGTGAGGCCGCCGGTCGCGCGCTCTCCGCTTTTGCGCTCAAGTCCGCCGCGCCGCACCTGGCCGTCCTCCTCAGGGACGCCGACTACGTCGTCGCTCGCACCGCGCTGCGCGCGGTCTCCGCACGGCCCGAAGGCGCGCCCGTGCTGGGCGAGTACCTCGCGGGAGCCACCGCGCCGCTCGGTCTGGAGGCGATCCAGTCGCTCTCGGAGCGCCAGAGCCCGGGCGGCCTCGAGGTCCTGGTCGAGGCCCTGCGCCGAGGCGAGACGCGCTTTCGGGTCGCGCTCCGCAACGCGATCGCGACCTACGGGCAGACCGGCCTGAAGGCGCTGCTCGAACTGGCGCTCACCGACGAGGGCCTGCGCCGCGACGCCGCCCATGTGCTCTCCGCCCACGCCGAGGCCGCGCTACCGCTGCTCGAGCGCGTCGTCGATAGCGGACCGCAGACCGTGCCGCTCTTCGTCGTCCAGTCGCTTGGCCACGCCCGCCACGAGCGCGCCCTCGCCGTGCTCGATCGGGTCTTCGAGGGCTCCGGTCGCACCACCCAGGCCGCGGTCGTCCTCGCCTGGGGACGCTTCCCCGCCCCATGGGTCCAAGATCGCGTGCTCCGGCTGCTGGCCTCGCCCGACGAGTCGCTGCGCGCTCATGCAGCCCGCACCGCCGGACGCGCCCAGATCGCCGCTGCGATCCCCTCGCTCCGCCGCGCCCTCGACGATGGGACGCTCCCCCGTGTGACGGCCATCACCGCGCTCGGCGCCCTCCGCGACGAGTCGCTCGAGGCCGTCGTGGTCACCGGCTTCTCGCAGGCCACCACCAGCGAGCGCTTCGCCATCCTCAAGGCCTGCAAGCGGCTCGAGACCCGGGCCTGCCTCAACTTGCTCTACGGCGCGACCTATGACCGCGACCCATCGGTGCGCTCCGAGGCGCAGAAGCTCATCGCCGGGAGATAGCCCGCGCTCGCTTTCGGCACGCGCCAGGGGTAGCCTCCCGCGCGCCATGACCCATCGCCTTCGCTCACTGCCCGCTCTCCTCGTTGGACTGCTCCCCCTCCTGGCCTTCGCCGACGATCGCACCGCCGGCCTCTATGCCACTCAGATCCGGTTCGACGGCCAGAAGACGCCCATCGTGACCGTCGGCCTGATGGACGGGCAGGCCTCGATTGCGTTCTCGTCGCGTGGTCGCATTCGATTTCTGCCCGATGGCCCCGGCGGGCCCGAGATCGTCGTCAGCGGCGGTCGCCGCTTCGTGGCCAAGGTCGAGAAGAGCACGCCCGCCCGCCTACGGTGGCGCGTCTCGCTCGGCGCGTTTCCGGCCAATGACTTGGAGCGCATCCAGGCCGCCCGCAAACGTCTCACGGACGCGGGCCTCAAGGTCCAGTCGACCGAGCTTGGCGGGGTCTTCGGCTTCTTTGGGCGCGTCATCGACACGCGCCGGCTGGTGCTCGTCTCCGAGGCGCTGCACGTCACGCGCGCCGACGCCGAGGTCGCAGCCAAGGGCGTGACCGTCGCCGGCGTGACGGCCGAGCCGCTCCCGGTGCTGGACGAGCCCGCGCATGGGGAGCTGCTCGTGACCGACGGCCAGGTCCAGCTCAAGGCGCGCGACGTGCTCTGGTTCGAGGCCGAGGATCCCAAGCAGGACCTCATCACCGTGCACGAGGTCGAGAGCGGCCGTGGCTACGCGTGGCACGCCCGCCAGGACCGCAAGTATCGGGGCACGCTGTATCTCACGGTCGACGCGCAGGGGAAGCTCGCGGTCGCCGATCTCGTCTCCGGCGAGGAGCTGCTCGAGGGGCTCGTCCCCGCCGAGATCTACCCCACGGCCCCCCCCGCCGCCTTGGAGGTCCAGGCCATCAGCGCGCGCGGTGAGCTGCTCGCCAAGCTCGGGCACCGCCACCTCGCCGATCCGTGGATGCTCTGCGCAGACGTCCACTGCCAGGTCTACGCGGGCGCCAGCAAGGAGGACCCACGCACCTCGGCCGCCGTGCAGAAGACGCGCGGGAACATGCTCGTGACCGAGGATGGTCGGGTCGTGGACACGGTCTACAGCGCGAGCTGCGGCGGTCACACCGAGCACAACGAGAACGTCTGGAGCACCCCGCCCGCGGCCACGCTCCGCGGCGTGCCCGACGGACCTGACGTGCTGGGCGACCCGACCGAGGCGCGCGTGCGCGCTTGGGTCACGACCGTGCCGAATGTGCACTGCGGCACCACGCGCTTTGCCAAGCAGAGCTTCCGCTGGTCGAAGGTCGTCGCGGTCGCCGACCTCGAGCGCACGCTCAAGCCGCACGGGGTTGCCATTGGGCTCCCCACGAGCGTGACCGTGACCAAGCGGGGCGTCTCCGGTCGCGCGTCGGCGCTGGCGCTCGAGGGCACGACCGGAAAGGCCACGCTCACCGGCGAGCTCACCATCCGCAAGGCGCTCGGCGGGCTCAAGTCGTCGCTGTTCGTCGTGGATGCGCAGAAGGGCCCGAACGGCCAGCCGACGGCGTTCAAGTTCACTGGTGGCGGCTTCGGCCACGGCGTCGGCATGTGTCAGACCGGCGCCATTGGCATGGCCGAGCAAGGGAAGCCCGCCGACCAGATCCTCAAGCATTACTTCCAGGGCTCGCGGGTCGAGCGGATTTATTAGGTCTGGCGCACCCACCAGGGCGCGAAGTCCATGAGCAGGTCGAACGGCGGTAGGGCCACGTGCTCGTCGTCGGCGGCGGTCGCGACACGGAGCGGCAGACCCTCGTGCGGCACGAAGACCTCGACCGTGTGCGCCTCCGGGTCCACCAGCCAGACGTGCGCGATCCCGCATTCGGTGTAGATGTGCAGCTTCTTGACGCGATCGATGCGGGCCGAGGACGGCGAGATGATCTCGGCGCACCAGTCGGGCAGCGTCGTGATCGGGTTCTCCATCAGCGGCTCGGGCACGCGCTCCACGCGCCACCCGGCGAGGTCCGGGACCAGCAGCCGCCCGCGGGGAAAGCGAATCTCCGCTTCGACCTCGATCCACCAGCCGGTGCCGCCCTCCATTCGGTCGATTGACGACAGGCCCGACGTGCAGCGACGTTGCGCCAGCCGGTGCGGAAAGCCGGGCCGACCCATCGTCGTCAGCTCGCCGGGCGTCAGGATCTGCCCTGTGACTCCCTCGGGCAGCGCGACGATCTGGCGGTAGAGTTCGTCGAACGTCAGGGGCGGTGATTCGATCGGCTTGCGTGCGACGTGTCCCATGGCGACATGCTACCGGCAGCCGCGCGCTCAGGGCAACGCGCGACGTGACCTCGTGGCTACCGCGTCGCGCCGATGCGGCGCTGGCTGGCGAGCCGGAGCGCCTGGGCGACCGAGGCGTGCGGCGCGGTGTCCACGATCCGCGCAAAGCCCTGCACCAGCGTGCGATCTCTCGGCTGGAGCGCGCCAGCGAGCAGGCCATTCAGCCGCCCGCGCGCCTGGCCGCTCTGGCCCCTCGCCAGCTCGCGCGCGGCGTGGTCGAGCGCCTCGGCGACGCGGAAGCCGTCGAGCGACTGCGCGAGCGCCCGCTGCTCCTCGGTCTCCGGGCGCGGCACACTGCGAAAGTCGACCGCGACCGACTCCGTCTGGTTGCCGAGCCCGACCATGTCCTTGTAGCGCACGGTCACGTCCGCGACGCGGCCGGGCTTGTCGACCCACAGCTCCAGCACGATGGAGTGCGTGTCCCCGCCGTAGAAGTACGGCACGACGACCTGGAGGCCGTCGTCGTCGTCGCCGCGATCGGCCTTGATGCCGAGCGTGCGCGACAGGTTCGTGTCGGTCGCCACCTCGCGCGCCTTGACCCGCTTCTTCTCGGCGTCGTCCAGCAGCTGGCTCCCCAAGATGCGGATGGCCTCGACGCCGGGCCCGAGCTTGATGTTGAGCCGCACGAGGCGGGCGACGACGCGGGCCTGGCTCTCGATCTCGGCGCGCATCGCGGCCTCGACCTGCCCAACGGCCGCGTCGTTCATGTTGCCGTAGCCGCTCTCCGCGACGTTCCACCAGCCCGCGCGCCCGGCGGCCGACGGCGTGGCGAGCGCGACCGAGGTCACGATGCCGTCGACCGTCATCGCGTGCGCCCGGGCCGCCACCTGCCGTGCGACCGCGGTGCCCTCGCCCACGAGCAGGATGACCGACTGCGTGCCGGGCAGCGTCGTGCGGTGCTCCGAGGCCGCGTTCAAGAGCTGGCGCGCACGGTCTACGGCGGTCAGCAGGCCCGCCTCCGACGGCGCCGGCGCGATGGTCACGTGGTCCACCGAGCGCGTCAGCGGCCCGAGCAGCGACTTCGGGCGGCCGAGCTCTGCCAGGACGCTCGCCTGACCGTTGGGCAGCGCGAGCACGACCGCGAGCCGGTCCTCGGCGCCGAGCACGCGCAAGAGACTCGCGATGGCCTCGTGCATGGCGGCGGTGCCGACGACCTGGGGCGCCACGACCAGCACGGTCTCGAGCGGCGGCTTGCGCCAGCCGTGCCGATCGCTGCCACGCAGGCCGACCTCCAGGAACACGCGGCCGGGCTTGTCGAAGGTGCGCCGGTCGAGCCGGGCCTTGACGGCGAGACCACTGCGCGCCGGCGAGTCAAAGCCCTGGCTGTCGGCGAGCGCCAGTCGATGGGGCTGACCGTGTCCAGCGAGCGCCTGGTCGAGTCGCCGCAGCCGCTCCAAGTACGCCGCGCTGCCGCCGAGGTAGGTGTTCTCGAAGTAGCCGTGGCGCGGCAGAAACCGCTCGGGCTTTTGCAGCCGCGCGTGGTCGTCCCAGCCGACGGTGACGTCCTGCGTGCGCACGCCGTGATCGCCGTTCTTGGAGTCCTTGCCCTGCTCCCAGTCCCAGGTGAGCGCCGCCTTCTCCTTGGCCTTGGTGGCCTCCTTCGCGGCGAGCTGCAGCTCGAAGGAGCCGTCGGCCTGGCGCTTGTCCTCGGTCTTCTTGAGGTCGCGCCCCTCGATGGACTTTTCGACCGTGGTTACGTCCCCCGCGCGCGTCACCTCCGACTTGAGCTGCTCGCGCGCGACCGCCTTCCCGAGCGGCGCCCTCACGGGCTGCGCTGGCGCATCGGTGGGCTGCTGCCAGAAGCCGTCCTGCGCCTCGCCCTTGCGGCTTGGCTTGGCCGGCTCGTCCTTGTCGCGCTTGCCGTCGCCCTTGGACTCGCGTCCGCTCTGGTCGTTGAGCGTGACGATACCGGCGTACCCCGGGAGCTTCGCGGTGACCACCGTGCGCGTGTTCCCCGCGACGACGGCGGGCGGCGCCGCGGGAGCGTTGGCGTCCGGCTCCGCGGGAGGCGCCGGATCCGGCCTCGGACTGCTCGGAGTCGCCGCTGGAAGCCCGACGAGCGCGTGCTTGCCGGTGTCGAGCGCCAGAGCGTCGAGCCCGTCGAGCGACTGCGCCACGCCGTTCTTGGCCTCGCCCTCGTCCGGGTCCTGCACGCTGTCGGCGTCCATGTCGCCGCGCTCGGTCTCCGCCTTGCCGAAGCGACCGCCGCCGCCGTCGGCCTCGCCGCCGCTCTTCTTGCCGACCTTCGGCCCCGGGGCCAGCAGGCCCGAGACCCGCTGCTTGTCCTCGTCCAAGGACTCCTCGCGGTCATCGCCCTCGGTTTCTTCCCGCGACTTCTCGTCGGACTTCTCACCCGACTCGTTGCGATTCCTCCGACCGCGGTAGCCCTTGTCCGGCGGTGCGTCCTCGGGCTTGGCCTCCGGCTCCGTGGACGCGGGCGGCTCCGCGGACTTGTTCGTGGGCCGATCCATCGTCGGCCCGTCCTGGGACGCCGCTGTCGCTGCCGTCGCCGGTGCGGCCTGATCCGCGTTCTTCCCGCACCCGGTCGCGACAAGCAGCGCCAGCGCGCCTCTCAGCAGATGGCGCTTCATGGGGCCTCCTTCGCGTCACCCTCGGGCGCGGCCTTGCGCCGACCGACGAAGAACCCGACCGTGGCCGAGACCACCAGCAGGATCACGAGCCACGTCGTGTCCGAGTCGTCCGACCCGAGCACCAGCAGCTTCGCCACGACCGAGCCGAGGCCGAGGAACAGCATGATCCCGCCGGAGACGCCGAGCGTGTGGCGCGCGGCGCGGCGGAAGACCACGAACACCAGCAGCAGCACGCCGGCCCACCAGAGCCACGCGCCGGTGCCCTCCGACGGCCGCTTCAGGAGCTTGAGGCCGACCTCGATGGCGGCATCCTCCGGAGCGCCGACGGCGAGCGTGAACAGAAGGTCCGTCGTCTCGTCGGCGCGCGCCAGAAGCGCTCCGAACGGCGACTCGGGCGCCGGCGTTGGCGGGGCACGGTAAAGGTGACGCTCCTGGGCCGCGAGCTTCGTGTCGAGGCCATGGACGTGGAAGCCCTTGGGCACCCGCACGAGCCACTGCCAGTCGGTGACGAGCGCATCCGGCCGGGGCGCCATGAGCGCGCGGTTGGCGAACAGGCCGACCGGCTCGCCGGCGACCTCGTAGACGACCTCGACCAACACCGTGGCGCCCTTGGCGAGCGGCACGGCCACTGCGCCCTTCTCATCGGCCACGGCCTTGATCGCAGCACCGTTCGCCGAGACCGACCACACCTTGGCGCCCTCGGGCATGCCGAGGCGCAGGAACTGGCGGTCCTCGTTCTTCACGCTCATCACCGCGCGAAAGACCATGTGGCCGTCTTCGAAGAGCAGCGTCTCGAGCCACGCCTGCGTGACCACCGCCTTGACCGTCTCGACGGTCTCGTGGCTCTTGACGTCGAGCGCGAGCGCCCACGGCACGTGCGCATACTGGTAGCCGAGCAGGATCTCGCGCGGGCTGCGGAGCTTGACGGCGTTGGGAAGCTCCTTGGCGTCGATGCGTCGAAGATCGGTCGCGTGACCCGGCCGCACCTCGATGCCGGTCTCGGCCGTGATGCCGAAGCTGCCCTCTTGCACCTCGGCGCCCTCGACGAGCACGTCGGGCAAGGTCACCGAGCCGAGCGTCTTCGGCAGCAGCATCTCCAGTTCCAAGTCAATCTGGATGGTGCCCTCGAGCGCCTGCGCGAAGGTCACCTCGAGCCCGGTTCGGGTGTCGTTGCCATCCTTGAGCTTGATCTCCTCCTTCTTGGCCATCGACGGCGCCGTGAGCTCGAGCACCGCGACGCCCTTCGGGAACGTGAGCACCAGGCGATCGCGCCGGCCGCTCTTGACCTCGACCTGAACGCTCGCGTTGGCGACGAGCGCGCCCTCCTTGACCTGGTACAGCGTCATCGTGCGCGCATCGAACCGCACCTCGCGCGTCTTGGCGGTCGCGACCTTGGCCAGCAGCGGCTTCGGCGCGCCGATGTGCTTAAAGGCCTGGCTGAGCGGCGTCTTCGTGAGCTGGCGCAGCTCGCCGGGCAGCGCGTCCTGGCCGACCTTGGCGTAGTCCGTGGCTTCAATGGTCGAGAAGCCAACCTTGTCGCCGTCGAAGAGCGCGATGACCCCGGTCTCACGGAACGCACGCAGGGGCCGCACGAGCGGCACGGGCAGGTCCGCGCCCTCGGTGCGCGAGACGACGCTTTCGAGCTCCACGTCCAGGCGGAACTCGCCCTCGCGCTCCTTGCCGAGCACGATCCGGAGGCGGCGCGGCTCCTCGCCCGACTTGGCAAACGTGCGCCAGTCCTCGATGCCGTCCCCGGCGACCTTGTAGACGACCGCGTCCTCGGGGATCTCCAGCGTGAGCTCCTTGAGCTTGCCGCGTAGGATCTGCGTCTCGACGCGCACTTTGGAGCGCACGACGCCCTCGTCCAGGGTCACCAGCTGGTAGGTGTCGGTGCTGGTCCGCACCTCGAGCTCGGGGGCCTCCTGGGTCTCCGTCCAGCGCACGGTCACCTGGTTCGCGGGCGGGAGGTGCGCCGAGGCGGTCGTGACGGCCGTGGCCGCGTCGCCCTTGGTCGTGTGCTCGAGCGGCACCGGCGGCTCGAAGGTGATGGTGCGCTTGCCGGGGATGGCGGCGGTGACCTTCGTGATCGGCACGCGATCGAGCGCCAGCGGCAGCGACGGCTGGCCCTGCGAGCGATCGACGGCCGCGCGCAGCACGGCGGTGACGACGTGGCGCCCTGCTCCCTTGAGCTCGGCCTCGTGCCAGCCGTCGCGCACACGGGTCACGAGCGCCGCGTTGCCCTCTTTGACCTCGATGAGCGCAAAGGCCTCGGGCCCGACCCGCACGAACGCGGCGGGCGCGGTCAATACCGCCTCAGCCTCGACCTCGATGGTCGCGCCGTCGCCCTTGGCGTTGACCTCGATGCTGTAGCCGACGCGGCGGACGCGGTGATCGGCGCGATCGGCGGCGGAGCGCACGTAGACGGCCGACGTGGCCGGGATCTGGCCGGTGAGCGTGTCGCCTTCGCGCTTGAGGGTGCCCATGGGCCAGACCTCGCCGACGTCGCTCGCAGGCGAGAGCGTGAGCTTGGCTCCCGGGATGCGCGGCAGCGGGATGATCGACGACGGCGGACGGTCTCCCGGCCCCGCAGCCAGCAAATACCGCAGGCGTAGGCGACCCGACTCGGTGCCGTCCGGCAGCCGCAGCATGAGCACGCCGCCGCGGGTGACGAGCGCGACGGTGTTGCCGTCGAGCGTGGCGGACTCGATCGCCACGTCGCTTGGGAGCAGCGGCAGCTCGGCGACCGCGTCCTTGCCGAGCCGGCGCACGTCGAGCTCGACGTCGACCGTCGTAGGCTCACCGGAGCTGCCCCCGAGCTGCACGCGCACCTCGGCTCGTCCCAGGCCGACCTCGGCGCCGCCGGCCCGCGAGGCCCGTAGCAGTGACTCGTAGCGCTCGAGCGAGAGCCGGACCTGATCGGGGACGTCGGCGCTCGCGAGCGCGGACAGGGTGAGCAGCAGCGTGACGAGCGAGGTGCGAAGCATGGCGACTCCTGAGACCGTGGGCGCAGAGCCGGGATGCGTGGGTCGTGTCCCGGCGGAGGCTTCAACGTATCACCAGCGGATTCGGTTTGAACCTGCCCGCGCCTTGACCCTACCTTGACCGAGCAGGCCCCTCGCGTATCCTCGCGGCGTGGCGAAACGCGACACGCACAGCAGCCGGAGCCCCCTCTCACGACGCGGCTTCCTCGGTGGCGTGGCCGTCGGCACGGCGCTCGTCGCCGTCGGAGACGCGCTGGCGCCGGCGACCTTCGCCTGGTGCGGCGCGCCCGTGCATCCGCTGGCTCGGAAGACGCTGACCGTCCGACGCGGCGCGTTGGCGCGCGGCGAGCTGGCGACGCTGACGTTGGAGGTCGCGGGACCGCGCCTGGACGCGCCCCTCGTCGTCGTGAGCACGACGGTCCAGCTCGACGACGTGCAGCACTGGGACGTACGCCTCGACTACGCCCACAGCGAGCTCGTGCCCGGGACCTGGCGCTACGTCGCGCGGCTCAGCTCGGGGGACGTGTCCCTGCTCTCGCCGAGCCTCGAGTACACGCTCCTGCCCTTCTTCTTCGGGGCCTAGCCGGTGCGCCCGCTCCCGCGCTCGTGGCTTCGGTGGCTCGTGACCCTGGTCCTGCTCGGCCTCGCAAGCGCCGCGCTCGCCGCACCACCAGCCAAGGGCAAGAAGGGCAAGAAGCCCACGGCCGAGGAGCTCGAGGAGCAAGAGGAGCTCTTCGACAAACAGCAGCGCGACACCTTCCCTGGCTTCTTTCGCTGGTGGGACGCGCTGTCCCTCGGGCAGGTCAAGATCAACGCCATCGACACGAGCATCGCGCCCAAGCTGCGCCTCTTCATCTCGGTCCTCTACGGCGGCAAGTCCACGGTGCTCACGGCCGCCGATGACTGGGAGAAGGAGGTGCGGCACCTCGAGGTCAAGGTCGCCAGCGGCGAGGAGAAGACGCCCAAGCGCCTGCTGACGGTGCTCGACGCCGGCAGCTTCGTCGCCGGGAAGGACACCCTCGAAGAGGAGGAGAAGCCCCGGTCGGCGACCCTCCAGCCCCTCGACAAGGCCAAGATCGGCGTGGACGTCGTCGTCGTCGCGGCCGGTCACGGCGGCTTTCGTACGGTCGAGAACCTCGAGTCGGCGCATCGCACGGCCGTGGGTGCCGTGCTGAAGAAGCTGGCAAAGCAGAACCTGAACGTGATCTGGTATGGGCCTGCGCTCTACACCTATCGCAGCTTTCCGGGTCTGGAGAATGACCTGTCGCGCTTCGACGAGGACCGCAAGCAGTGCGACATCGACCTCCTCAAGTGGCGGATGGACCAGAGCCGCGAGCTGAAGGAGGGCGAGACCGCCGCGCCGCCGCCGCCGTGCGGGCTGCACTCCGGGGACGCGGCCAAGGCGATTGGCGCCGCAGTCGAGAGCGTGCGCTTTCGCGGCAAGCACGCCCGTCTGTTTGGCATCCCAGTGCCTAAGGAGTTCTCCTGCACGCGCGCTGTGCAGTCGACGACCGACATCCAGCTCTTCGACATGGACGAGGTCGCCGATCGCACGGCCGACACCGGCGCCTTCGAGGAGGCGCTGAGGCTCCTGGTCCACTACGGCAAGCCCGGCAACCGCAAGGTCCTGCTGTATCTCGGCGACGGGCGCGACGGCTATGTCGACGACGAGACGACCTGCCGTCAGTTCTTCACGACCAGCAAGCTGCACTGCGCCACCGCCGGCGACGGCAAGAAGGGCGAGGAGGCCAAGAAGGCCATCCAGGGGTGCGTCCAGTCCAAGCTCGACAAGCGCGCCACGGGAGTGCAGGAGCGCTTCAAGCTCCGAGCGCAGAACTGGCTCGCGCTGGCTCGGTCGGCGGATGTGCGCGTGATGGCGGTTGGCTACGCGCTGGAGCGGCCCGATGGCGGCATGGTCAGCCAGCGCCACGAGCGTGAGCGGCTCGGGCTGCTGGCCGAGAAGACGGGCGGCACCTATCGGGAGGTGACCAACGTCAACCTGCTGACTGAGACGGCGAACGCGACGGTCGACGAGGTGCTGCGCGAGCGCGTGCTCACCATCGATGCGAACCTCAAGAGCCTGGAGCATTACCGCATCGTGCTCTCCGCGGTGTTCGAGCATGGCGAGACCTCTGGCCAGAAGGGCACCGTCGAGCTGTCGACGGTCCTCTACGAGTTCGACGCTCCCGAGATCCCGTCGGGCTGGCAGTGGTGGCTCAAGCAGAAGAACGCGTGGCTCAAAGAGAAGGTCGGCACGATCCTCTACTGGGTCATCGTCGTTGCGGCCATCATCTTGGTGCTGCTGATCTTGTGGCTCATCCTCAAGCTGTTCATCGCCGCCTTCAAGAAGCTCTTCGGCGGACTGTTCAAGAAGGCCGGTGACGCCGCGAAGAAGGCGGGCGACGTGGCCAAGAAGGGCGGCGACGTGGCCAAGGGCGCTGGGAAGGCGGCGAGCGATGCGGCCAAGAAGTCGGCCGGCGGCGCCGCGAAAGGGGTCAAAGGGAAGTAGCCATGCCGTTTGAAGAGAAGGCGGACCAGATCTGGGAGAAGGCGTGGGAGGAGGGCCTCTCGAACGACATCATCGTGCTGGGCAAGCGCGAGAAGCTCGAGCTTCCGGCCGGCTCGGCACCGATTGTGCGCAACTTCCTCGATGTGGACAAAAAAACCGGGCGGCCCTGCGGCTATTTCTATGACGTAAAGACTCCCGACAAGGGCCCCACCGGCGAGGCTCAGCCGCCAGTGTATGTGGCGCTCAAGCGCACCGACGGCCAGGACTTCGTGAGCCGCAAGTCCAACAAGGGCGTCGCGATTACGACCATCGAGGGCCTGAAGGAGCTCGTCAACACGGTCGTGCTGCACACCGACATCACGGTGCACGCGCTGAGCACACTCGCGGCGCTCAAGGGGCGCGATCTCTCGTCACACTTCTGCATCAACTGGAACGGCATCATATATCAGTACGCCGATCTCGCGGACTACACGGCGCACGCGGGCAAGGACTTCAACCGTCAGTCCATCGGCATCGACCTGAACTTGCTCATCTACAACGAGAACAACCTCGGCGCCGAGCAGAACCGCGACATGAAGCGCACCTATGACGACTATACGGCCGTCTATCGCGCCAAGCTCACGGAGATGTTTCGCGCGCAGGGCAAGTCTCAGAAGGACATCCCCAAGCTGCTCGAGGACTATGAGCGCGAGAAGTCGCGGACCATGGTGCTCAACGGGCAGACGCTCACGTCTCCCGGGTATACGCCCAAGCAGTATGAGGCCACGATCGCGCTGCTGAAGCTGTTCGTGAAGCTACTCGACCTGCCCAAGATGTACCCGATGAAGCCAGACGGCAAGGTGCTCGACCTCCACCTGGAGGGCGACGACGCCAAGAAGCTCAAGGGGATCATCGCGCACTGGCACGTCTCGTTCGAGCGCTGGGATCCCGGTCCCGGCTTCGATTGGGAGCGCGTGTTGGCCGGCCTCACCCACGAGCACAATTCGTTCCCGATCTCGTGGGACAAGAGCCATGTCATCCAGTCCGAGCGCGACATCAAGAAGGTCCACGCCGCGGCGCAGGCGATGAAGCGACACACGGAGACCATGCGGCTCGGGGGCACGTTCCCGCTCGGGCCCAACCAGACATGGCATGGCGGCGTGCACTTCTTCCCGGCCAAGGCCACGCTGGACGAGACCAACAAGCGCGAGTACCCGGTGCAGGCGATGTTCGACGGCTATGTCGTCGCGGCGCACTTCGAGCCGGAGCGGCGCTCGCTCGGGCACAACAACTTCGTCCTCTTGCGACACGATCTGCAGATCCCGAAGCGTGACGGCTCCGTCGACAAGGAGGGCAACCCCGCCACGCTGGAGCTGCGCTTCTGGGTGCTCTACATGCACCTGATGCCGATGGACGTCACGGCGGAGGGCGCCAAGAAGCTCGCCGCGTCCAAGGGCAAGGGGCCGGCGTGGATTACGCGCTTGCACGAGCTGTCCCAGGCCCAGGAGGACAAGAACGACAAGGGCGCCTTGGCCAAGAAGCTCAAGAGCTTCGAGGAGCGCCTCAAGGAGCGCGACGAGAAGCTGCGCAAGGCGTTCGAGTCCGGCGCCGCCGTCGATGATGAGCTCACGGAGCTGGTCATCTTCACGCCCGCCGAGCTCGACGACAAGTACAAGAAGAAGCTCGCGCGCTTCCTGAAGATGGGCGATGGCGTCACCGCGCTCATCGACCCGAACCAGGTCGCGATCCTGTACAAAGAGGACGGCCTGAAGGTGAAGGTGTCGGCCGGAGAGATCCTCGGCTACTGTGGCGAGATCGCGGTACCCACCGATGAGGGTGAGCCCAAGTTCGAGAAGGGCGCACATATCGAGGTGTTCGGAAACTCGGATACCGTCGACGCCATCGATCTCGACAATCACGCCGAGCACTTTCGGACGCCCCAGCGGGCGCGTTCAGCCAACCTCACGGTCACCAATGCGGACATCCTGGGGATGATCAAGGACCCGAACACGACGCGCGCCTATCGGGGGCTCCAGCTCTGGAGCGAGGAGCGCATCGCCGCCGACGACATTCGCGACTTCTACGCGCGCGGCACCGGCGACGAGACGGACCAGGACGAGCGGTATCGCGAGCAGCTGCGGCGGTCCATCACCTACCACGTGTCCGAGTGGTCCGATCAGGTGGACTGGATCGCGAGCCTGCTGCGCGACGGCGAGAAGCAGAAGACGTGGGCGGAGCTCGGCAACGACACCGACTTCAAGGCGATGATCAAGACGCGCCAGCTGTTCTCGCGCGAGATCCGCAAGTTCCTGCCGTACGTGTGGCTCACCGAGGAGGTCGCCAAGGCCATCGGGCTCCTGGGCGACAAGGACAAGTGGGACGGGCGCGTCTATCACTTCCACCCGATCCATTGGCTGATGTGGGTCACCTACGACGCGATGAAGCGCAATCGCGTCTTTCGGACCACCTTGTCATTGGCCGACCTGCGCCGGCGACGCGAGGAGCTGGACCGCAAGACGGATCTCGCCAGCAAGGGGCAGAAGATCCTGGCGGCCAACAAGAACGATCCGCCGCAGGCCGAGGCTCAGTTCGGCAAGTGGCTCGGCACCCTCGACAAGGAGCTCGAGAAGCGGCCTTTTTATATTACGAAGGAGACCAAGAAGAAGAAGCCGGAGCTGTCGAAGAAGGCCGACGAGCTCAAGAAGGAGATCGAGCAGCGCGCGCGGCAGCAGTTTGGCGACAAGGAGGAGGACGACCACCAGGGCGTCTCCGAAGTGGTCGAGTCGACCTTCGCCAACCCGAAGGAGGTCCTCAAGGACCTGTTCGATCTACCGAAGAAGTTCGAGTGGAAGCTCGGCAGTGCGGGGCTCGACTCGGAGGAGTAGGCGCCACCCGCCGAGACCGCTAGCGGCGCTCCTCGGTGACGCGGGGCCAGAACGGGTCCACGGCGGCGCCCTTCGGGATGGCGGTTCGGTAGGTGACCGGCGGCGCCTCCGGTACGACGATGGCGCGCATGCGATCGACCTCCGGCTTCGAGAGCAGCGCGGCGCCGAGCTTGGGATCGAGCACCACGAGCGGCTTGTGTTCGCGAGTCTGAACGGCGTCGAGCTGATAGGTGACGAAGTCGGTCGACTGATCGCAGGTCGTCACCGGCGTGGGTCCACCATCGTTGGAAGCGTCGCAGGCCCACTCGGGGAACCGCTGCGTCCCGTAGCCGTGCGTGAGATCCAACAGCAGCGCGTTGGTCGGCGTGGCCACGGACCCGACCGAGTGGCAGCGATCGCAGGCCTGAAACTGCGAGCGCTTGCGGATGGTGTGCGGCTGAATCGGTCGCTGCCCGAACGCGGCGCGGGTCGAGCCGTCGGGGTCGGTGAACGCGGCCGGCCGCTTGGCGTAGAGCTTCTTGCTGCCGGTCTCGCCTGGGGCCGTCGGGCCCGAGAGGACCGTGAAGAACAGCCGCTCGGCGGGCATCGACGGCGCCAGGAGCCCGCGTCGGTTCTTGAGCAGGACGAGGTCGTTGACGCTCACGTACCGACGCGACTCCTCTACGGCGCCATACGTCTGCGCCCCCGTGGAGAGCGAGGTCCCGTAGCGCGTGAAGTCCATCGTCACGTGGCAGCCGTAGCAGGTCGGAACGAACGCCGAGTGGCAGGTCTCGCACGCGACCGTGTCGGTGTGGCTCGTGCCCGACGCGCTCAGGCCCATAACCTGCTCCGCTACCGGATTGTGGCGCGGATGCCCCGGCGTGACGGCGTCCTTGAGCTGCGGGACGCGCAGCGCCTTGCCATCGCTCTTGCGGTTGAGCGTGAGCGTGCCATCCGTCGCACGGACGAGCGCGGGCCACTCGGGCTTGGGCGAGGCCGTCGCGCGAACGGTGCCGTGACAGTCACCGCAGGTCACCGTCACCGAGCAGCGCGCATCGGCGTGGATGCGCCCGTCGCCGTGGATCTCGGCGGTTCGGTGGCAGTCGGCGCAGTGCATTCCTGCCTCGAAGTGGACGTCGGGCGGCGTCTCGTCGAAGCCGTTCGTCGTGTCCTCGTCCTCGAGCAGCCCGCCGGCGTCGAGGCCATATAGGGGGTAACCCTTGGCACGTGCGTGCGGCGGGTTGAGCCCGTTGGCGCCCGCCTCGCGCAGGCCCTGGTAGGACAGGGCGATCCGCGCGCCACCCGAGTGGCAGTGCGCGCACTGCGTGATCGGGGGAAGCCGCGTCAGCTGATGGCGCAGCGGGTGCGCCGGGTTCTGCGAGTCGACCCAGGGATCGGTGCCGCGCGTGAGGCCGTCGTCCGCGCTCGGCATGTGACACGCCGCGCAGCCGCTCGACCGGTACTGCCCCGGACGATCGTTGGTCCCAAAGCTCGCGACATGACAGCGCAGGCACGTCTTTTCGAAGTACTGGTCGGCTACGTTGGCGACCGTGGGCGCAATCGGCGGCTCTGTGCTTGCGGGATCCACCGGCACCGGCCGAAAGCGCGTGAGCTTCGGCGTCGTGCACTCGTTTGGCGCGCCCGTGTCGAGGACCTCGATGGCCCCGACGATGGGCTGCGAGGTTGGCTGCGCGCCCACGCGCCATCGCGGGGCGGCGAGCTCACCGGCCACATGGGTCATCGTCGCATGGGTCATGGCATCCACCGCCGCGGAGTGACAGCCTCCGGCCTCTCCCGCGCGCGGATTCCCGCCACCGCAGCCGTAGCGCGCGACGCGGGGATCCGACGGGTTCACGAAGCGAAGGTAGGTCGGATCCACGCCGTCGAGCTGCTGAGCGGAGTAGGCGCGCAGGTTCCCGTCGATGGAACCCTTGGGGACGTGCGCCTTGGACTGGTCGTAGACCCACGCGTCGTCTGGACACGTCTCGCCGCCGCTGACCTTGACGGTCGCCGTCGCGCAGACGAAGGCCTTGCCGCCGTGGCAGTCGGTACAGTCGAGGGGATGCCACGGGTGGGCGTCCTCGATGCCGGTCGGCACGCCGGTCGCGGGGTCCAGCGGGCGATGGCAGACCTCGCAGTTCGAGCGATGCAGCACCACCTCCTCGATGCGGGGCGCACAGGCAACGACCGCAAGTCCGAGGGCTGTGATGACCGCGCCGCGCACGCGCCGGTGCTATCGCTTCACGAGCATGACGTGCGCCGAGTGCGACGCCGAGCGCAGCTCCTTGTCGGTGACGGTGCAGCCCATCGTGGCCCGCTGGCCCGTGAGATCGGCGATCGGCGCATTCGCGTTGGGCGCAGCGTGGCGGATAGGGATCGGGAACGAGCGATACTCCAGCATCCGCGAGCCGTCCTTCGTCGCGTAGAACTTCGTGCGCGTCTTGACTACGCCGACCTGCTCACCCGCGTCGGTCACGACCGAGCATTCGACGGTCGCCGGTGAGCTGATTCCGGTCGTGCGCACGGCCGGCATCGTCCACGTGCCGCCTTGCAGGCCGTCGACGATCGCGACCTCGACGCCGTCGACCACCGGCGCCAAGCCGGCACCGGTCGCGTCGTAGTAGGCGAGCTGCACGCCCGGCGGCCCGCTGACGGCCAACTCGGACTGCTGTACGAGGATTGGTGGATCGACGTAGTGGAGCTCGGTGTCGCAGCGGAGCGCAGCGAGTCCAAGCAGGGCGATGAGGGTCGGTGCACGGCTCATGCTCTCAGGCTAGCCGTGCCGTGGTCCGGATTCAATCGTTTGTGAGCCGACCCGTGGCGAGAAACGCCAGGACCATGGCGTGGACACGCGGATCGTTCATCAGCCAGGTGTGGTCGGCGTCGACGGTCGCGAAGTCCGCCATGCCGGGGAGGCGCGTCTCGCGGACGGCAATGGTGCCATCGCTCGGGTCATCGGGCGGGAACAGACGCAGCGCGCGCGTGAGCCAGCTCGTCGGGTTGCCGAGCGAGGCGGCGCGGGTGCCCGCGATGACGGCAAACGGCGTCGGCGGCATCGGCCACGTGGACGGGTCGACGACGTCTCGGCCCGCTGGTCCGTAGAACCACCGAAAGATGGGGTTCTGGTGCAGCATCCCGGCGATCCGGCTCCCCGCGTTGGGCGGGGCCAGCATGACGGCGCCTTGCCACGGCAGCGTCGTCGCCATGTGCCGCACGAGGATGCCGCCGAGCGAGTGGGTGACGGCGACCAGCGGCCGGCCGGGCAGGTCGCGGGCGATGTGCTCGGCCGTCTCCTGCGCGCACTCGGCGATCGAGCGTTTGCGCGAGGCGTAGGTTCGCGCCCAGGTGTCATAGCCGGCGCGATCGATCGCCTGACGCAGGCCGTGGAGCGAGCGCGCGGTGCGGGCGAGCCCGTGCAGCAGCACGACCGTCGGGCGTGTCACGGGGCGCGCGCCTCGCGAGGGACCAGCGCGACCATGTCCGCCGGCTTGAAGCGATCGACCGCGCGCACCACCTCCTGCTCGAGCGCCGCACGCTCCTGGCGCAGGGCGGCGACCTCGTCGGGAAGTCGCCACAGGCGGCCCAGGATGCGGCCCCATCTCCGGATGGCGCCGAAGCGATCGACGACCCTCAGGGTCGCGAGCCCCGTCAGCGGGAGCAGGACGAGCGCGGCCAGGACGCCCAGGGGGCCGGCGGTCCAGCCCGCGAGGACGACGAGCGCGAGGTCGAGCACCAGCGCGCCCAGCAGCCCGACGACGAGCTTCGTCGTCGCGAGCACGTCCTTGCGCGGCGTGAGCGTGGCGCCGGCGATCGTGGCGAGGATGCCCACGGGCGCGTGGATGATGAGGCCCGGCACCGCGAGCGGGAACCAGACGAGCGCGAGCAGCACGTGCCGCAGCAGGCGCCAGAGCCCGTGCAGCGCGTGGCGCGGACGCAGCAGCTCGGCGTCGGTGAGGCCGACGTCCTCCAGCCGCGTCTGGTAGGAGGAGACGCGGTCCCAGAGCTGGCGGACCTCCGGCGCGTCCTTGACGGTCGGGTACACGGTGCTGAACCGTCGCGCGAGCTCGACCCGCTCCTCGATGCGGATCCCGCTCGGCTGATAAAGACGCCGTACGCCGTCGAGCACTCGCAGGGTGGTCCAGTCCTCGGCGTTGACCGTGAGCGCGCGGATTGCGTCGTCGATCGTGTCCGTCAGGCGGCGTACGGTGTTGCGCTCGTCGTCGCGCCAGCCGGCAAGCCACGTCGCGTCGATGACGATCGGTGGCCCGAACTGCAGTAGCGCGCGACTGCGAAAGCGCTTCCGGCGCACGTAGGTCAGCCCACAGGGCACGATGCGAATCGGAGGGGCGCCTTCGGGCAGCTCCGCCGCCGCGCCGAGCGCAATGCGGGCCGCGCCCGTCTTCAGCCGGACGAGGTGCGCCTCGTCGTGGGAGCAGCCCTCG
Source organism: Pseudomonadota bacterium (assembly GCA_005776585.1). Taxonomy (GTDB): domain Bacteria; phylum Myxococcota_A; class UBA9042; genus SXOX01. The sequence continues at coordinate 13,332 of SXOX01000031.1, read as the reverse complement.
GGGAAGATGCCCATGGCGCGACCGGCGCGCAGTACGTCATGGAGCGCCGCGAACGCCTGGTCGTTGCTGGCCCCGTCGCCGTGATCGGCCTTGCGCGCGACGGGCACCGCGCCGAGGCCGCTGAGCATGGTCCTCAGCAGCGCGCTCTTGAAGAGGACGTCCTTGGCGGCAAAGTGCACGACACGTCCCGAGAAGGCGATGATGAGCACCGGGTCGATGAGCGAGTTGGGGTGGTTTCCGGCAAAGACGACGGGCCCCTCACCCTCGCCGGGCACGTGCTCCTGACCGACGACCTCGACCTGACGGAAGAAGACCTCGGCGACAAAGCGCAGGAAGCGGCGCAGCAGCTCGTAGAGGCGCACGCGCTGAGAGTAGCACCCTCTGGCGCAAAGTGCAGATCGCTGTTGACGCAGCCGATCGGGCCCCTACACTGCCGCGCCGGAGGTGACCCATGAAGTCCCGTGACGCGACCCGATCTTCGACTCGATACGCCGCAATCACTGCCGGCGCCGCTCTGACCGGCCTGTTGCTCGGCCCCGGCTGCTCCAAGTCCGAGGCTCCTGCGGCCAAGCCCGCGCCTACCGCGCCTGCCACGCCCGCCGCGGTCGCGCCCGCAACGCCCAAGACACCCGAGGCTCCCAAGCCCGAGGCGGCTCCGCCCAAGGCGCCGGAGGCGGCCAAGCCCGAGGCCGCGCGCGTCGAGACCGCCAAGGCGGAGGCCGTGCGTGCTCCCCCGGCGGCTACGGCCGAGAAGCCGGCTCCCACCGCATCCCAGGGTGGCGGCGACGACGGCTGCAGCTACGCGAACGCCGTCGCGAAGGCGGCCGGTAGCGAGCGCACACACGGCTGCGCCGACGCCGAGCCGGCCAAGCCCACCCAGGCGGGCAAGACCACGCACTACGGCGCGGCGTTTGCGCTCACGGACACGCGGCCGCTCACCACGGTCGTCGCGGACGTCACCGCGAACGAGGGCAAGACGGTCCGTGTCTCGGGCGTCATCGCCAAGGTCTGCAAGGCCAAGGGCTGCTGGTTCACGTTGGCGACCGACGACAAGACGGGGCGCCCGGTGCGCATCAGCATGAAGGACCACGCGTTCTTCGTGCCCACCGACTGCGAGGGCAAGAAGGCGGTCGTCGAGGGGCTGCTCAAGTCCGTGCCGCTGCCGGAGGCCGCGCGCAAGCACCTGGCCGAGGACGAGGGCGCCGACCCCGCCAAGGTCCAGGGCCCGACCGTCGAGCTCACGCTCATCGCCACGGGAGTCGACCTCGAAGGCTAGCGGGCCGCGCTGCGGGGCTCGTAGCCGTCGAGGAGCGCGTTGACGAAGCGTTCCGACAGCACCGAGTAGCCTCGCGCCGTGAGATGCACGTGGTCCTTCTGCGCCAGCCCCTGCTTCACCCATCGCACCATCGAGCCCGGGCCGCCCATCGCGTCCACGAGATCGAAGAAGCCGCACCCGAACTCCCGCGCCGCCAGCTTCTGCGCGCGGATGATGTCCGCCGTGCGTGGCCGCTCGACGAACACCTTCTTCCGGCCGCGCTTGACTTCGACCGGGCGGTCGGTCGGTCCGACGAGCACGCACGCCGCGTCGGGGGCCGCTGACTTCAGCCGCTCGAGGACCGCGCGGAGATTCTGCGTGTAGCGTCCAATCGGCTCGTGATCGTCGCCGGTCTCGTTGGTGCCGTACGCCAGCACGACCAGATCCGCGGCGCGACGTCGCACCTGCGAGCGCCAGATGGCCTCGTCCCACTTGAGCCACACGGAGGCGCGCGCGCCGTTGATCCCGAGCGTGTCGACCACGACGCCGGGCGCGGAGCGCTCCATGACGACGCCGAACAACCGTACCTCGCCGTCGCCGCGCGGCCGGATCTCGAGTGTGTGGGGGCCGTCGGGCACCCGGATCTCGCTGTAGCCGGCCTCGGGCTCCGTGCCGCGCGTCGAGATGCGATCGTAGTGGCCCTCGTCGATGAAGACGTCGAAGCTCCCGCCGCCCGGTTGCTTGAGGAAGAACACCTCGAAGCGGCTGACCTTGGCGCCAAACCGGCTGCGCGGCGCCGTGCCGAGCTGGGCGCGCGCGTCGCAGGAGCTCGTCGAGCACGCGAAGCCTGCCAGGCCGTAGAAGCCGTCGTCGGCCGACTCGCCTCCAAAGGCGCGATCGGTCCGCCACTCGCCCGAGGACTCGAAGACGACGTCCGTATGACGATAACCGCGCCACGGGACGACTGGCATCACGTAGCCGTGGCCTGCGTCGCCAAAGCGCTCCTGAAGGCGATGGCGGAGGTAGCCCGTGAAGAGGTCCGCGGCGGTGTGCGACGCGCCGAACTGGAGCACGCGCGTCTGCCCCGCGCCACGATCGGTGAGCCGTAGCGAGCGATGCAGGCGCGTCAGGACGCGGCCGCTCGGATCGAACAGCTTGGGTTCGGCCGGTGGCGCCGCACTCACGACACTGGCTGCGCCGGCCGTCAGGACCAGCAGCAGGAAAGGCACCAAAGGGTGAGTCATGCGCCGCACAGCCCCCAAGTATGGTGCCCGAGGTCCTCCAGGTCAAAGTAGACGTGAGCTATATCACTCGTCAGACCTGCGTCGCGTCCGTAAGGCGTGTTTCGGAGGGGTGCCAAACGTGAACTCGCGCCGCACCCGTGCTACCGTTCGAGGCGCATGATGCGCCGACGCGTGCCCCAAGCCCCGCCAATCCTCCTTGTCGTTCTCTGCGCGACCGCGTGCACGTTCGACTTCGACACCGCCTCGCGCTGCTTTGCCGGCGATCCGTGCGCCACCGATAGCGGCGGGGCGACCACGGGCGGTGCGGACACGATTGCGCAAGTGGACGACGGCGCACCGCAGCCCGACCAGGACCGTGACGGTGTGCCCGATGCCGAGGATCGCTGCCTGACGGTCTGGAACCCGTCCCAGCTCGACTGGGATGGCGACAAGGTCGGCGACGAGTGTGACCCGTGCCCGTTCGTGCCCGATCAGCAGGGCGAGCTCGCCGGAAAGGGCTGCACGGACCTCGACGCGCTGGCCGCCAAGGACCTCGAAGGCGAATGGTCCGGGCTGATCCTCCAGGCAACGGACGACGACGGGACAGATTTTACGACGACCAAGCTCGACGCGACGCTCACCTCGGACGGCAAGGTCAGCTTCCCGACGGCGACGCGCGAGATGGCTGTGCTGCCGCACGGCCAGGTGCTGCTCAAGGACGTCCAGTTCGAGGGCAAGATCGTTGGGAACATCGCCCTCGACGCGCTCCTGATGGTGGACCCGCGGCGTGAGCTGATGGTCGGGCACCTCTTCGTCGGCAAAGGAAAAGGCAAGGAGAGCGGTCGCGTCCCGCGCGCCAACCTCGTCGTCCTGTTCCGCCGCATGCGGCCTGGACCTCTGGGTGCCACGGCGCCACTGCGCGAGGCGTATCGTCCGCCGGCCGGTCAGACCGACTTCGGCTACCGGATGTACGGGCTCGCTCGCGCCACGATCGACGGGCCGCAGCCGAAGCTCATCTCATTGCAAGGCACCATTCGCGCCAAGCCGACGCCCGACGCCGTCGGCCCGACCGGGCTCACCGTGCCGGGCTTTGACCCCGGGCCGCCGGCCTCTGGCTTCGCTCATGGCTTCTTCGGCGCTGTTCTCCTCGGCAAAGACGGCGTCCCGGCCGTCAAGCTCAATGACGGCGGCTCGATGCTGATGACGCCCGCGGGCGGGCAGCTCGTGCTCAAGCTGAGCGGCGCGGGTGGCGCGCCCATGGATCTCGGGTTGGGGACCCTGTTCACCATGTCGCGTGACGTGGGCGTCGCGTGGGCCGATGTGTCGAGCGGCGGTGCCTCCTTCAAGACGTTTCTGCTGCTGACCAGGATTGCCTCGGCCACGCCGGGTACACTTCCGTTTGCGCCCGACAAGGTGCCCTACGCGATCTTGGGCTATCAGCCGAACGCGGCCGTGCGTGGGCTCGTGCCGGAACAGTCCAAGTCGGGTCAACCCCTTGGGCTGCAGTTTCACTATGCCGATGCCACCCTCTTGCCAGGAGGTCCGCCCGTGTCCGCCTCGCAGGAGCCGATGACCAAGGCGAACGTCACCGCGCGAACCCTGGTGCTCGACCAGACTGCCACGTACACGATTCACGAGCAGTCGCTCCCCAACCCGCGCGTCACCATCTGGCTGACCGACGACGCGCACGTCGGGCAGGCCGTCATCTGTCCGACAGCGACCGCCGGCAACGGCGAGTGCCCGGCCACCCATCCGTCGTTCACGCCGATCGCGCTGGCCATTCCGGTGCTCGGCAAGTTCGACGAGAACGACTACGACCTCGACGGCGCCCGCTCCAAGAAGGTCAAGGGCTGCGTGGCGACCGAGGTCGGCCTCGGCTTCGATAGCTGTCCGTGCGTGCTCAACCCGGACGGAGCCTGCCCGCTTTTTTGAGCCGGCCTCGGGCAGCACCTGCAAGAGCCGCGAGAGAGCCGTTAATTCGCCCACGCGCGGCCCGATGTACCCGGTGTGAAGGCCCTGCTCCCCCGATCGCTCCTGGCTCTGCTCACGCTCACGCTCACGGCCGCGGGCTGTGGCGATGCGCTGGCGTTCGAGGTCAACGCGGCGGTCGAGGAGTTCAAGGTGCCGGGCGATCCGGAGCTGTTCCACCTGGGCGCGCCGTTGGACGAGGGGCAGGTCCCGCCGATCCCCATCTCGCTCAGTGGGCTCTCGCGTGGATCGATCACCGTCGTGGCGCTCCGCTTCTTCTCGCTCCCGACCGTCGCCGAGGACGGCACGCTGACCGACGGGCTCGACTTCCTGCATCACGTCGACGTGATCGTCGAACCGACCCGTGCGAGCTCCACCCTGCCGCGACGTCGCCTCGGGATCTGGACCGGCCCAGCCAAGCCGGGCACGAACTCGCTGCCCATGGTGGTCGATCCGACGTTCGACCTTCGCCCCTACGCCCAAGACGGCTTCCAGCTGCGCATCGGGACGGGCGGGCTCGTGCCCTACGGCGATGTGACGATCAAGGGCGAGATGCGCTTGCGGATCAATCCGTTGTAGCTACTTCTTCTTCGCTTCCGGGTTCTTCGAGAGCAGCTGAAGCCCCACGAGGCACATCTCGCTCAGCGTGGTCTCTCCGAGCGTGACCGGCTGCGGCAGCGACAGGCCCTGCGCCGAGAGCTCGGCGGCGAGCAGCGGGTTGGCCATCGAGTTGTCGTAGAGGCAGTTGAAGACGAGCGTGTCGCCCGGACGCAGGGTCGAGAGCTTCTCGACGGGCGCGTCGAACGCGTAGAACCGCTGCCAGTAGAACCGGTAGGTCTGCGAGTCCACGAAGCACTCGTCCTTGGGCAGCGCGATGGCGGGCGGCGTGGCGCAGCTTGCGATGACCTCCTGGACGCCCCCGGTCTTGTACTTGGCCATGGCGCCAAGGCACGCGGTACAGATCGGCGGAAGCGCAGCGTACTGCTTGGCGCAGCTCGCCTGGGCGCACGCGCTGGCCTCGGCGGGCGTGGCCTTGCTGCACGCGCCGAGGTAGCACTCGATGAAGGGGTTGAGCGTGTCCGACGGGCAGTACTCTGCGGTCGTGTTGCGCTGGACGCGAATGTCCATGGACTTGCCGACGATGTGCATGTGCGGCGCCACCGCGAAGACCTGGAGTGGCTCGAGCAGCTGGTTCTCGAACTCGAACGGCAGCGTGAAGCTCATCGACTCGGTGTGCCCGGCCTTGCCGGCAGGGATGACGAACGTGGGCTTGCCGCCCGGATCGTCGGCCCCCGGGAGGAGGCCCATGCCGTTGCCCTCCGCCTTGTCGAAGTTGCCGATGAGGACCGCCGTCGCGAGGTAGTCCGGCACGCCGTCGAAGAACTCGAGCTGGACCTTGGTCCGGTCGAGCTCGGCGCCCTTGCCCGTGGGGTGATAGTGCATCTGCATGACCAGCAGGGCGCCGGCGGGCACCTTGGTCGCGGCGCCGGCAGGAAACTCCAAGGGCTGCCCACCGGGGGCCCAGCCGTGCAGGAGCTGCGGCGACTTGAGGTCGGGTCCACCGAAGCACTTGTAGTTGCCAGCGCCGGTGAGCGTGCTCGCCTTCTCACGGTCCGCGTCGAGGAACAGCAGCGCGTGGTGGGCCACCTTGGCGTTGTCGGCGACGAAGTGGATGCCCTTGATGTATTTCGACTCCTTGAACCCGGGGTCGATGACGAAGCACACGAAGTCATCGGCGCTCCCCTCGACCGAGTAGTCCTGCGCCGGGATGGCCTCCAGATCGACCTTCTTGAGGTTGGCGATCGCCTTCGGAACTGGCGGCGTCGCGCTCGGCGTACCCTCGGCGGCGCCGTTCTTGGACCAGACCTCCAGCGTGGCGCGCTCTGCATCCGAGAGCCGGATGTCGTCGAGGTACGGCAGGCGTGGCTCGCAGTTGGCTCCCGTCGACACGTCGAAGGGCGGCATGCGAAGCGCGGCGGTCGTGGTGGCGATGAGCGTGGCGAGCGGCTTGACCTGCGCATAGGTCAGCAGCGGAAAGGGCGCGATGCCGCCCTCCAGATGGCAGCCCTGGCACTTCGACGCCAAGATCGGCAGCACGTCGCCATGAAACGTCGGGCCGGTGGTCGCAGTCGTCTCCGCCGCGTCGAGCGGAGCGGTCGGCGTGTCGAGGGGTGGCGACGCAGGCGTGTCCGAGCTCGCCTCGGGTGTCCCGTTCGCGGAGTCCGTGGCGGCGGTGCTGGCCATGTCCGCCGTGGTCGTGCCGACCGTATCGGTGGTCACGCCTCCGCTGGGCTGCACGGAGGTCGACTCCTGGCACGCGAGGGCGCCGAGTGCCAGGACGGGAACCAGGGAACAGAGGAGCTTGGAAAGGAGACGGAGCACGCGGGACCTCCAGGTCAGGGAGCGCATGGTCAAGGTCCTGACGCAGCGTGTCAAGCGCGACGTGCGCTCCTGTGGGGCGTACTGATTATCGCCGGCGCGCGAGCAGACGAAACGCATTGCTATTCCGCCCTTGGCGGAGCAGCGGGGCGAGCAGGGCGTCGGCCCCAAACGCGAGCAGCACCGGGACCGCGGCAAACGACCACACCAGCTTGGACCACGCGCGGCGCACGAGGCCGCGTCTCGGGCGCCACGGCACCTCCGCGGGGCCGGCGATGCGGCTCGCGACGATGTAGGCGGCAAAGCCCAGGTCGACCGGCAGGTGCGCGTCTCCAAACTCGAACCGCACGCTCTCGAAGCCCGCCTCGCCGGTCAGGCGCTCCAGGTTCGCCGCCGACAGCAGATGTTGGTGCTGCGGCTGAAACCACGGCAGCCACAGGCGCCCCAACCAGCGCGCGTAAGGGCACTCCGGGTTGGGCACCTCGATGACGAGGTAGCCGCCCGAGGGCAAGACGGTCGCCGCGGCGTCGAGCTCCTTGCGCGGATCGCGCGTGTGCTCGAGATAGTGGCTCATGGAGACCACGTCGTAGCGACCGACGAGCTGCGGCGCGAGCTGCGTGAACTGCCCCTGGTAGGCCTCCGCGATCCAGCCGCGCCGTCGGGCCGTCAGGATCGCCTCGCCGAAGTCCAGTCCGTCGAACTCCGTCGCTGGCAGGACCTCGCGCGCGACGCAGGCGAAGTGCCCGTGCCCGCCGCCGACGTCGAGCCAACGGCGGGGCTCCTCGATGGAGGCCCCAAGCCGTGCCCGCGCGGCATAGGGGGCCTCGCCGGCGCCAAAGATGCGCTCCATCGTCTCCTCGCCGAGGCCGTCGTAGAAGTCGCGGTAGTAGAGCTCGAGGCCGGCCTCGTTCAGGCGCGGGTTCTGGAACAGGTGACCACACGTCTCGCAGCGGTCGACGATAAACTCGCCCGGCTTGCGTTGAAAGTGATCGCTGAGCCGCACGTGCGGTCCGACGTGTGTCCCGCCGCACATCCAGCACACCTCGCGGCGCGGCTCGAAGTAGCGCTCGGTGCCGCCCTGAAACGCCGCCGTGTAGCTCGGTCGCAGCGCGTCGATGGGAGCGATGCCCAGGCGCGGCGGCAGCGGGCGCGGGCGCAGCCACGCCAGGGCCCACTGGCGCAGGTCGAGCACCGTCCGCAGTCCCGCGTAAAAGGGCAGGGCGAGTGACTGGAGGCGCGTCCCGGCTAGCGCCAACAGCGGCTGGACATGGAACGCCGAAAGCACGGCGAGGCCGCCCAGCACGGAGCCGAGGCCGAAGAGCCCGCCGACGAGCGCTATCGTCGGAAACAGCAGCAGGAACAGCTCTCCCGCAAACAACAGCGTGCCGACGTCGCCCCAGAGCGCGAACAGGAGCGGGCGTCGCCAGCGGGGATCTTCGGTGAGCGCGTGGACCGTTCGGGCCAGGCGCAGGTCGGTGCCGGTGCAGGCGTGACGCTTCAGCTGGACGGCCAGCTCGGCGAAGGCGAGCGGTGTCGTCGGCGGCTCCGGCGGCGCCGGGAGTCGCGCGAGCAGTGACTCAGTGACGGCCATGGCGTGTCCCGCGGTGATCCCCGCAGCCAGGCGCTGGAGCCGGTAGCGCCCGGGATCGACGGCCAGCAGCAGCCGCAGCGCTGCGCTGGGCGCGAGATCGCCGGGCACGAGGTCGAGCGCGTCCAGGCGCAGGTGGCCCATGACCCGCGCAACCGCCCGGCGCGTGGACTCGTCGACGTGGACTCCGGGAGCGACGAACCACTGGATCGCCGTGGGTGTGGCGTTGGACTCGCCCGGGTCGTCGTCCTCGATGCGGTGCAGCGCGCCAGCGCGCAGGCGCAGCTTCACGGCGTCCATGAGAATCACGACCGCCAAGACGAGCAGGAGGGCTGTCAGCATGGCGTTGTGGGTGAAGCGGATGGCATCGTCGGGTCTTTGCGGCTCGCCCCGCGCCGAGTGCGGGAGCGAGGACCCTAACCCGCGTGCGGCGGGCTGTCCAAGAACGCGCGAGGCTATTTGGCGGGGACGACGATGGGGGCCTCGAGGTCGACCGCGAGCACACCGCCGAGGACCCTGTCCGACAGCTCCGCGACCGCGGCCGGGACGCTCACGCTCGACTTGACGGTCTTTGGCTGCAGAGCCGCTCGAATCGTTTGATGATCCAGCGGGCGATTCGCCTCGTTGTCGACGGGCTCCGCGGTGCCCGCGGGCAGGTAGGCCGCGTCCGGGTTGAGCCGAACCCACGTCGCGCCCGCGTCGCGCAGGCCGACGTAGGTGCCCAGGACGTGCGGGTGATCGAGCGCGCTCTGGACATGATCGAGCTCGCTGGCGACCAGCATCCAGAGCCGGCCAGGGCGACCACCGGCGGCGCCCACGAGGTGCTGCGCGCCGTCGCGGTCCTTCCAGAACGCCTCGACCGCGCTGAGCGTGGGCACGTGCTCGGGCAGCGGCTCGGGCAAGGCGCCGTTCTGCTGTGCGGCCTGTAGGACGCGAATCGACGGGTAGCCCTTACCTTCGAATGACAGCGGCTGAACCACGAAGTCGCCGGTCGGGCCGGCGCCGGTGACGGTCGGCTTCTTGTTGCCGTCGTTGTCGAAGTAGAAGCCCCCGCTGACCTTCACGCCGTCGATGCTCACGGCGATCGCCGGCCCCCAGCGCAGTCGCTCGGTCGCCCACGCGCCCGTGTCCGGGTTGTAGGCCGCGTTCGTAAGCGGGTTCCCCTCGCCGTTGGGCAGCGTCTTGGCGCCCGCCTCGGCCGGCGGCATGCCGTCGCCGAGCGGGGACTCCCACAGGACCGCCCAGGCGATGTCGCCGAGCGCCTTGGCCTCGAGATCGAGCGCGGTCACGACCAGGTTGCCACCGTTCGACAGGCCGACGAGGCCGACGCTCGCGACGGTGACTGGGGCGATGCGCTCCGCGAAGGTCTTGCCCTCGAGATCCTTGGTGGTCCCCATGACGTAGCCGACCACGTCACGCAGAGCCTTCCGGCACGCCGGCCCGCGCGTGTCGAAGGTGCCGCCCGAGCGCAGCGCACCCTGACCACCGCCGGGGAAGTTGAAGTGCACCGACGTGACACCGAGATCGCCGAACGGAAGCGCCGTGGCCTCCGCATTGCCGCCATCCCAGCCGCCCGAGACGACGATGGCGACCGGCGCCGGTGTGCCATAGCGCGGCACGTCCGGCGTGCGCACCTTGACGCCGAGCCCGGTCGCGCCCGCCACCTCGGACGGCACATGCACGTCGAGGATGGCGCCGCCAGCGACGGTGGCCACCTCGCCCAGCTCGAACGACGTCGGCCCGACATCGGGCTGGAGGTCGGTCGTCGTCGCCGGCCCGTGGTCAAACGTCGGCACGGGGAGCTCGATCCCGAGCAGGATGTCCTGCACCGGCGTCGGGCTCGGGTCGGCGGCGCCGCCACAGGCCGTCACGAGCAGGACGAGAGAGAGCCAGAGGGTGCGGATTGGGGTCATCGCTGCCAGCGTACGCCAGCCGTGCTGTCCGTGGAAGGGTCACGGGGCGCTCCGCGTTGACTTCCAATCGCAATCGGGCAAGGCTCCGCGCCCGTGAACGGTCCGGTCCCAGAAGCCACCGCGCCCGCCCGACCGCGCAAGCCGGAGTGGCTCAAGGTGCGCGCGCCCGGCGGCCTCGGCTACGCCGCCCTCAAGGAGCGCGTCACGGCGCATGGCCTCCATACGGTGTGCCAGGAGGCGCGGTGCCCCAACATTGGCGAGTGCTGGAACGAGGGCACGGGGACCGTGATGATCCTCGGCGACGTCTGCACCCGCGGCTGCCGCTTCTGCGCGGTCACCACGGGACGGCCGACCGTCACCGATCTCCAGGAGCCCGAGCGCGTCGGTCGCGCGGTCGAGACCATGCGGCTCCAGTACGTGGTCATCACGAGCGTCAACCGCGACGACCTCGACGATGGCGGCGCGGCCCTCTTCGCGCAGACCATCACCGCGGTTCGGGCGCGCTCGCCCGAGATCCTCATCGAGGTGCTCGTCCCCGACTTCCAGGGCGTCTCGCGCGACGTGCATACGGTGCTCGCGGCCGGCCCCGAGGTCTTTGCGCACAACATCGAGACCGTCGAGCGGCTCCAGCGCACGGTGCGCGACGCCCGCGCGGGCTACCGGCAGAGCCTGGACGTGCTCGGGTACGCGCGGCAGCACCTGAGCGGCGCAGGCGGGCGCGCGCATGGGCTCGTCAAGACCAGCGTGCAGCTCGGGCACGGCGAGACGGAGGCGGAGGTGCTCGCCACCCTGGCCGACCTGCGCGCGGTCGGCTGCGACGTCGTCACCTTCGGGCAGTATCTCCAGCCCTCGCCCAAGCACCTGCCCGTGCGTGCCTGGGTCACTCCGTCCACGTTCGATCACTATCGCGACGTCGCTCTGGCGATGGGCTTCGTCTACTGCGCCTCGGGACCGCTCGTGCGCTCGAGCTACCGGGCGGGCGAGCACTTCGTGCGCGGCTATCTGGCGGCCAAGCGCGCTCCGGAGGTCGCGTGACGGACGCGTTGGAGGCCCTCGTCGGACGCGTCGCGGCCCTCGATCGGCGCTGCGCGCAGCTCTCGGACAACGGCACCCTCGCCCTCTACCGGCGCTGCGTGGGTGAGGAGGCCGTGTTGGCGGCCACGGCGTCCGCCGCCGCACCCCAGGACTGGCTGTTCGTGGGTGAGAAGCTCAACGTCGCGGCGCTCCATCGCGGCGTTCCGGTGCCCGTGTTGCTGCGCGCTGTCGACGATCCCACCGCCGCTGCCGCCGTCGCCGCGGTCAAGGTCGTGGCGTGTACCCAAGGGCCGGCCACGCGCCTGTCACACGCCGCGGGGCTCGCGTGGGCCGCCCGCAAGGATGGCGTCGTGGCCTGGGCGGACCTCGGCGATGGCGCCATCAGCGACGGCGACGTCCACTGTGGCCTCAACTTCGCGGCGGTGCTCGGTGCTCCCGTCGTCTTCGTCGTCCGAGCCGAGTCGCCCATCGCCCCCCGCGCCGAAGGCTGGGGCGCGCACGCGCTGACCGTCGATGGACGCGACGCTCGCGCGACGCTGGCCGCGCTCAAGGAGGCCCGAGCCCACGCCGCGGCGGGTCACGGGCCGGTGCTCGTCGAGGCCCGAGTCGACCGCTCGCGCACCAGCGCCAACGCAGCGTGGATCGCTGCACACGAAGACGCGCTCGCCAACGAGGCCCCGCTCACATGACTACGATGAACATCATTCAGGCGATTGGCTCCGCCCTTGGGCATGCCATGGAGACCGACGACCGCGTGGTCGTGCTGGGCGAGGACGTCGGCAAGTTCGGCGGCGTTTTTCGCGCCACGCTCGGCCTCATCGAGCGCTTCGGCGCCGAGCGCGTCATCGACACCCCGCTGTCCGAGGGCGGCATCATCGGCGCGGCCATCGGCATGGCCCTTTACGGGATGCGGCCCGTCGCCGAGATCCAGTTCGCGGACTTCATCTTCCCGGGCTACGACCAGATCGTCTCGGAGATGGCCAAGCTCCGGTATCGCTCGGGAGGCCACTTCACCTGCCCCGTGGTCGTGCGGACACCCTACGGCGGTGGCATTCGCGGCGGGCTCTACCACAGCCAGAGCCCCGAGTCGCTGTTTGCGCACATCTCCGGCCTCAAGGTCGTCATCCCGTCCACGCCGCACGACGCCAAGGGCCGGCTGCTCGCGTGCCTCGAGCAGGACGACCCGGTCATCTTCATGGAGCCCAAGCGCGTCTATCGCGCCGCGCGCGGTGAGGTCCCCGACGAGGCCTACACCGTGCCGCTCGGCAAGGCCGCCACGGTCCGCGACGGTCGGCACGTGACGGTCGTCGCGTACGGCGCCATGGTGCACACCGCGCTCGAAGCGGCGGAGCTCGCGGCCAAGGACGGCCTGGAGCTCGAGGTCATCGACGTGCGCACGCTCGTCCCGCTCGACGTCGACACGCTCGTCGCGAGCGCCAAGAAGACGGGCCGTGTGGTCATCGCCCACGAGGCGCCGCGCACCTGCGGCTATGGCGCCGAGCTGTCGGCCACCATCGCCGAGGGCGCCTTCCTGTGGCTCGAGGCGCCCATCGGGCGCGTGACCGGGCTCGACACGCCCTTTCCGCATACGCTGGAGCACGCCTATCTTCCCGACGCGAGCCGCATCGTCGCCGCCGCGCGTGACGCGATGGAGTTTTGACCATGGATTACGAGTTCAAGCTGCCCGACATTGGTGAGGGCGTGGTCGAGGGCGAGATCGTGGCGTGGCTCGTCCAGGTCGGCGCGGACGTGGCCGAGGACCAGCCCATCGTCGAGGTCCTCACCGACAAGGCGACCGTCACCATCCCGAGCCCCAAGGCGGGGCGCGTCACGCGCATCCCGTGGAGCGCAGGCGACACCGTACCGGTTGGCAAGACGCTCATCGTCTTGCAGGTCGGCGGTGCTGCCGCTGCCGCTGCGCCTGCCGCTGCCTCCGCCACCGCGCCTGCCGCTGCTGCGCCTGCCCCCGCC
>SXOX01000030.1 GCA_005776585.1 Pseudomonadota bacterium | reverse complement strand
TCCCCAAATTTCGTCATCAGTTGACTCAGTCTTCTCAGAATCGGACGCTCAAAACTCCACTTGACCGCTCCCGGGAGCCGGGCGTAGCGTCGCTCGTGTGCCGAACTCGCGCCACCGACCACGTTCATTGACCTTATCCGCATTGCGGGCATTCCAAGCGCCGGGGTGGCCCAGTCCCTGGCGCAATCCGGCAAGGTCCGTACTCACGGGCTCCCATCGGAGCGCTGCGACATGGACACGCTCGCGGAGCTGAAGGAGAAGCACTCCTTCGGCGGTTCGGTGCCCTGGGGCGAGTTCGCCAAGTCCTGCCCTGCCGCGCTGGCACGCCCGACTGACCCGATGGGTCGAGCCGAGGCCACCGTGGCCGCGCTTCGCCCGCCACCCGCACCGCTCGAGCCCACCAAGTCGACCGCGCCACTCGTGCCCGCGAGCCCGTCGAGTGCCGGAGCGCAAGCGGCCATGTCCGCGTGCGGCGGCGCACCGCCGAAGCTCGTCTGGCCGTACGACCAGGTCGTCCAGGTGTGGCGTCAGCTCGTCGGCTTTGGCAGCTCCGGTACCGTCGAGATCACGACCGCGTCCCTGGCACCGTTGCCAGGCTTCACGTCCCAGCTGTGTCACGGCTCCGGCGCGGACACGGTCATCGCCGTGATTCGAGTCACCGATGGCGTCGTGGTCGCGACCAACGACGACTACGGCGGCAGCCTGGCCTCGAAGGTGACCTTCACGTCCACGGGCGCGCAGGCCTACTTCGTCGTGGTCAAGGCCTATGGCGCAGGGACCTCATTCTGGTCCACCTGCTCCAACCCGGGTACCGCAAGCATCACGGCGAAGCTCAATGGGGCCACGGTCCTCAGCGCTACGAATCAGGTCTTCGGCGGCGTCACGTTGACGCTCGACGACGTTTCCACCGGAGACGTCCTCCTGGCCGGAAAGCGGCCCAATGGCGCGGGGTGGACACCCTCGCCGATGTACCATGACCTGATGATCCACGCGTTCTCGTTGCCCGGCGGGTGGTCGTGCTCTTCGGGGAGCTGTGGCAGCAGCCAGTCCGCAGACGACTTCGATGGGCAGCTGCTTCCCCGATTCGACTGGTCGTCTCTCGCAACGACCTCTCCCGTCGTCGTCTTGGGGGCCTACGGCTACAACGACTACGTCCCCGGGGGGGCCGACCCGCCCAAGTGGGTCAATGCGCGGCTGATGCAGCTGAGGCGTCATGTGAACAGTGGCGGCACGCGCACCTGCGCGGAGAACCTCGACAGCGACGGCGACGGGCTCCCCTTCGACTTGGAGGAGCAGCTGGGCACTTGCGACGCGCTCGACGGCAGCGGCACGTCGACGAACGTGGGCATTGCCGGCATGGCGTGCGCCCAGTACCGCGCGTTCCTCGACGCGCAGGTGACCGAGTTCAATGGGGTGACCTGCCCGGCCAGCATCGCCGGGACCTGCGGCCGCGTACCCATCGTCGCTTCGAACCAACCGAGCAACTGCTGGCACCCCTGTGACTCCGACCACGACGGCCTCCGCGACGACGAGGAGGTCTTCGTCCGGCGCGCGGGCTGCCAGGGCACACCGGATGCGTGGCCCGCCCTCGCGCTCCCGAGCTGCCTGCGACTGCACTTCGGTGAGCTGCTGGGCGGGTCCTACCCGACGCCCCTCGCGTTGGCCCTGAGCGCGGAGGATGAGCCGAGTCCGAGCACGCCGGACGCGTTCGTCGAGATCGATGGCATTCGGGTCCCGCTGCCGGGCGGGGGCCTCCTGAGCACGCTTCCCACGGCGTCGCAGGTCGCGACTCTGCGTTCGGCCTATGAGACGACTGGGAAGTTGTGTCTCGACGGCTCGAATCCCCCATGTACATGGGCGAACCAGTTCGACCTGAGCTACGTGGTGAGACTGCATGTCATCCTGGACCAGATCCACGACCTGCCCTATGCGCCAACACGCGCGGACGTTGACTTCGAAGGTGGCGTGGCCCTCGCCGTGCCCGGATTTGTCCGCTCAAACGTGGGGCCGGCGCGACTATCGCCGCTGCGGAAGGACCTGGGCATCTATCGGTATGGTGTCACGTATTGGGACGAGGGAGGACAAGCGAGCAGTCGTTGGTTCACGGTCGGCAACAGGGAGCAAGCGCCGGGCGAGGCGCTGCATGGCTTCGCCCATGAGATTGGCCACACGCTGGGATTGAGCCACGGTCACGGGACTGCGACCTCGCCGACGAGCCTCCAGTGCAACAGTGGCGCGACGATGACGGAGATCGAGCACCCGGCGCACGTCTCGCTGATGAGCTATCAGTACCAATCCGCTCCGCCACTGACCGAGTTGGGCACCGGCAGCCCCGCATGCAGCACGATGAACATCCGCTTCTCGAAGGGCCAGGCCAACTGGATTTTCTACCCGAACCCGACGCCGTGGGCCGCATCGGAATCGGCCCCGTACGAGGTCCATGTCAGTTCCGAGACCTCTTCGCTAGCGGTCAAGCGGTTGGCCAGCGACCTCCGCTGCTGGACCCGCTCGCAATGCCCAGGTGAGTTCCTGAAGCGCTACGCTGGGAGCGGCTGCACCGCGTCGACCTGCTGTCACGAGTGGAGCGGCGACGGCGTGTGCACGCCCGGCTCGCCGGCCCCGCTCGACATCGACCTGGACGACTCCTGGAGCGCCCCACTCAATGGACCCGGACAGGACGGAAATCGCGTCAATGACAAGGTGCGGGACCGCAACGACTGGGGAAACCTGCTCGTCACACTCGACGACGCCGGGGGCGACGGACCTCCGGATCTGAACTCGTACGTGCCGCTCTACGCCGCTGGCATGAACGACCTTGGCGGGGCCACGACGATTCCGGCCGACTTCACCGGCTGGGCGCCCGCGACGTACACCACGTCCACTGCGGGTCAGAGCACTGAAGCCGCATTGGAGACCTTCCGATGCGCGGCTGCGTCGGACTGCGGCGGGGCGCCATGCCTCCTCGACACGTGCACTCCAACACCAAACTGCGTCGCTGGGCAGGGCTGCATCGACGGGGTCTGCTCGTGCACGAGTGATGCCCAGTGCCGCTCCGGGAGCTGCGACCTGTCCGTTGGCAAGTGCGGGCACACCTCCTGGGGCACGTGCACCTGCTTCGCTCCCCCAACGCCCCCCATGTGCCCGCAGTATCAGACCGGAGACTACAGCTGGTATGGGCGCGCCCTCGTCGTGACCTCCGCGGCGCAGTCACTGACGCTCAACCACCAAGCTCCGACCATGCAGCCGCTCGCGATGGCGACGACCGCCTTCGAGGTGCGTCTCGATGTTCGGATCGACGGCTTCGATGGCACTCCTGCCGCACGCCAAACCCTCTTGGACACAGGCAACGTCCGGCTGGTCGCAGAGGCTTTCAGTTCGACCTACCCCAACCGCTCGTTTTTCGCACTTCGCCTGCTGAACACCAGCGGTCAGGTCTTGGTGTCCATGTACGCGACCCAGAACGAGTTCAACGTCGTCGATCGCTGGTATCGGGTTCGCGTTGTTCGAGATAGCGCTGGCCACCTGAGCCTGGAGGCCAAGGCCTGGGATTGGGTCAACGCGACGAAATATGGCGCCCCGGTGAACCCCGACGAGACCTACGTGGCGCGATCGTGCCTGACCAAGCTCTCGGCATCCGTCACCGCGACCCCGAGCAGCATCCGCTTTGGAGCGCGCGTGGACGGGACGGAGCCAATGAACGGCCGGCTCGACAACGTCTCCTTCTACCGCGGCACACGATTCGAGTGGGAGAAGCGGTCATGCACGGCCAACTAGTGCTGTTGGCCGGCGTCGGACTGTTCGTTTCGGGGTGCTCGGGGTGCCGATCCAACGAGGGGCCTCCCAAGGAGGTCGCGGACTCCGGAGCCAGTCTCGGCGAAGCCAAACTCGACGTGCCGCTGGGCGAGGCGAGCACATGGGTCGACTCCGCCACTCCCACGACGACTGACGACGGAGGCCCGCTCCTACCCGAGGACATGGGACACGACGACGGCCTGGTCGACGCTGTGATGGACGCGTTGGAATCTCTCGATCTCCCGGAGGATCTCGCGGTACCCGACGTCGGCGTCGATGATGCTGGCGTGGACACCTGGGAGTCGCCTTGGAAGGTCGGAGCGCCCTGCTCGACCAAGGGCGAGAGGCACTGTCAGGCGCCCAGCACGCAGGCCAGCGCGACACCCGCGTACGTTGAGTGTGACGGGCCAGACGGCAACCTCACGTGGCAGGACCGAAAGTGTGCTGGCGTGCCCTACTTCAAGGCGGGACCCTGCGAAGACACATTGATCGACGTCGCCTGCCAGGAGCATGAGGGCCTGACGATGTGCTGTGCGCACAACAAATTCCTTCCGTCGTTCGGGAAGCAGCCACACATGGGGTTTTGCACAAAACTCGGGGTCTCGAAGTGCACGAGCACGTCGAGCCAGGACACCTGCGTCCTCGGTGACCACATCACGGATGCGGTGCTCGCCGAGCAGTTCCCTTGTTACGCCCGGACTCTGGGATGTTACTATACGTACATAAATCAATGCAAGTTCATCGGCAAGAACGGCTGGGAGGGCAACTGCAAGCCGGACCCAAACCCAGTCGGCCTCCCCAAGTGCCCGGGCCAGCCATAGGCGGCGCCGGCACTCAAGTTCCCAACGCGCCTGCCCGGTAGTCTAGACGGTGCATCAACCAACCACAGCGGGGCGAGGCCCCAGGGGAGCGACGAGAACCATGCCGGATTCGCACATCGATCACGGCGAAGTGCAGGTCTACGGGCCGCACGCGTGTCGGCAGGCCGAGCGCCTGTTGTTCGGGCTGCCGCCCAGCTTCGACGCGGCGCTCACCGACGCCTTCGGGACCCTGGGCACGTGCCAGCAGACGCACGCGAAGGCGCGTCAGGCCTCCGCTTCGGCCACGGCCGCCATCTCCGTGGCGCGCACCGACACGACCCCCGCCGCGCAGGCTGCATGGGCCGGGCTCACCGAGCTCAGCTCGCACCTCGGCTCGCACCGGAAGGACTCGGTCGTGCGCACCGAGTTCTTCCCGACCGACGGTACCCCTTCGGGCCAGGGCCGCTCGCGCGGTGACCTCGAGGCGACGCTGGTCTTCGTCGTCTCGCAGCTCGCGAGCCCCGACCGCGAGAGCAACGTGCGAGAGGCCGACTTCAGGACTGCGCGGCTCAAGGGCCTGCTCGAGGACCTGGCCCCGAAGGTCGCGCGGTCTCGGGACGCGCACGACGACCGCAGCGAGGCCTCGCCCGAGGCGCGTGCGGCGCGGTCGGCGTGGCTCCGGGCCTATCGCCCGGCCAAGCACCTCGCCGAGAACCTGCTCATCCTCGAGGACAAGCTCGACCGCATGCCGCGCGTGTTCCACGACCTGACGGTGCCGCGCGACGCCAAGGTCACCGCGCCGTCGACGCTGCAAACGGCTCGCTGTGGACGCGCAACAGCGCTTCGCCTCAGTCGACTCGCTCTCCCGGAGGTGGCCCGACGCGTCGACTCCGTCGACCGGCCGTTGCTGGCGCGCACGGCGTCGCGGACGCGGTCAGGCTCACCGCCCATCTGCCCGTGCTCGTCAGCGGTCCTCTCAGGCCGCGCCTCCGAGACCGGTCCCGCCGCCCTTCACCCCGCACGCCCGCCGTCGTATGAAACGTTCACCGTGGGCGGTCCCTATGGTATCGTCCGCCCATGGGTACCCCGGTCAACTTTGCTGATCCCGATTTCGAGCCGAGCGACGACGAACTCCGCTTGCTCTCGACCAGCGCCTTTGCAAACGTCAAGGAGGTTCATGACCGGGCCATGGAGAGGCTGCGAGCGGAGATCGCTCGCGAGCGCCGCAAGGTGCTCGATGAACTCGCGACATATAGGCCATCGCGAAGCACGGCCCTGTGATTGAGTTGCACGGATGAATCCGGTCCTACTGGTCATCGCCGGTCCGAACGGCACGGGTAAGACGACGGTTAGAGATATACGGGCCGATCCTCTGAATGGGGTCGCGCGCCACGCGAGTCTCGTCGATGGCAGCGCACGCTGACCGCGGGCTGCGCTGCTCCTGGTGGCGACCGTCGCGCCTGGGATTCGGATGGCCGCCAGGGACGCGCGATCAGACGACGTGCGGCTGGCTCTGGACGACGGCACGGGCCGGGCCGGGCCGGAGGTCATGGAGCATGCCGAGCCGAGGCGCGTGACACGCCCTGGAGAAATCCTTCGCGACACCGGGAGAATTCGCTTGACCTGGAACGAGGCTCACGCGACCATGTCCACCATGGAAGTCCAACACCACCCCGGCACCCCGGCACCCCGGCACCCCGGCACCCCGGCACCCCGGCACCCCGGCACCCCGGCACCCCGGCACCCCGGCATGCCGTGCTCCTTGCGACGGCGCTGACGGCGCTCAGCGGAGACGCGTTCGGCTATAAGCGCGTCTGCCGTTGGCCCTTCGCCGGGCAGGACGTATCGATCGTCATCAATCAACAAGAGTTCGAGAAGTTCGGCTATGACGCGAACTACGTGCGCCGGCAGGTCGAATGGGCCGCGTCCGAGTGGACCGTCCGTGGTGGCCTGCCGAACCGTCTGGTCGTCACAGGATTCACCACCGCGACGAGTCCCCCTGCGGGGCAAATTCTGGTGCGTGCTGACGAGGCCGACAAGCCCATTGCGAACGAGATCGCAGACGCACTGGGGCTCTGCGCGACCGAAATCGGCGGTGGGAAGATCACGTTCTACCCTCGACAGGAAGTAGTTGACCGTGGATTCAGCCAGCATTCGCCAGGGGGCGACCGGTCGAACCTGCCATTCGTCATGCTGCATGAGCTGGGACACATCCTCGGATTCGATCATCCGGACCAGGAGGAGGAATCGGCCCTCATGAGCGGGTACGAGACGTACGAGCTAGGTCATGACGAGGTTGATGGAAATCGCACAGGCACATGCAAATACGGACATCAATACAATGCCGTCACTCGGACGGTCCTTTGTGAGAACTGCACCTGCACGTGCGCTGGCGGGTGTACCTGCGGGACGTACGACGCGACATACGACTGCTCCTACACACCGCCCTCGACTCGCCTCAAGGGTCTCGTCTCCAACGATGGCGGTGCAACCTGGACTGAGAACCTGGCCGGGGACTTCATCAACCCTGACAAGCTGAGCTACATCGACGCAGACCACGCGTTCGGGTATTGGAGGACGCCCGGGAGCCCGCCGACCACCAGTCCGACGTACGTCGTTGCCTACTCCAAGCTGTTTTCGGCAAGGGACCTCTACGTAGTCCACGGTGCAGGAAACGCGTGGTCGTCCGAGATCCCACTGGGCGCCCAGAGCGAATCTGGGCCCGGCATCACCTGGGGCGGAACGTCTGCCCAGACAGGCTACTGGGTCCTCGTTCACCAGAGCCGAACTCCTTACGGGCCGGACGAGGAAGTTGGCAGACCGCTTTTCGTGCAAACTGCCGAGGACCCGCGCACGACCGGCGGCTGGACGACTCCCCAGTACGTCATGGTCGACAATCGTCCAGTGGAAGGGATATCTCGGCCCATGGTCGCCTACGCGCCGACTGCAAACAAGTTCGTGCTCGCATGGGTCGACCTTGGCGGCGCGGTCCAGTCGCTGACCGCCACCCCCGCCAGCTACCCGACCTGGGAACTCTTGGGCTGGACGCCCAGTCATGGCATCAAGACGATGTTCGGTGGCGGACTGGCCTGCGTTGCTGGCGTATACGCGAGTGGGGCGGAGCGGGCCGACTGCCTGCTTGGCTACGTTCATTCGTACGACGCGAATCTGCTCTATTCCGCCCGCGCGTGGACTGACGCCGAGTCTCTTGGGGCCCTGCGCACGGGTCCGCCCAAGCCGCTCTCGTCGGACTTCGCGCTGCTCCCTCCGGACGTCGCGATCAAGGCGCAGTCCGGAGGCGGTGCGGCCGAGGTCGGAATGGCCTGGCGAAGCTACGGCGCTCCCCATGAATTCTACTTCGCGAAAAAGACGTCGACGAGCCCCAATGTGGCCTGGCCACCCGGAACGCCTCCGTCCGGCGGCCCGACTGGAATCTGGACCGGCGTGTCCTTAGCGTACTCCTCTCACTGGACCGAATGGACGGCAATCTATGCGCGCTGAATTACCCCTCGGGCCTTGTTCGCCGCTGGCTCGCCTTGTTGATGCATGGGTCTGTCGAGGGCTCGTGATCGTGTGCGGAGCGACGCTCGTCGCCGCGTGTGGCGACATCGAACCGGCGGGCCATGCCGGTTCGACCCCAGGTGGATCGCCGGCAGGATTGGCGGGAGGTGCCCAGCCGACGACACCAATTCTCTCGCCAGACAGTACCGCCACCTCTGCTTCGGCGACTCCACCGATCATCCCATGCGGTACGCCGCCTGGAACCGGGCCCGATGGCGCCTGCATTGCAGATTGCCACTGTTCGGACGTCAGCTTTGGCCGACTGTACTCCTACGCGGCGGTCCGAGGTCACGGGAACGACAAGCAGAAGC
The DNA here is from genome assembly GCA_005776585.1 of Pseudomonadota bacterium. Classification (GTDB taxonomy): domain Bacteria; phylum Myxococcota_A; class UBA9042; genus SXOX01. Next base: position 3,949 of record SXOX01000030.1, on the reverse strand, counting down.
GGGTCAGCGGACCTGGTCCAACGCGCTTTGCAGTGGTCGTTGCGTCGGTGGTGCCGACGGTCGTGAAGACCCAGCGGCATCCTGACTTCATCGACGGCCGCGTTGTCTACGACCAGCCATGGGGAGAGGTCACGCTCGCCTATGTCGCACGGCTTCTGCGCGTCGACCCGACGTGGATCGGTGAGCGGTTCGACTCGCAATTGCCCGGTTGCTTTCCGACTCGCGCCTTGACCGCGGGTGATACCGAAGCCGAAGCCTACGTCGCGGCAAACCCGACATACTGTCCCTGGCTGTTCCGGGGCGAGCCTGTCTTCTCGGGGTCTCCGTACATCTTCTATGGAAGCTCCTTCGCGTTCCCGACGAAGCTCTACCCGATGAAGGACAACCTGTTCTTGGCCAAGGACAGCCTCATGGGTGCCGACATGACGCTCGACCAGCTCGTGACCTGGTGTCAGACCTATGACCCGACGGCCGCGGTCATCAATCCGGCGCCGACGCCCGGCGATTGCAAGGACTGTCCGGTCGTTCCTTGAGGTCGGTTCCGGCGCCTCGGCGACAAGCGTGATGCCGTCGCGGCTTGACGCACCAGGTTGCAGCGACCACGCCTGATCCGTATGCAGTGCGCATGGTCAACTGGAACGCGACGGTGAAGCGCTGGGGGTGGGTCGTCACGAGCAGCATCCTCGCCGCTTGCGGCGCTGGCCCTGCGCAGGTCTCCGGGACGCACGCTCACGACGCCGCAGTCGACCTCGCGAGCGGAAGCGACCTGCAGAAACTCACGGCGGATGCCCCCGACATCGCCGCCGCCCCCGTCGGACCGACGCTCGGCGGCTGTCCGGTCTTTCCGCCTACCGATCCCTGGAACACGCCGGTCACGACCTGGCCCGTCGACACCGTCTGGACCGCACGCCTTCACGCCGCGGCCGGTGCGCGCCGCCTGCATCCGGACTATGGGAACTGGGGCGCCGAGCAGTACGGCATCCCCGTCAACGTCGTCCCCGCGGACCAGCCCGCCGTGCCGGTGGCCTTCGACTGGTGGCCCGACGAGAGTGACGCGGGGCCCTACCCGTTCCCGGGCGCGAACGTGCTGCAGATCGAGGGCGGGACGCCGACCGCGTGCGACGGGGACTGCCACGTCCTGGTCGTGCAGGCCGGGACCTGCGCGCTATTCGAGGGCTACGCCTGCCGCTGGGAAGCGGGCTGGCACTGCGGCAACGGCGCGCGCTGGGACCTCACGTCGACGAGCCTGGGCCAGCGTCCCGACGGCTGGACCTCGGCGGACGCGGCCGGGCTCGCGATCCTGCCGGGGCTCGTCCGCTACGACGAGGTCGCCGCGGGCGTCATCCGTCACGCGCTCCGGTTCACCTATCACTGCACTCGGGCCGAGCGACGTCCGCCGGCGACCCACCAGGCCGTCCCGAGCGGGTGCGACCTTCAGGGCGACGACTCCCCGCCGATGGGTCTGCGCCTCCGTCTCCGGGCCGACGCCGACCTCGCGGGGCTCACCGCGCGGGCGAAGGTCGTCGCTGTCGCCATGCGCACATATGGGCTCATCCTCGCCGACAACGGGTCCGACTATTACGTGACCGGCGAGCGGCACGCCGGCTGGAGCGACGCCGAGGACATCGCGCCGCTCAAGACCCTCCCCGCGACCGCTTTCGAGGCGATTCAGGCCGGGCCCTGACCGCGCTCAGAAGGCGTCCCCCGCCCACAGCTTCCGGGGACCTGAAGTTGCGCGGCACTACTGCGGATTTTCGTGGATATTCCGCTGCTGTCGTGCCGGAAGTCGACCTGGGTTACCTGCCTGGGTCGTCGCGCCCGGGCTCCAACACGGCGTCGAGCCGCGCGGACACCCGCTGCCACTCCGCGGTGAGCGCGGGCGATCGGGCCCCGACTTGGCTGACCGCCTCGAGCAGCGGCGTCGTCTGGGAGGGCTGCCTCCGCTGCCAGGTGCCGTCGGGTGACTGGAGGACCGTGCGCGCGCCCTCCCACGGGCGGCGTCCGAGCGACACCTCGCCGGTCGCGTGCGCGGCCTGGAGCGCGGTGACCACGACCGCGACGCGCGCCCAGGGCAGGCGCCGCTCGCGCACCTCGGCCCACCGGACGAGCGCCGAAAGGCCGCGCAGCACGTCGTAGAAGTAGAACCGCGGGAAGCACAGACGGCCCCAGTCCCGGGCACTGTCGCGCTCAGAGGCGTTGTGCACCGTCGACGAGCCGAGCCTCAGCTCGCGGTCGAGGAGAAACGCGGCGGCGCCGTCGAGGAACCGCACCTCGGCCTCGGCAAACGCCCGCGGCGTGGCCAGGAGCACGGCCTCGAACGGCGCGATGGTCCCGACCATGGAGCTCGGACACTCGCCCGCCACCAGGTAGGCGTCGTTGTCGCAGGTGAGGCCCCCGTCGGCCATCTGGTAGCGCAGGAACCAGGGGCGAACCCAGGGGAGGGCCGCGTCCACGTCGACGCCGCAGGCCGCGAGCACGGGCATCACGCCGCCGAGCTGGCAGTGGCACGGTGAGCCGCGAAAGGGGTCTGTGCCCGGGGGCGTGTCCTCGGGGTGGATGGGGAAGTGCTTGAGCGGCAGGCGATCGAGGGCGGCCACGAGCCCCGAGACCGCAGCGGCCGGGATGCGCTCGGCGTGCCCGAGCTCGTAGAGGAGCCGGATCTGCCACCAGGGCCCGTGCCACTTGGGCCAGTAGCCGTCGGCGTCGAGGAGCCGCAGGGCCGCGGGTGAGGCGAGCCACGTCGCGGTCGCGTCGATGTGCTGTTCGGTGTGGGGATTGGCGGGTGTGGACATGGGGACGCACGCTACGCGGCCGGTGTGGGTGCCGCAAGGGTCCTGTCAAATTGTAGTTGACCAGCCATCACGCCACGGTCTACCGTGCCCCTCATGCTCGACGCTGAGCCGGATCGGCCCCTCGTCAGTGCGTGCCTCATCGCCAAGGACGAGTACCCGGGGGACTGCGGCTGCGGGACGATCCCGGCCGGGGGCGGCACCGGCGGCCAGCCGTTTTCCGAGTGGATCCCGTGGAACTCCATCCGCGGCAACGGCGCGACCGTCGCCGTCACGCTGATCACGGATGCCTCTCAGTATTGGCAGACAAGCGGCCTGGAGCGCGCGCTGGTCCAGATCGAGGCGAGCCTGCTCTCCGGAGCCACCATTCACATCCAGGGCGCGTTCGGACAGGAGGGGCCATGGCGCGGCGTGTTGACGGTCGGTGCCACGACCAACTACGTGTTGGCTTCGGTGGGTCTGGACGTCGAGGATGACCCCGGGCAGGCGCTCTATCCCTGGCTCCGGTGCGTCGCGGAGCTCGACCCTGACGCAATGGCCTGCTGGCGCGTCAACCGGACCGGGAGGTAGCGGATGGCACTCACACTGAATGATCTGCGTCGCCGCGCCACGCGAGCCACCCATGGCGAAGAGTTCGAGGGGCGGCCAGCTCACCACCCGGGCGGCGATGTCCCACCCGTAGACCAGGGCCTTGCTCAGCTGGTCGATCACGTGGTTGCGTCCGCGACTGGCGGTCTTCCATCGGCCCGCGTTGTGGAACGCCTGTTTGGTTCCTGGACTCCTGGCGATTTCCATCAACACTCTTCCGCCTGGAGCCTGGCGTCAACTTCTGGTGACTCCCCCTGCGCCAGCGACCAGAGAGCGAACCAGCGATGAATTGCACTTCCGGGGGCATCCGATGAACTGCGACGAAGCCGAAGCCAAGTTTCTGGAGGTTTGCCGGGGAGCATTTGGACTACAGAAGTCAAACCAGGTTCCCCAAAGCGTTCCCGGCATAATCGATTTGCTTTTCATCTCGTCATTCATCGAGCCCACCGTGTCCCAGCTGACAACAGCCGTTCCTCCCAAGCGACAGGGGTACTACTACGAGCATCAATTGTCGAAGGACGCCGCGTCTCGGTTCAGCGCTCTGACGTCCGTGCTGGGCAAGGATGTTTGGC
>SXOX01000029.1 GCA_005776585.1 Pseudomonadota bacterium | reverse complement strand
GGTCCTGGAGCCGGCGCGCGATGGAGATGGCGCCGCGCAGCGTGAGATCCAGTTCCGGGAACTCCTCGCGCGCGACCTCGGAGGCCGAGTAGATACTGGCTCCTGCCTCGCTTACCGAGACGACCGGGAGCGCGTGGCCGGCTGCGGCGAGCACCTCGCGCGCGAACGTCTCGGTCTCGCGGCCTCCGGTGCCGTTCCCCACCGCAATCACAGCCGGCTCGAAGACCGTGACGAACGCCGCGAGCTCATGTCGCGCCTGGGCGGCTGCGGCGTCGCCGAGCGCCGGGTAGATGGTGATGGCCTCCAAGAAGCGGCCGGTCGCGTCGATGGCCGCGCACTTGCAGCCCGTGCGCAAGCCCGGATCGATGCCCACGACGGGCTTTGGTCCCAACGGCGAGGCCAGGAGCACGTTGCGCAGGTTCTCGGCGAAGACCTGGATGGCGGCGCGGTCGGAGCGCTGCTTCAGGGACTCGCGCACGTCGCTGACGAGGCTCGGCAGCAGGAGCCGTGCGACACCGTCGCGCGCGGCGGCCACGAGCTCGCTCCCGAACGGGCTGTCCGACCGGTGCCCCGAGAGCCGCAGCACGTCGACCAGCAAGCGCTCGGCATCGAGCATGACGTCGACGGTGAGCACGCCCTCACGCTCACCGCGCTCGACCGCCAAGTAGCGATGCGACGGCACGCCGCGGACCGGCTCCGTGTGATCGAGGTACTGATCGAAGCGCGTGGGACCAGGGGGTGGCGCGGCCTTGCCGGTGACCTTCTTCGAGACGAGCGTACCGTGTGTGAGCAGGACCTCGCGGGTCAGGCCGCGGACGTCAGCCTTGTCGGTTACGTTCTCGGCCACGATGTCGCGCGCGCCGGCCAGGGCGTCCTCGACGCTCTCGACCCCGCGGTCGGCCGCGATGAAGCGGCGGGCCTCCGCGCGAGGGTCGCCGTCTTTGGGTTGGGCCAGGATGCGGAGCGCCAGCGGCTCGAGCCCCCGCTCACGTGCGAGGGTCGCCCGCGTCCGCCGCTTCGGCTTGAACGGCGCGTAGAGATCCTCGAGGGCCGCCTTGGTCGTGCAGGCCAGCAGCCGCGCGTGTAGGTCCGGCGCGAGGTTGCCCTGTGCGGAGATGGACTCGAGGATGACCTGCCGTCGCGCCTCGAGGCTGGTCAGATACTCGAAGCGCTCGAGGATGGCGCGGAGCTGCACTTCGTCGAGGCTGCCGGTCTGCTCCTTGCGGTAGCGCGCGATGAACGGGACCGTCGCACCTTCGGCCCCGAGTCGCAGCACCGCCGCGACGCCGGCGACCGGCAGGCCCAGCTCGCGGGCGACCTGGTTTGCGAGATCGGTGCTCACGCCGCGCGCTCCGCGGTCGACAGCAGGCCGTAGTACTCCAGCCGCCCACGCTCGCCGCGGTGAGTCAGCTTCCACAGCAGCACGAAGTGCGAGAGCAGGTCGCGGAGATCGAGGCCCTCGCTGCTGCGCCGGGAGCGTGTGCGGGCGTAGAAGCAGCTGCGGTGGCCGCTGACGAGGTCGACGAGCGTCGAGGCCGCGATGCTCTTCGTTATGTCGGGTCGTGCCAGGTCGTCTGCGCGGCGGACGGCATGGGCGGCGGCATCGAACTGCCAGGCCCAGCGGCGCGTGTGGTCCGGGAAGACGACCTCGACCTGATAGCTTGCGTTCGCGGCGACGTAGCGGCTCACCACGGCCTCGTTGGCTGGCACCGCGTCCGCGAGAAAGGCGCTCAGGCCGGTCTCCATGAAGCCATCGATGAACTGCGCGAGGTAGTCGGCGGGGTGTTCCGGCTCGTTGAGGTCAGTCAACTCGGGTACGGGAGAATCCGGGGCGTAGGTCAGGAGGGCAGCGTCATTGGCGACCAGGCTCACGTACGGCGCTTGCTGGCGGTGGACGGTCACTCTGGCCGCCGTGAGCTCGAGCGTGTCACCCGGCAGGAGGCACTCGACCTGCGGCCGCGTCGGCCGCTTGCGGAGGTCGGCGGCGAACCGGGCCTCCGCGATGGGGAAGAGGTGCGCGTTGAGCCAGCCGACGTCGTCGGCAAAGCGGAAACCCGCGGCCGCAGGCACTACGCACCGGGCACCCACGGCCTCGGCCACGTCCAGGTTGCGCGCGTAGATGCCGGCCGTATCTTGCCTGCGCGCCTCGAACAGGCCGAAGTCCTGGGTCGCGTACGCCGCGAGGTGCACGTCCGGCCGCCCCGACAGCGCATGGAGCCTTTCGATGGTCGCGCGGCTCAGGGGCGTGTCGACCTGGTTGAAGAGCCGGCCGCTGTGGTCCTCGAAGACGAGCCCGTACTCGACGAACGTCGGGCTGCTCGAGGGCGTGGGGAGCAGGCGCAGCGGCCCGAGCTGAACCGGCTCGAAGGCGTGCAGCAGGCGACAGTCGGTGAAGCCGACCGCGCGCAGGCCGCGCAAGAGCAGCGCGTCGTCGGGGCAGAAGACGGGGACGCGTCGGTCCAGGCGCTCAAGGCTCGGCAGGTGGAAGTGATCGAGGTGGCGATGGCTGAGGAAGATGGCCGCCAATGGCGGCAGGTGTTCGAGGTGGACCTCGCGACGCGGACAGGACACCACCGTATCGTCCTCGAACGGGTCCGATAGCACCGGATCGGTGAGGACGGCGCCGGCCTCGGTCTCGAGGAGCCAGGTGGCGTGTCCGATGAGGGTGGCTCGCATGGCGGCCGATGCTACGCGGTCGGAGGTGGGGCGCCAAGGCCATGGTGGCGTCTAGGCTCACGAGCGGTACTCCTTCCGCCAGTGCCTGGGCCGCCAACCTACGGTCGATTGGATCGCGATGTGGCCAAGGCATGAGCCCGGCGCGCTGTGCATGGTCGACGTCGATTGCGACTGGCTCGAAGCCCTAGCTGTGCAGGCATGCCATGACATCGACGCTGACATCGACCGCGCCGGGCAGCCCGCCGCGGCGAGCCCGGGTCGCTATCTCCCACGTACTCGCCGCGCTGACCAGGACGGTCGTGCCGTCATTGTCGATGATCGCCCGTGCGGCTGGCGAGAGCCGGCTCATCGCCGTCGAGCCACCGCAAGTAGGCGTGTGTCGAGGAGCGCCCGCACGGTTCAGCGCTCCCACGCCGCAAGCTCGTCCTCGGGCAACGGCTCGAAGAAGCGGTCGTCAATCGAGGCGCGGCCCCGCATCGCGCCAAACGCTCGGCGGCGAGGCACCTGCGCGATGGGTACGAGGCGCACCACGGTCACATCGCCTCTGGAGATGACAATCTCATCTCCCTCATCTCCGGCGCACTCCGTCTCGATGAGTCTGGACAGATGCGTCTTGGCGGTATGGATGTTCACGCGTGTCATGACCAAACTAGGCTAGACTAGGCCATTGGCGGGGCCAAGTGAGTAGGCGGTTCGATGTAGCGTGCGCGGTGAACCTCGCGAGACTCCACGCCCGCACAGGCCTCGGCGGTGCTATACTCTCCGCACGACTCAGCGGAGGATTGCCATGCCCAGGTTGCCTCGTCCGTCGTTCGTGAGCTGCTGCTTCGCCCTCGGTCTCTTGGTGGCTTGCGGGGCGGACGCTCCGGCCCCCAAAGGCAGTGCAGGCGTGGGAGCCGACGGCACAGCGACCTCGCCGACCCCCGCATTCGCGGGAGACTTCCCGGACGATGATCTCGCCGACTACGCCCCCCATCCGATCTTGAAGCTCTACGCGTCGCGGACGCTCGTCCTCTTTCGAGTCACGAGCAGCGGAACCGACGTCGACGGGCTGGCAAAGGGACTCGGCGCGACGATCGTCGGACGCAAGCCGGCACTTGGCGTCTACGTAGCGAAGGCCTTGGACCCCGGCGACCATACGGCGGTCGACGCGCTCGTCGCGGGACTGCGCGCCGCAGGCGTCGCCGAGGTGGTGTACGACACGCTGGTGTTCCCCCTGGTCGCGCCTGGGCCCTGGTCGGCCGGAGGGGAGAAGCCGATCGCCTTCCAAGGTATCTACGATGCGCCGCACGATCTGTTCGGCGTCGTCGGCGACGCCAATTGGGGCCTCGAGCTTGCCCGCGTGCCCGCAGCCTGGAACCTCCGCGACGCGATTCGGCGCCGGCAGGCCGCACAGAAGGACCCGGGCGGTGCGGCGCGCGTCACGCTCGTGGTCATCGACACATTCAGCAAGACACTCCCCGCAGGGGCCGAGATCCCGTTCGAGACGTTCGGCAGCTTCGTGACGGACGCCAAGGCGACGCACGGTCGCGCCGTCTCGAGCGTCGCTGCGGGGACGTGGGGCAACGGCCGAGGCCTCGACGGCGTCGTGCCCGTCCCCATCCGACTGATTGCGGCGCACGCGGTGAGCGAGGTCTCGTGGTCCTCGTTCCAAGACAAGGTCGAGGAGGTATTCGGCGGCGACATCGAGAACCCGCCGACCTCGTACAAGAAGACCATCGACCTGGTCGACAAGGCGTTGGCCGGCTTCGCCCCGGTCCACGTCTTGAACCTGTCGCTCGGCTACAACTGGTACGCACGGCCGCAGGGCGCCATCAATCCAGCGACGTACGCTCAGGCGACTGCAATCCTTGGCGAAATCCGCGCCGAGGGGAGACTGTTCGCGGCGGTCGTCAACGCCGGACTCGCGGCGTCGCCCGGGCTCATCATCACGATCGCCGCCGGCAACGAGGGTGGCCACCCGCCGACGCTCGCGACGGGCATCGATCCGCGCTACGAGAGTCCTTGGGCCTGCGCGTCCATCGAGGGGGACCTCCCGAACGGCCTCGTCGTGGGGTCGACGGCCCGCAACGGCGACGGCCGGCTGGTCGTGGCCCAGCACTCCAACCTCCCGCCCCAGGTCTATGCTCCGGGCCAGGGCGTCGGGATCATGGAGGCCGAGGACACCTTCCGCGCCGGCAGCGGCACCTCGTACGCCGCGCCGTTCGTCGCAGGGCTGGCGGCGCTCCTGCACGCCCTCTCGCCGGGAAGCGACTTCGCGCGCATCCGAGCGGCCATCCTCGGGTCTGCGACGCCGCTCTCGGCGCTCGTGGACGGCACCCTCGCCTCGACTGGCGTGCCCGTCATCGACGCCTTCACCGCGGCCATGGCGCTCGACAGCGCCGACCGTGCGCTCCAGATCGGCCTCGTCGACACGGACGACGGCACGCGCGACGGGTGCACGCGGGTACTGCGGAAGGATGACGGCACGGAGATTGGCCCCTCCCCCGAGCCCGCGCCGCGGCCGAGCGACGCCCCGCTGGGCGATGGCGTCGTCGACATGCGCGACCTCCGTCGCTTCCGAGACGCGTGGCTGCTCGTGAGCGACAACGGCACGGGCCTCGACGGCAAGCTCATCGGCGAGCGGCTGCATGCGGCGATGGACCTCAACGGCAACGGCCTGCTCGATACGGTCCCTGGAGCACCGCCCATACCGCCGGGTAACGGTGCGTTCGTCGGTGAAAACGTCTGGCCGCGATTCGACTTCAACGGAGACGGCGTCATTCAACCAACACTCGCCAAGCTTCCGTTCAAGGGCTCCCAGAAGGGCGACTTGGCCGTGCTCGCCGAGGTGTGGGGCCAGCCCGACGACGGGTCGGACATTACGCAGTACACGCGACCGACGGACGTCGAGGGATATGGCACGCGCGGTCAGCCTCTCGCACTGGAGGTTGCCGAGAAGCTTCTGCGGTCGATCGATGTGGAGGTGCGCCTAGACCGCATGCTCCATGATCCGGCCCACAAGGACGTCAATGAGTTGGAAGTCCATGTCTGGCGGGGGACGTCGGTCGAAGTCGACGAGCCCCCACGCGGCGGCTCACCACCCGATCCCACCCGCCCCGACGCCCGCGGTCCAGGGTCCCGGCGAGTCCATCGTGATCCGAAGCAGTGGGCCTGGCAGGCGGCCGCCTCGGGTGGCTCGAGCCGGCTCACATTCACCATCCCGGTCGCGACAGACGACAAGAAGGTCTATGTGCGCGCGTACTACGTCACTCACCCTACGGACGGGAGCAAGTGGGCCGAGGCGGAAGTGACCACCGACCCGGCGACGCGCGGGGCCAAAGGCGTGCTTCGGGATGGCGGCTTCGCGGTCGAGTACGCAGACGCGAAACTCGGCGAGGACTTCGCGGTCGCGTTCGGCCCGGAGCCCAAGCTCCCGGTCGAGCGGTACGTCACCCTGGCGGTGCGCAAGCAGACGAAGACGCCCGAGATCGTGCTCGTCACACCCGGCGGCAATCCGCCCGAGACCGACCTTCTGGCCGGCATCGCGGATCCCGCGGAGATGAAGTACGGCACGCTCAAATTCCCGAGCGGCGGCCTCGGATGCTCGGCGCGCGGTGAGCACGTCGTGTTCCGGAGCGACAAGGACGTGTTCCTCTACCGGAAGGACGGGGCAAAGGAGAAGTACACGCTGCCACTCACGACGTTCGTGCTGAGCGGGATCGTGGTATCAGACGATCGCACTCGGATGGTCTACTTGGGGTTCGACGCGCTCAACGGCTTGAAACAGCGCCTCGTCATACGCGACCTGAAGTCGCAGAAGGACACGACCGTCGACCTGCCGACGCTCAGCGCGGGGATCGCCGGAGTCCCGAGCGTCTCCACGTCGAACCCGTACTTGTCGATGTCCTCCGATGGGGGCACCGTGCTCCTGAACTTGGCGCCCGCGACGCTGCCGATCACCAGTATCGAGATGCTGAAGAAGGACGAGATCGATGCGTACAGCGCCTTCTGGCTGGAGCCCTGGGAGCACCGGGTCGACCTTGCCAGCGGCGCCGTGTCGCCGTTCTACGCCAAGCCGTACGCCGCGACAGATCCCGCCGGTGGCACCCAGTGGAAAGGACACGTGCAGACCAACGCTGCATCGTTTCTGCCCGATGCGCAGGAGGCCCTGTTCTTCTCGAACGAGGCCATCCTCGACGACCAGAAGGCGGACATCGAGGACAAGACCTACTCACGCAAGAGCAACCTCGACGCCGAGCTTGCCAAGATGAAGCCCGGGGCCGCGCAGGCAACGGCGCTCACGACGGCGTCGGCGAAGACCGGCGGCAGGACGCGATTCATCCCCGTGATGTCCCCGTCCGGAGCGCAGGTGCTGTACTTCACCGCAAGCAGCGCCGGGGGCGAGCTCCGCCTCCTCAACGTCGGGAGTAACGATGCGGCCATCGTGCGGACACTCCCCAAGGCGGACTACCTGGTGGGTGCACAGGACACGGTGGCCGTGTGCTGGCTCCGCGAGTGAGGTGACGCCTACCGGCGCGCGAGCGTGCCCTTCATGGCGCGGACCTCGGCCCGTAGCGCGGCCAGGTCGTCCTTGAGGTCGGCAGCCGCCTTGACCTGCGCCTTGAGGGCCGTGATCTCGGCCTGTTGTGCCTTGATGGCTTCGACCAGCAGCGGCACGAAGCTCGCGTAGGCGACCGACTTCAGCCCGTCTTTCGCGGTCGTGATCAGCTCTGGCAGCACCTTCTCGACGTCCTGAGCAAGGAAGCCCAGCTGGCGACCCAAGCCGCGCGCTGCGTCGAGCCTCCGCAAGGTGACGCCGATCGGTCGACAGTCACGCACCACGGGCCTATCCTTGGGCCATGACTCGCGATTCCCGACATGAGCTGGCCGAGGCACGGAGTCTGGCCCTGCACGAGACCGTGGCGCGGCGGATTGCGGACGATCCGACGGTTCTGGCTCGTGCCCGTGAGCGGGTTCTCGGGTGGATTGCGGCCGGGCAGCCTCATGCCGAGTTCGCTGAGGCCTGGCTCGCGCTCCTCGATGGTCCGAGCGAGTCGCTGCTCTCCGTCCTCACGGGGCGTTCGGAGCAGGCGATCGAGCTACGACAGGTGTCCCCGTTTGCCGGGGTGGTTCCACCGCGCGAGCGCTGGGCCCTCTGGCGGGCGACGCGACCATGACGCGGCTGCAGCTCGAGCACCTGATTCGCGCGGCAGCCCAGATCGCTGATGACGACGAGCTCATCATCGTGGGGAGTCAGGCGATCCTGGGAGCCTTTCCAGACGCACCAGCGTCACTCCGGGTGTCGATGGAAGCCGACATCTATCCGCGCAATCGACCGGAGCGTGCGGACCTCATCGACGGGACGATTGGCGAGGGCTCGCCGTTCCATGAGACGTTCGGCTACTACGCGCAGGGCGTCGGTGAGCGCACGGCCGTGCTCCCAGAAGAATGGGAGTCCCGGCTCGTTCCTGTGTGTAACCCCAATACGCGGGGTGCCACTGGACAGTGCCTCGACCCACACGACCTGGTGCTCGCGAAGCTCGTCGCCGGCAGAGACAAGGACTTTCGCTTCACGCGAGAGGCGCTGCGTCATGGGCTCGTGCACGCGTCTTGGCTGGAGGATCGCGTCGCGAGGATGCCGTTGGACGAGACCATGTCGGAGCTCGTGCGAGCCCGCATCGGCCGAACGGCGCGCGAGGCGGCGGTGAGCGGCTAGAACCTCCCCGCGACACCCAAGCTGCGCGGCCCGTGGGTGGGCGTCGACAACGCCACGCACGTCAAGTGCGCCCCCATTGACACCTGAACATCCGTCACCTAGCGTGCGGGAGTGACCTCGGCTCCCGTCCCGCTCTGGTGCAAGTCCAACTTCTCCTTCCTGGAGGGCGCCAGCCACCCCGATGAGCTGGTCGAGACCGCAGCTGCGCACACGGGCGCCCTCGCGCTCACCGACCGCGACGGCGTCCAGGGCATCGTCCGTGCACACCTCAAGGCCAAGGAGCTCGGCGTGCGCCTGTTGGTCGGCTCGGAGGTCACGCTCGACGACGGCAGCACCCTCGTCCTGCTCTGCCAGGATCGTGTGGGCTACGCGCACCTGTGCCGCCTCATCACGCGCGGCCGGCAGCGCGCCAAGAAGGGCAGCTCGCGCGTCGCGTGGGCGGAGGTCTGCGAGCACGCGCCGGGGCTGCTCGCGCTCTGGGGTGGCGATCGCGCGCTGCTCACGGCCGAGGCCGACGCGCCCGTCGAGACCGTCGCGCCCTCGCTGAAGGACGCCTTCGGCGACCGCCTCTACGCCCACGTCGCCCGCCACCGTCGCGCGGAGGAGCCCGCCGCCGAGACGCGCCTGCGCCAGCGCGCGGCTCGCTACGCCCTGCCCTGCGTGGCCACGACCGAGGTGCTCTATCACGCTCCCGCACGCCGGCCGCTGCAGGATGTGCTCACCGCCATTCGCCACGGCGTGCCGGTCCACCTCGCGGGCCGCCGGCTCAAGCCCAACGCCGAGCACGCGCTCAAGACCACGACCGCGCTCCAGACACTCTTCGCAGACGACGTCATGGCCCTGGCGCGCACCCGCGAAGTCGCCGCGCGCTGCACGTTCTCCATGGACGACCTGCGCTATCGCTACCCGTCCGAGCGCCTTCCCGACGGCACCACCACCGCCGAGTGGCTCCGGCACCTCACCTTCGAGGGCGCGCGCGGGCGCTATGGCGGCACGGTCCCCATCAATGTCCAGGAGCAGCTCGACAAGGAGCTCCAGGTCATCGACGCGCTCGACTACCCCGGCTACTTCCTCACGATGCACGAGCTCGTCGGCTTCTGCCGCGCGCACGGCATCCTGTGTCAGGGGCGGGGCTCCGCCGCCAACTCCGCCGTGTGTTATTGCCTCGGCATCACGGCCATCGATCCGGTGCGCATGGGGCTGCTGTTCGAGCGCTTCTTGTCCATGGAGCGCGCCGAGCCGCCCGACATCGACCTCGACATCGCCCACGAGCGCCGCGAGGAGGTCATCCAGCACGTCTACCAGAAATACGGCCGCACCCACGCCGCGATGGTGTGCAACGTCATTAGATACCGGACCAAGTCGGCCGTCCGCGACGTCGGCCGCGCGCTGGACCTCCCGGAGACGTCGCTCGATCGGCTGGCCAAGCTCGTCTCCCATTGTGACCGGGGCATCGGCGAGGCGCTCACGCAGGCAGGCCTGGACCCGACGACCACCGCGCACCAGCACCTCATCCGGCTCTCGGCGGAGCTGCTGGACTTCCCACGCCATCTGTCCATTCATCCGGGCGGCTTCCTGCTCGGCCACGAGCCGGTGCACGATCTCGTCCCCATCGAGAACGCGACCATGGAAGGCCGCACCGTCATCCAGTGGGACAAAGAGGATGTCGAGGCGCTGGGTCTCTTCAAGGTGGACCTGCTGGGTCTTGGCGCGCTGTCGCAGGTCGACCGCTGCTTCCAGCTGTTGGAGGCACACAAAGGCGTGCAGCTCTCACTGGCGACCATCCCGGAGGGGGACACCGCGACCTACGACATGATCTGTCAGGCCGACACGCTCGGCACCTTCCAGATCGAGAGCCGCGCACAGATGGCCATGCTCCCGCGCCTTCGGCCGCGCTGCTTTTATGACCTCGTCATCGAGGTGAGCCTCGTCCGGCCCGGCCCCATCACCGGCGGCATGGTGCACCCGTATCTGCGGCGCCGTCGCGGCGAGGAGCCGGTCCAGTACCCGCACGCGTGCCTGGAGCCCGTGCTGCGCAAGACGCTCGGCGTGCCCATCTTCCAGGAACAGGTCATGCGGCTGGCCATCGTCGCGGCGGACTACACCCCTGGCGAGGCCGATCAGCTCCGCCGCGACATGGCCGGCTGGCGGCGCAGCGGGCGCATCGAGGGCCACCGCGAGCGGCTGGTCACGCGCATGACCCAGAAGGGCATCGCGGTCGAGTTCGCCGAGCAGGTCTTCCAGCAGATTCGGGGCTTTGGCGAGTACGGCTTCCCGGAGAGCCACGCGGCCAGCTTTGCGCTCATCGGCTATTGCACGAGCTATTTGAAGTGTCACTTCCCCGATGTGTTCACCTGCGCGCTGCTGGACGCGCAGCCCATGGGCTTCTACGCGCCG
>SXOX01000334.1 GCA_005776585.1 Pseudomonadota bacterium | reverse complement strand
GCCACTCGGGAATCCCTCCGAAGAGGTCGGTCGGGGAGAGCCTGAACGCCCGATCCCGTTGGCGCAGTGACGCGACGACGTGGAGCTGACGATGGGACTCGAACCCGCAACCGGCTGATTACAAATCAGCTGCTCTACCATTTGAGCTACGTCAGCATGAGCCCGACACGAGACCGTCGAGAGCGCTGCTTCAGCCCGGATCTGCAACCGCAAATTCAGCACTGCAAAGAGCGAGATCCGCTGCCCCGTTTCAGGGTGCCGCGGACAACGTCAATGTTCAGGGCGGACACCCCCCTGCATCGACGGGCCGCTAGTATACTCGTGGGCTGGTTATTGCAAGCGGAAAAGTTGGGTGGACCGCAAAATTGGCATCCGCACGGCCGGCCGCGTGCGATTGGCTCAGGGGCCGGATTGAAGCGTGCGCCGCTGCCGGGCCACCTCGTAGAGCATCGCTGCCGCGACCGCGGCGACGTTGAGCGACTGCAGGCGCGACCCGGGGATGGTGACCGCCGCGTCGGCTGCCTTGCGCACCGCGGGACGCAAGCCGCGCTCTTCACCACCGATGACGACGACGAGCCGCCCGCGCAGGTCGACTGCATCGGGCGCGGTAGGAGCGCCGAGCACCGTGGCGACGATGCGGAAGCCATGCTCGCGACAGGCCGCGAGGGACTGAAGCAGGCTGTCGACGAGGCAGATGGGCAAGCGCGCCGCGGCGCCGGCGGCGCTGCGCTCGACGACCGGCGAGATCGGGCAGGCCTTGTCGCGGCCTTGGAGCACGGCGGTCGCGCCGAAGTAGGCGCCCGAGCGCAGGAGGTTGCCGAAGTTCCCCGGGTCGGTCACGCCGTCGACTGCGAGCCAGAGCGCGTCCGAAGCCGCGCCCTCGAGCAAGCGATCGAGCGGCTGATACGCAAAGGGCCGCACGTGAGCGACCAGGCCCTGATGGTTTCGTGGACCGGCGAGGCGCGTGAGCTCGTCGGCGGGAGCCAGGCTCACCCGGATCCCCTGCGCCTCGGCGCGGTGGGCCAGCTCGTGCGCGCGCGGGTGGGCGCCGCGGGCGACGAGCACCTCCACGATGCGACCGGGATCGGCCTCGAGCCACTCTCGAACCGCGTGAGGACCAATGAGCAGGTCGCGAGGCATCGTCAGCTCCCCAGGATCGCGCGCGCCGCGGCGACCGGATCCTCCGCGTCGGTGATGGGGCGCCCGATTACGAGGAGATCGGCCCCCGCGGCCAACGCCGCCGCCGGCGTAGCGGTGCGTCGCTGATCGTCGGCGTGGGCGCCTGGCCGGATGCCCGGGGTTACAAGAAACGCGTGGGGGCCAAGGGCCTCGCGCACGGCAGCGACCTCCAGCGGCGAGCAGACCACGCCGTCGAGCCCGGCGCTCGCCGCCTGGCGCGCGGCGTAAACGACCGCGTCCCCGGAGGCGTCGAGGCTCGTGAGCACGGTGACGGCGACGACCCGAGCGTGACCGCGCGCATCGGCGGCCGCGCGCATCATCTCCGGTCCGCCGCTGGCGTGGACGGTCAAGAGCTCGGCGCCGTGCGCCGCGGCCGCGACGGTCGCGAGGCCGACCTGATGCGGGATGTCGTGGAGCTTGAGGTCCAGGAAGACGCGTGCGCCGCGGTCGCGCAGGCGATGGACGAGCGCGGGGCCGGAGGTGATGAACGCCGACAGCCCGACCTTGAGCCACCGCAGGCCAAGCGGGCGCAGGGCGTCCGCCAGCGCGAGCACGCGATCGGTGTCGGTGAAGTCCGCCGCGACGGCGATGCGCTCCGGGTCGATCATGCTCCGCCGCGCGCCGTGCGTATGCGCTCGGTGAGCGACTGGGAGGCGCCCGCGACCGTCAGTGTCCCCTTCTCTCCCGTTGCGCGGACCTTGAACTCGACGTTGCCCTCGGCGAGCCCGCGCTTCCCAACGACAATCTGGAACGGGAAGCCGACGAGGTCGGCGTCTTTGAACTTGGCTCCGGGGCGCATGTCGCGGTCATCCAGAACGGCGGAGACGCCAAGGTCCAGCAGCTCGCGGTAGACGCGCTCGGCCGTCGAGAGCACCTCGGCGTCGTCGGCATTGAGGGGCAGCACGACGACCTCGTGGGGCGCGATTGGCACGGGCCACTTGATGCCGTCCGCGTCGTGGTTCTGCTCGATGGCGGCCGCCATGATGCGGGTGAGCCCGATGCCGTAGCAGCCCATGACCATGGGCCGCTCCTTGCCGTCCTGGTCGAGGAAGGTGCAGCCCATCGGCTCGCTGTACTTCGTCCCCAAGAAGAAGACGTGGCCGACCTCGATGCCCCGAAAGAAGCGGAACGCCCCGCCGCACCGTCCGCAGGGATCCCCGTCGTGGGCGAGCCGCAGATCGACCGCGCTCGGCCGAGGCAGGTCGCGACCAAAGACGACGTCTGCGAAGTGCTGGTCGGTGGCGTTGGCGCCGCAGATGACCGCACTGAGCGCAAGGACCGCCGGATCGGCCACGACGTCGACGTGCGCGGGCAGGCCCACGGGCCCGGCAAAACCAACGTCCGCGCCGGTGAGCTCGCGCACGAGCGCCTCGCCGGCGAGCTCGATCTCGGTCGCGCCGAGGTGTGCCTTGAGCTTGACGAGGTTGAGCTCGTGGTCGCCCCGGACGAGCGCGGCGACGGGCTTGCCGTCCGCCACGACCAGCAGGGTCTTGGCCAGACGCGACGGCGTGGTCCCCAGAAACGCGGCGACGTCCTCGACGGTGCGCTTCCCGGGGGTGTCGACCCGACGCAGCACCGCGGTCGCGGGCGCGTCGCTGGCGGACGGCGCGAGCAGCTCGGCCTTCTCGACGTTGGCCGTATAGGTGCACTGAGAGCAGCTCACGATGCTGTCTTCACCGGTCTCGGCGAGCACCTGAAACTCGTGGCTCCGGCTGCCCCCGATGGCGCCCGTGTCCGCCTCGACGGGCCGGAACTCCAGCCCACAGCGCTGGAAGATGCGGGTATAGGCGTCGTACATCGCCTGATACGTTCGCCCGGCGGCCGCCTCGTCGGCGTCGAAGCTGTAGGCGTCCTTCATGATGAACTCGCGCCCGCGCAGCAGACCGGCGCGCGGCCGCACCTCGTCGCGGAACTTGGTCGCGATCTGATAGAGATTGAGCGGGAGCTGCCGATACGAGCGGACGTCGCGGCGCACGAGCGAGACGATGAGCTCTTCGGCCGTGGGCGAGAAGCAAAACTCCGCGTCCTTGCGGTCCTTGATGCGGAGCAGCTCCGGACCGTACTTGGTCCAGCGGCCGCTCTCCTGCCACAGCTCCGCGGGCTGAATGAGCGGCAGCAGCACCTCCTGTGCGCCGGCCCGGTCGAGCTCCTCACGAACGATGCGCCCGATGCGCGCGAGCACCTTCATCGCGAGCGGCAGGAACGAGTAGATTCCCGCCGCCTCCTTGCGCAGGTAGCCGGCGCGCAGCAGGAGCGCGTGGCTTGGGACCTCCGCCTCCTTGGGCGCTTCCTTCAGGGTCGGGGCGTGCAGGGCTGTCATGCGCATGGGTCACCTCCTAAGCTCGGCCGCGTTGGTAGCGAGGAGCGACCGCGCCGTCAACCCGGAACGTGCCACGCACCAAAAACGAAGGCCCGAGCCGTAGGGCCCGGGCCTCGTCAGTGTCACCCGCGGCTAGCGACTAGTGCGCGTAGTCGTAGGTGTGGTTCATGTCGCGCAGGAGCTCCAGCTTGTCCACGATGTACTGGTACTCGCTGTAGTTGTACGCGTCCTGCAGCGCCTTGAGGTCGAGCACGCCGTTGACTTCGTACTTCTTCTTCTCCGCCTGGAGCGACTTCACCATCTCGAACGCCGGGAAGAAGGCCGCCGACGTGGCGTCCTTGACCGCGACGTAGACCTTGCCCGACAGCGGATCCTCGAACTTGGCCAGCTCCGCGTCGGGGGTCGGCGTAATCGAGGTCTCGTGGCCGTCGATGTAGACGCGCGTCGTGTCGACGAAGCTGTGGTCATACGAGTTGAGGAAGAGCCCCAGGCCGTAGTACGCGGCGAGCATCGGCATACGGAACCGTGTGCTCGGAAACGTGTACTCGGGCTCGGGGTTCATCGGCCACGCGTTGTCCGGGTCCTTCACGTCGTTGGCGGAGCCGACGATCCGGCGACGAACGCAGTGGTCAGGCTTGCCCGTCGCGTTCTTCGCCATCCACCAGCCGTACTTGTCGGCGCGGTTGCCGATGAGACCGCCAAAGACCGTCTGAAGCTGCTTCGGGAACAGCGTGTAGAAGCTCAGCAGGTACTTTTGGATGTCGTTCATCTTGTCGACCGCCAGGAACGAGCTCGACGGATCGGCCAGCATCTCGAACGCCGCGAGGCGCTCGTAGATGGCGCCGGCGCGCGTCGCCTTCGGCAGGTAGCCGTTGTAGTCGTACCCTGGGTACAGCTCGCGCGCGTCGCAGTTGAGCTGCGTCATGAGCTTCTGGTTCGAGAACAGCGCGTTGTCGATCGACGGGCGCGGCTCGAAGACCGCCGTGTTGGCGTTGTAGCCCATGATCCCGGGCTCCGGGCGACCGAAGGTCTGGATGAGCGTGTTGACGCTGTCGGCAACACCCGCCGCGCCGGCGAGGCCGCCGTTCTCGTCCTCTTCCCAACGCGCTCCACCCGACCGCTGCTTCCACCAGTCACCGCGATTGAAGCGCGCCATCTCGGTCGTCCACCACTGCATGTGCGTCTTGAGCGTGTAGAACGTGCCCCTGATGCGATTGCTGTAGTTGTCCGGCGCGAAGGTCACGCTGTTGCGCCAGTAGCCCCAGATCGGCCAGTAGCTCTCGTAGTCCGAGATGGCGTTGCGCACGATCTCGAAGCTGTCGGCGCCCTGGTCCCAGCGCTGGCACGTCGGAATCCGCCCGGCGAGCTCGTCGCCGCAGAAGCGGTAGGGGACCTCCCACTTGCCGTTGACCGTGACGTTCTGGCCACCCGCGTTGCGCTGCACGTCCGACCACTTGCTCAGGGTCCGATCGTAGAGCGCGTCGGTCTTGCCGAACAGGTTCGGGATCTTGGAGTAGTGGATGCGCGACTTGAACAGGCGCTCGAGGTACATGGGCGCCTCGGGGACCGTGGTGAGGTTGGTCGTGTCCGCCGTGGTGTCGTCCATATACGAGGCGTACTGGCTCGTGTTGGGGTCCTGCGCGAACACGTCGACGATGCCGCCGTAGCCAAACCGAATCGCCGCGCGGTCGTAGTAGCCCACGCCCTCGAAGCGGTCGTTGAACTTGGCGCCGTAGTCCATGACCGTGGACGACTGGAGCTGACGCAGCTTGGACTCGACCTGCGCCGGGGTCTCGTTGCCAAGGAAGTCGTGCGCGACGAAGCCCTTCTGCGCGTCGAAGCTGCCCTTGAGGTCCCAGTAGTTCTTGCCGAAGTTCATCGCGTCCGACGAGCCCTCGAAGTTGTGCCGCAGGCCCAGGGTGTGACCGACCTCATGCTCGGCGACGCCCAGCCAGATCCGGCGGTGCAGCTCGGGGATCATCGCGTCGCGCGCCTTGTTGATGGCGTCGAGCAGGACCATCTGCGAGTCGTGGATCTGCTGGTTCTTCGTGTCCGTGTAGACCGGATCGACCTGGTAGTAGTCGTTGGTCTGGTTGAACGGATTCTTGATGTCGAGCTTGACGATCGCGCTGGCGAGCTGCGCCTTGAGCCGACCGACCGTGCACCCGGGCTGCCAGAAGAGGCCCTTGGTGCCCTGGTCATCGATGGTGACCTCGTTGCACATCGCGCCGTCCGCCCGAACCTCGCCGGCCGTGTTGCACTTGCCGTCGAACTTCTCGAGGGCCTGGAAGTCGAAGACCGTGTCCTTGGCCGCCTTCGCCGCGTCGCACACGTCCTTGTTCATGCGCGCCGAGTACTCGTGCGCGATGCCGAGGATGGCGTTGTCGGCAAACTCCTCCATGAACTTGCAGCCGCCGTGATCGAGGTGCTCCAGGTAGTGGAGGCGCTTCTCCACGCTGCCCGACTGCACGCCCCAGTTGTGCTGACCGAGGCGCTCGACAAGCTGCTCAGCAGACTCCGTACCGCGCTTGCCGACGCCCGGATCGCGCATCATGAGCTTCACGTCGTCGGTCACGAACATCTGCGCCAGGCCCGGCTTCTCCCGCGCCAGCTTGGCCATGCGCGCGTGGGCGAAGTCGCCATCGGCCTTGGGGAGCCCGACCTGCTCGATGGCGGCGCGCACCTGCGGCTCGATCATCTCGCTGGCCGTGGCCTTGGCCCTCTCGACCGTCCACTTCGGCAGACCGCCCTGCACCGAGCCGAGCTCGGCGAGCTCCGTCCGCTCCGTGACGTCGTTGGCGTAGATGGTCTCCCAGAAGTTCTGAATGCCGGTGAGGAGCTCGATCTGGAGCATGGCCGTCGCCGCGCCGCGCTTCATGGCCGGCGTGTACATGTAGGCGCCAGCCGAGAGCAGCTCGCCCGTGAGCGGATCCGCCGCGGACGGGCCGTAGCCGTAGAGGCCGACCGACGTCGGCGCATTCACGCTCGCGAGCAGCGAGAAGCGGAGGTCGCCGTTGCGCTTGGGCTCGTTCATGAGCGCGCACGTGCCGCCCTTCTCGACCTGCTTGGCCTTGGAGACGAAGCGATTCTCACAGCAGGCGCCGCCGATGCCGGCGAGCTTTCCGTCCTTCTGAGCCTTGGCCACGTCGGCGCTGTTGTTGATGTCGAGGCCGAGCCCCTTCATCACCGCGGCCGCCTCGGTCAGGTTGTTCTCGCAGATGACGAACATCTTGGGCGCGGAGCTGGTCTGCTTGCGGAACTTCACGATGTCCTCGAACGGAACCGACCAGTGCTCGCCGAGCTTGAGCGCCTCGGGGAGGAGCTCGCGGGGGTACTGCTCCGAGAGGAAGTACACGATGGCTTGCGGCTCCATCTTCGCGTAGTCCAGACGATCGTTGGCGTCGGCCGCCACGCAGAACTTCTTGCCGTCGGTGCCCACCGGCTCACAGACCTGACCCGAGGGGCAGTCCGCCGTGACGTCGGCGTTGGGCGCCTTGCACTCGCTGCCCGTGGTCACGACGTGGTTCTTCCACATGCGGTGGCGACGCAGCCGGCGGCTCGCGCCCGTGTACGTCTGACCGCGCAGCGGGTCGTAGTTGGCGCGCTCCAAGCGGTAGTAGCCGAACTTCCGGAGCAGCGAGTCGTCATACTCCCACGCGACGTAGTCGCTGTTCTGAACGCGGAGGAACGAGTGACGGAACGTGACCCGCTCGGACGCGCACTCAGCGATCTGCCCGAGGTACCAGGGGTAGTAGAGGCAGGTCGGGATCTGCATCACGGTGCCTTCGCCATCGTCGTAGTCGCTCACTGGAGCCGAGACGACCACGCGCGAGAGGTAGTCGAAGTACACTAGCCGGCCGTCCGCATCGAGGTCCTTGCTGGGCGCCTCGCTCTTCGGGGCCGTCTCGTCGAGGAACACCGACGGCGGCGTCCACGCGCTCACGAGCGTCGGAGAGATGGAGGCGTCCATGTAGCTCAGCTGGTTGGCGCCCCACGTCACGCGCATGTGCTCGCGCTCCCACCACTCGCGGTCGGAGGTGTTCTCGGAGATGACGTTCTTCTCTTCGCCCGTCGCCGGGTCGTACTCACGACGGATGTCGAAGTGCGACTCGATGGGAAACGCAACGACCGGCGTGCCTCGGTAGACGTAGCGGGCGACCGTATACATCTTGTCGCCGATGCGGAGCTGCGTGGTGACCGGAACGGGCTTGCCGTTCGCGTCCTTCACGATCTGGCCCTTGGCGTCGACCTGGTAGAGCGGGGTGTCGATGTCGCTGGCCATGCCGAGCGCCTCGCCACCGATGACGATCTCGTAGGTCCGGAAGAAGTACAGCGTCTTCTCCTGGACCTCGAAGACGCCGCGCTCCGTCTGGTAGTTCATGGACCCTTCGAAGAAGTTCACCGAGGCGTAGGGCGCCTCGACGACCGTGCTCCGGAAGTAGAACTCGCCACGAAGCTCGCTCTTGCGGGTGACATTGTTTTGCACCCGGTCGATGTCATCGAGCCGCTGCGCGCAGCCGAGCCCAAGGAGGCCCGTTGCGGCAAGGACGAGGGAGATGAGATTGCGCTTGAGGTTCATGTTCTGATTCTCCCGTCGAATCTAGTAGACCAGGTTGCCGTACATCACGTGGAGCTGGCGGAGGATGTCCAGGATCTGGATCTGCTCCTTCAGCTTGGTCGCGAGCTGGGTCTTCTCATCACCGTTTGCCGCCGCCCACGCTGTCTTGAGCGAGTTGGCGCGCGCGATGATGGTGTAGGCCGGAGGCACGCGGTCGTCGTCGTAGTTGGGCGCGTAGGCCATGTAGGTCTTCTTGCCCCACGGGTCCTCGAACTCGCCGATCTTGACCGCCGAATCGCCCTTGGCCAGGGTAAACTCCTCGCCAGAGCCCTTGAGGAAGACGGTCATGGAGTCGGTGAAGCTCGGGTCGAAGCCCGCCGGGAGGTTGGCCATGCCGAGCGTCGCCGCGTTGAGCTTGATGCTGAGGTTGTTGAGCCCCGGCTCGACCATGCGCTCGTTCTTGCCCACCTGCGGGTTGAAGAGGTCGCGCGCCCGGAAGATCAGGTTGCCCGCCGAGTCCTTGCCCGCCGTGGCCGTGTAGTACGAGACGTTGTCGGCCACGATGCCGCCGATGAGGTTGGTCATCTGCGTCTGGTACAGCGTGTTGAAGCCAACCGCCGAGCTGCGACCAATGGCGAGCTGCTCGCCGACCCAGTCGGACGCCGACTGGAACGTCGAGTCCGTCAAGGTGAGCAGCGCCGCGAGGCGCAGCCAGTAGCTGCCGACCCACAGCACGTGGTCGTAGAACTGATTCGAGTCCGTCTGGAGGTACTGCGTGTAGGGGAACTTGCCGATGCCGACGGGAATCGTGAGGTCCGTGTTCGGCGCGTTCAGGTCGTAGGACACGTTGCGATAGATGTTGTCCTGCGAGTCGAGGCGGAAGGAGCCGGGCGCCGGCGCGGCGAGCATCTGGGCGAGCTCGTTGAACGACCGGTGCGACGCCTGAACGAGCGTGCGCATTCCGTGCGGGTTCTTCGCCAGCTCCGGGTACCACGAGTACTTGCGGAAGATGTGATCGTAGATGGCGAAGTAGCGACCCGCGTCGTGGAGGATGTTGAGGAAGCGGCCCATGACGCGGCCGAAGTAGCCATTGATGACGGCCTGCGAGCCCGCGAACTGGCGATCCCGCATGAACGCGTCGAACACGTAGTACTCGTTGATGGAGTTGACGGCGTTTACGACCGTCTCGCCCACGTCGATGCCGACGTCATAGGTGTAGCAGCCGAGGTTGCCGTTGAACTCGTCGGAACAGAAGCGATACGGGACCTCGAGGTAGGTCCAGTTGAGCTCGTTGTCCTTGTAGTTGTCGGCGATGGCGTGCTCCCACTTGACCTTGTTATAGGGCACCGACACGCGCTTGAGGTTGTCTTCGGCGCCGATGTAGTTCTCGAGGTAGAAGAACGGGTGGAACACGACGCCGGCATAGCGCCAGCTGGACGTGTCCAGGTACCAGGCGAACTGGCTCGGGTCGTAGCCCGTATCGGCCGCGGCCTTGTAGACGCGATTGCGGATCTTGTCCGTGTTCCGGTAGACCTCGACCATCCGACCATAGGCGAACTTGATGGCCGCGTAGTCGTACTTGCCGAGCCCGTGAATGTCGCTGTTGAGCCGACCGCCGTAGTCCATGACCGTCGAGTACTGGTACTCGTAGAGCTTCTCCTGGCGCTCCTTGTCGGTGTAGACGCGGTCAGCGCGTGCCGGCGAGCTGGACGCGATGCTCGGCACGAACTTCTTCTGCTCGACGCCGTTCAGGGTGCACGTACCGGTCGCGGTCGTGGTCGAGTCGACGCACTTGCCATTCGACGTATTGCAGCTCAGACCCGCCGGGCAGTCCGAGGCGCCCTTGCAGTCAGGGACGGTGCAGACCTCGCCATAGTCCGAGTCGCAGTGCGCCTCGTTCTGGCAATAGACGCTCTCCTTCTCGCGGATCTTGTAGTAGTCGTCGAAGAAGTTGAACACGTCGACCGAGCCCGAGAAGTTGTGGCGCAGGCCCATGTTGTGGCCGACCTCGTGCTCCACGACGCCGCCGAAGATGCGCCGCGTGATCTCCCAGAACAGCTCGTCGCCCTCCAAGCACATCTTCCCGGTGAGCGTGCCCGCCTTGTACTGAAGGCGCTCGTCGTCGGTGCAGGCGAACTCCTTGGCCAGGCCGTAGATCGTGTCGTCCTGGAAGTCCCGGCCAACCGCGCAGGGTCCCCGCGCGAGGTGATTGTGCTGCTTGTGGTTCTTGGCCATCACCGCCTCGCCCGTGGCCCACGTCGCGGGGCTGAGCTGCTTGCGGAGCTCGGCTGAGAGGCCCTGGCCCGGCAGGACCTGCCCGTCGGTGAGGCCCAGGACGACCTCATCGTTCAGCATGAGATCCTCGATGTGCGTCCCGCGGATCTTGTCCATTCGGTTCTGAGCCCAGCCGGTCTGCACCGTGGGCAGATCGGCGAACAGCTCCTTGCGGAACTTGGGGTCGTTCATGAACTTGATGAGCTCGGGCGCGTCCTTCAGCGGGTTCGAGAGCTTGAGGAACTTGCCGTCGTCATCGATCTGGCTGACGCGACCGCGCGCCGTGGCGACGCCCTCGGCCGGCGCCGCTGCGGCGCCGAAGTGCATCGTGGCGCTGTTGTCCATGGGGATGGGGTCGCCCTTCCGCTCGACATAGTCACGGACGTACTTGCCCGTGATGATGTCGTTGGGATCGAGCTTGCCGTTGAGCAGGTCCACGAGGTCCTTGTTCTGGTAGCCGATGGTGAACGTCGGCGCGCCGTAGACGTAGGCCGTGGCCCAGAAGGTCTCGCCCGACTCGGGATCGGCGGCCGACGGGCCGTAGCCCCACGGCGAGGCGGCCTGCATCTCGGCGACCCAGTACATGTAGCTGTAGCGCACGTCGCCGATCTTCTTGAGCTTCGTGGCGTCGGGCACCATGCGCTCGCACGGGTTGTACAGCTCGTTGGCGTTGCTCAGGTCCTGCTTGCCCGCGGGCGCGTAGGGGTTCTTGCCCCGCGACGCATACCGCCCGTCGTTGCCAACGTTCTTGAGGGCCTTGCCGGCGGCGTCGTTGGCCTTGGTCTCGGCAGTCGCCCGGTCATAGACGTTCTCGCACATGAGGAACATCTCGGGCACGCTCTGCTTGTTCGCCGCGAGTCGAGCGTCGAAGTCGGTCGGCCAATCACCCGCCCAGCCGACGCACTTGCCGACATGCATGGTGTGGTAGCAGCTGACGTCGCCCTCGGTACCGCCCTGCACGAGCACGATGCGCTCCTTGTCGAGTCGCGACGGCGAGAACTCCGACAGGCCACCGAAGGGCAGCTTGGCCGCCTTCTTGACGCCGCCGATGCCCAGATCCGCCTCGCCCTTGCCCTTGACCGCGTGCAGCACGCGCACGACGCCCGTGAGGCTGTTGTTGATGGTCGCTCCTGCGCCCACGAGCGTGTCACCACCGGTGAAGGCGACGACATAGAGCGAGCCCTTCTCGGGCGTGATGGCCAGCGTGGCCGTCCCCGCCTTGAGGTTGATGGGGCTGCCGGCCGGCATGGTGTAGACCGCCGAGACCCAAGCGTTGGCGTCATACGCCGCGGCGGGCGCGACCTCAGTGCCGTCGTCGAGCGTGAGGTTCGTGGGCGAGGAGCCCGGGGTGGCGTTGACGAACTGGACGGCCGCCTCGCTGCCGCCAATCTGCTTGCCGCTCACGTCGTTGTTGACGCGAATCGCCGCCGCCTTGCCGTCGGCGCCCGCGTGGATCACGAGGGTGACGATCTTGGGGCCGGGGACGTTGACTGGAACGGTGACCTTGTCGCCCGCGGTGCCGTCGCCGTTGCGCACGTGGCAGCTGCCGCCGCTGCAGATCTGATTGGCCGCGCAGGGGGTGAGCGCGGAGCACGCGACGCCTTGCACGCAGAGGCCGTTGACGTTGCCGCCATTGACCTTGGCGCAGTCGTTGGTGTCCTCGGCCTTGGCCTGCATCTGCTTCGGCAGGTCGACCTGGACCTCACCGATGACGTCCTGCCGGTTGGCCGTGCAGTCGCTGTCGACCTTGCAGTCCCGCACCCAATAGCGACCGATGTCCTCGAGCGTGTAGAGCCACGCGACCGTCTCCTTGTAGACGTCCGACCAGCCGTCGGCGGTCTCGTAGAACTCGCTGCGAAGCTCATCCTGCACGTTGGAGTTGAAGTGGTAGAGGATGGGCTTGAGGCCACGCTCGCGGAACGGCTTGAGCGTCGCCGTGTGGCAGGTGCCCGCGTGGAACCAGTGGTCCTTGACGCACTTGACTGTGTTGCGATCCATGACGTCGGCGTCAGAGCCGCAGTCGGAGTCCGCCATGCAAGAGACGGCCTTGCCGTCCTTGTCGAGGATGGGCTTGGTGTCATAGACCGACTTCCACAGCGGCCACAGCTGCGCCTTGTAGTCCTTGCCGGTCTCCGTGAGGTTCCAGTACTCGTCGTAGCTGTAGCGCTCCGAGAGGAAGAAGCCGAACTTGTCCATGTGCTCGGAGTTCTTGTAGACGAACGTCTCGTAGTCCGACCACGTGGGGGCGTGCTTGAAGCTGTGTCGCACCTTGATGGTGGCGCCGCCGCAGTCCTTGTTCGAGATCATGTACGGGTTGCACGACTCACCCTGCCAGTCCACCTCGTTTGGCGGGAGGAAGGCCTTGGTGACGAACGCGAGGTAGCCGTCCTGAAGCTCGAAGGCGTCGGGGTTGGCGCCCTGGCCGGGCGCGTCCAGATAGGGATCGTCCTTCTGCTGGACGAAGTGGTCCACGGCCGAGAACTGCTTGGACCCATACGGGAACATCCAGTCCTGCACGGTGTTGCCGCCCCAGTTCACGCGGATGTACTTCCGCTCGTACCAGGGCCGGTCCGTGTCGTTCTCCGTGAGAACGTTGGACTGCGCGCCCGTGGCCGTGTTGAACTGGCGGATGACGTCGAAGTGCTTGTCGATCGGGAACGCCGCGATGGGCTGCCCGATGAACATCTCGACGAACTCCCCGCTCTTGCCGGCGTCCCAGTAGTTGCGGATCTTGGACTTCGTGTACTTGGCCTCGGCGAACTTGACCGTCTCGACCACCGGAACGACGTAGAGCCAGTGCTCCTGAATGTCGAACATGACCTTAGCGCTCGAGCCGAAGTTCGTGTTCCCGATGAAGCCCTGCGAGCTCTGCTGCGGGACGTCGATCATCGTCTGGAGGTAGTACCAGACGCCGGCAAGCTGCTGCTTGTCGACGCGATTGGACTGGGTGCGGTCAATGTCAGCGACCTCCTTGGCACAGCCGGCCGCGGTCGCGGCGAGGACGCCGAGAGCCAGGCCGACCGCCAGAAGGCGACCGTGGAAACGCTGCTTCATCATCGCAAACTCCTCGCGCTGCTGGGATCCGCTGGGGGTGGTGGACGCTGGGTTCATGGTTCGGTGGACGTGCATGGCAGGCTCCTTGACTAGAATGACGCCGTCACGTCGAGGTAGAAGGTCTGCCGGTTGGAGGCGCCGTTCGAGAAGTCCCAGAACGGAAAGCGCACCGACTTGTTGTCCGCACTCTTCGGCTCCTGGATGACCATCCAGCCGAGAGAGAGGCCCAGGTACGGCAGGACCTGGTAGGTGAAGTCGACGATCGTCCAGCTGGTGTCGCTGTAGCCGCGACCGCCGGTCGCGTACGGAGACGATTGGTCGTTCTTGGCGAAGTTGTTGTACGAGAAGTTCTGCAGGTAGATGTAGTCGAGGCCGATGCTGAACTTCTCGAGCCAGCTGAACTCGAAGTGCAGGTCGTGGATGAGGCCCCACTCCGTGATGCCGCTGCCGGTCGCGACCAGTCCGCCGCCGATGGACTCGGCGCCGCCAGAGCGGCTGACCTGCGCGATGTCGAGGTCAGAGTTGTCGACGACGGTGTTGGTGAAGCGGTTGAAGTTCTTCGTGAACGAGAACGCGTACAGCATCGAGAACCACTTCACGGGCTCGTAGTTCACCGAGCCGCTGAACCGCAGCCCCAAGATCTTGGACTGCGCGCGGCTCTCGAGCGACGTGGGCAGGAACAGCGTGGTCCCCGCCGTGAAGGTGAGGTTGGCCGACTTGACCTGGAGCTTGCCGGCGCCAAAGTTCAGCCAGATATCGCCAAACACTGTCTGACGGTTGCGGGAGTTGCCCGAGTCCGCGTTGTCGATCACCGTCTTCGTGATGTCGAAGCGCAGCGAGATGGCGAGAGCGACCTCGTCGATGAACGTGTACTTGGGACGAATGGACCACCACATCGTCCAGAGCGGCCGGCTGCTATAGCCATCGCCCGAGCCCGTGAAGGTGCCCTTGCCCAGGGTGTTGTCGTAGATGAGCGTCCCGCCGAAGCCCTTGAGCGGGCTGGACTTCTTCTTGGCTGTGGCCTCCTCGGCCGCCATCGCCACGGTGCTGATGAGCACGAGGGCCGCTGCTACCAGCCACTGCAACCGATTCCGAGCGTGCGCTGTTCTGGTCTTCACTGCACTCCCCAATCCGCTTTCCGCGTCCGCTTGCTCGCAATTTCCTACCAAAGTAAACATTGCCCGATGAACGGACGCGCGCTTATACGCAGCCCGCGAGTCGAGCGTCAAGGCTTTTTGCCGTCACTGGCGAGATGCGGTGGCACCGTCCGTAGCGCCCCGGCCGGACGAACGTTGCAAGTTTCGGACCAAGACGCCAGTTCACGTAACTGGTTGAAATGACGATCAATTTTGGCTCTCCTCTCCGGCCTCGCAGCCTTACGGGAATGAGGCGCGCACGGCGCGCGTTAGGTTTCTAACGCCCGCGCGTTGACCCGCGGATCGGGGACCGTTAGCTTCGTCGCATGCGCCTCCACTCGCTCGCGGTCGTCCTAACGATCGCCGCTACGTCACTCTCCTCGGGCCGCCTCCACGGCACGCCTCAGAGCCCCGCCGTGCCGGACCTCGACGCGTTCCTGGACGCGTACGTCAACGCCTGGCAGTCGATGAACCCCTTCGAGCTCGCCGATCTCGCGCTGCCCGGGACCCACGCCCTCGACGGGCTGCTGGCCGATCCGCGCTTCGACCGCCTGCGGGAGACGTCGGCCGCGGTGCACGACGTCGCGGTCCGTGACGGAGACGTCGAGGCGGGCAGGCTGGTCGTGACCTTCGAGAAGGAGCAGGAGGACCTCTTCCTCGATGGGACCCTGACGCGCGGCCGCGCCGCGGTGCAGGTCGAGCTGCGCGCCGCGACGGTGGTGCATCGCGGGCAGGAGCGCCGCGCGTGGCGCATCGTGTCCCACGAGGTGGTCGCGCTGACGCCTCGCGCGGCCGCGAACGGTCAGACGCCGTCGGTGGAGGTCGACTTCGCTCAGGCCATGAGCGAGCTCCGGCTGGAACAATGGGAGGAGGCGCGCGCGCGGCTCGACCGCGTGATTCGCGGGGCGTCGGCGACCGACTGGCGCCTGGGTCGCGACCGCTTCGAGGGGCAGGCCCAGTACTTCGTCTCGGTCTGCCACGCGCGCCTCGGTCAGCACGACGACGCAGCCAAGGCGCTCGACCGGGCCCTCGAGCTCCATCCGGAGTTTCCGCTGGCGCTCGCGGCCCAGGCGGAGCGGTCGATCGCTCGGGGAGACCTTCCAGGTGCGCTGGGCTTTCTGCGCGCCTCGCTCGATCTGCATCCGCAGCAGCCAGCGATCACAGAGCTGTATGCCTTCGTCGAGCGCGGAGCGACGCAGCTCGCGACACCCGAGGAGCAGGCCGCCTACTTCGATCTGCGCGGGCTCGCCACGCACCGGGCCATCGAGGTCGCTCGGGAGCAGTCGCAGCGCCAGCCCGCCAATCGCGAGTGGCGCCGCGTCCTTGCCACGCTGCTGGTCGAGAATCACGAGCCAGAGGCGGCCGAGCGCCTCGTGCAGCACGAGACGGGCGCCCCGACGAGCGTCGAGGACAGCTACCTTCTCGCCCGGATCGCGCTGGCACGTGGGGATGTCGCCGAGGCGGCCCGTCGGTTTCAATCGCTGTGGGCGACGGCACCCGACTATCGCGATACGGTGGTGTATCTCACCACGATGGCGGCGCGCGAGCAGCGCTGGCGATCGGCGTTGCCCTATCTGCGTGAGGCGCTGGCCATTCGCGGCGAGTCAGCCGAGCTGCTGTTCAAGCTCGGGGTCTACGCCTTGCGGGCAGACCGCCGCTTCGAAGCACTCGGGTTTCTGGACCGGGCGCGAGCCGCCCGCCCGCCGGCGCGGCTCCGGCGCCCACTGCGGGAGCTCCTCGCCGCGCTGCGCTAGCTAGCGGCTGAGCCGGCGACGCAGAGCCATCGCGCCAAAGCCGACGAGGAGCAGCGTGGCCACGCCGCCAAAGCCCATCGTGCGGCCGCTCTGGCAGCCCGAGCCGGTTCCGCTGGTGGCGGACTTGGTCGGCGCGGTCACGCCGGGGCTGGCGTTGTGGTTGACGATGAGCGTCGCGATCGTGATCTGCGCCAGGAGCTTCTCGGCCTCTTGGACCTTGGCCTTCTCTGCGGCGATGTTGGGCCCCGCCGCGATGATCTCGGGGTCACCCTGGGTGTCCATCACCGCGACGGTCTTGGCCGCGCCGCCGAGCTGCGCGTCGTTCTCCGCCACCGGCGGCTTGCTGTCGATGCCATTCCAGCCCTGGAAAGGCCCCTTGTAGACGAGCTTCGTGCCGTCGCCGAGCGTAATCTCAACCTTGTCTGGCTGCGTCTTGCCCTCCGCGCAGATGGCCTTGCCAACGGCCTTATGGAGATTGGAGACGTTCGGCAGATCCGGGTTGAAGAGGAAGATGGGGTCCCGCGCCATCTCCGACGGGCTGATGATCGTGTACATGCGCGTCAACATCCGGTGGCTGGCAAACAGCTTGCTGGCCTCCTTCAGCGGCGCGAAGAACTTGGTCTCCAGGTCCTTGACGAAGGCGATCGGGTCGAACGGCTGCCCCGCGAGTTCGGTCTTATAGGTCTGGAGGCTCGAGTAGAACTGCTGCTCGCTGATGCCCTTGTCCTTGACCGACTTGGGCATGGGGATGTGCGCGCGGATGACGTTCTGGAGCTGCACGGAGTTGAGCTGCGTCATGCCCTGGTTCATCATCTCGGCGTAGAAGTCCCACGGCGTCTTCTTCTGGGCGAACAGCTCCAAGTTGTAGATCCCCTCGGTCCAGATCGCCTCGGGCATGCCGATGGTGTCGCCCGCGTACTCGGTTAGGAAGCCGCGCCCGCTCGCGAGGTCTACCGCATCGGTCGCGATCTCCTTGTAGTTGGTCGGGCGCCCCTGATAGCCCACGGTGAGCCACGAGAGCTTGGCCTCATTGATCTCCACATGGAAGAAGTTCATGGGCACGGCGCGGTGTTGGCCGAGCATGTAGACCCACACGTCCATGTCCTGCGTGGCCGCGATGCTGGTGAGCCGCAGTGGCACGCAACTGCCGGGAAACGGGAACTTGAGGACCAGCGGCTGGATGTCGCCGACCTTCTGGTCCTTCTGGAGCTTGACGGCCACGAACACGTGATTCTCGGCGACGTAGGTATTGACGAGGTCCTTGGACTGCGGCGGCTGCACGTAGCCGTTCTTGTTGAGCCACTCGAAGACCGCCTCACCCGAGTCGGCCGTGGTCCCCTTGAGCACCGTCGCGTCGAAGGGTCCGACCTCCTTCTGGAGCAGGATCTCAACGCCGCCCGACTTGGGCCCGCCGGCGTTGGGTGGTCCGCCGCCTGCGGCCGCGTCCTCGGCGAAGCCCCAGTACGGCGGATAGCAGTTCGGCGTGTTGGCCCAGTTGAGCTGGAACTGGGGATCGGTCGCCTGCTCGAGCTTGCGAAACACGAGATCCGTTCCGACGCCGATGTCGGTCGGCTCCGTTGGCAAGGGCAGGACCCACGCGAACTTCTCGGCCTCACCGGTGTAGAGAATTTGAATGTGTGCCGTGACAGACGCCTTGTCGACCGCGAAGAGGACGCGCTCGCCGGTCTGATCGACCGGGACGTTGCTACAGAAGAACCCGCCGCAGGCCTGCGCAGAGCGCGGCGCGGCCGAGACGAGCGCAAGCACAGCCGCAGCCGCTCGAACCCACGACAAAGAGGACATATGACTACTCCCAGGAACCGCCGACTTCGTAGCTTAGCCCCGCTTGACCCGGCCGACAAGAACGAAAACGGCGCCGGCCCGCCCGTTGACATCCCGCCACCCGCGTTCTAGTAGCAGGCGCGCACGGAGGTGCGGAGAGGCATCACCCATGAGTCGACCGGCCCGCTCGCTACTGCTTCCCTGTCTCGCGGTCCTGGCGCTCCTGGCGCCTGCGGCCTGGGCGGAGACACCACCCGAAGCCAACGATCCCAAGCCCGCGCCGATCTCGAAGGCGGTCGCATGGCTGCCCGATCTCACGTTGCTGACGCACTTTGGCGTCATGGGGGTCTTCAATGGCACCCCCTTGCCAACTGGCCAGTTCGACCTGGCGCGCAACGGCTTCGGGTTCCAGCAGCTGGAGGTCGCGCTCGACCGCGATCTGGGGGCGTTCGCGCGGCTGTCGGTAGACCTGAGCGTGGCCGAGAGCGGCTTCTTTCTCAACGAAGCCTCGGCCGAGACGCTGTCTCTTCCGGGCCGCATCCACGTCCGAGCCGGTCGCTTTCGGAGCCGGGTCGGCTACGCCAACGCGCGACGGCCGGGCGCGCAGGAGTTCGTCGAACAGCCGCTCGCGCTCGGCAAGATGTTCGGCCCGCGCGGCCACCTCAACCTCGGCGCCGAGCTGCGCTGGTCGGTGCCCGTGCCCTTCCGCTTCGACCTCTACGGCGCGGCGATGGCGGCGACCGGCCCCGGCGCACGCAGCTTCTATGGCAACGAGGACATCGAGATTCAGCATCCCCGCGACTTCGCCTACCAGCTCGGATTCAAGATGGGCTTCGACCTGGGCGACGGCAAGCGCACGCACCTCGGCTTTGGCTTCGACGCCGTGCTGGGCCCGAACGCGCACGGTCGCAAGAGCGGCACCGACATCTACGCGGTCGGCGCCTTCGTCGAGCACGCGCTCAAGAACGTCGACGGCTTCAAGCTGGCGCTCGAGACGGAGTGGTTCATTCGCCGCCGTCAGGTTCCGGGCTCGGTGCTCCAGGACGCCGGCGGCTGGCTGGAGCTCGGCCTGCACGTCACGCCCCAGTGGAGCGTCGGGGCGCGGTACGAGCTCACGACCGGCGTCGAGGGCGACGATCTCGACGCCGCGGACCGGGAGCTCCGCCAGCGTCCCACGCTGCAGGTGGGATGGCGGCCGCTGCCGTGGGGGCGGATTCGCGTGTCTGGGTACATGGATGTTGGCGGTCCCAACGCGGAGACGCACTACGGCGTCCTGTTGCACCTGGAGGCGGGGACCACGATGGGACCGACGATGGGACTCGGCGCAGTGCGGGGGGCACGATGATGGGACAATGGCTCGCTCTCTTGTTGTCGGTCGCGGCCATGGGTTGCGCGGCGACGGACGGTCGTGGCTTTGGCTCACTCGAGGGCCAGATCGGCGTGGAGCTCCTGCGCGATCGCTTCTCGACAGGCGGCAAGGAGGCCATCGCGACGGAGGTCGTCGTGCGCCTGCGCGGTATCGAAATCGAGGGCGACCGCGTCCGCAAGGATGGCGGCATCGAACACGTGGTCGCCGGAGTCGTTGTCGGCGCCGAGTTTACGCCACTGACGGGCTACGTTCAGTCGCGTTTCGGCCCCGCCGAGCTCGATCACGCCGCGTATGCCAAGCTCTCCGCGGTCGTACACTCCATCGACGTCTCGGGATCACTCGACGGAAAGCACTTTCACGTCGCGGCCGCTCCGCCAGAGGGGATCCGCGTGGCCTCGCCTGCGGACCTGCCGGTGGATCGCGACCACCTCCCTCTGATTACGGTCACGGGCAAGCTCAAGCTGCCGACTACGCTGCTCGAAGGGGTGGATCTTGACCCGGCCGCGGACGTCGCCAAGGTCGCCGCGGCGCTCATCGTGAACCTGAAGGCGGGAGCCAGCTTCGAAGCGACGTGGGTCCGCGAGGACGATTGAGGCCAGAAGCCTGTCACCGTCGATGCCTGGGTGCGGCGTGTGTGAGCCTCGCCATGGCAGCGCTGAGTGGCTGCGAGCCGATGCGTCCGGAGGTGACCGACCCGTCGGGAGCGGAGGCGCCGACGGAGTCGTTGGACCGTCTGTGGAACGACCGCCTGTCGCTCGCAGACGTCGTTTGGGAGTCCAAGCGGCTGCTGCGCGTCGAGGGTGACGGGCTGACCCTGGCCAAGCGGCGGCTCATCGAGGCGCGCCTGCTCTGGTTCCTGTTTGCGCACATCGTGGACGAGGCGTGCGTCGATCTGACTGGACGCGAGCGCGCGCTCGGGAGCCTGGTCGTGGACATCCGTGCCGAGTCGTCCGGCAGCTCGCGTCCGCGTTCTGGCGGGACGAGCGGCCTGCCACGCGACCTGGAGCTCCTGGCACCGCTGCTCATGGAAGACGCGCCGCGCGCCTCCCTCGACGACGCGCGACGCGCGCTCGATTCCAGCCTCGCGCCCATGGCGGCCGATCCGGAGCCGGAGATTCGCGCCCTCGTCCAGGCCGCGCGCGACTGGCTCGGCCGCGAGGTTGCCTGGCGCTTCTCTCGCGAGTGGGTCATCCCGGCGTTGCAGCTGCGTCGCTGGGTGGAGGTCCTGGACCGCAAGACCACGGGGCAGGCCGAGAGTCGGGCGTTGGCGTGGCTCGGCCTGCGCGTCGGCTTTGCACTGGCGCTCGAGCGCCCGCGCGTGCCCGAAGGCACGCTGCTGACGGCCGTGGCCATCATCCTTGGACGAGACGACGTCAACACCGCGGCTGCGGCGCCGACCACGTGGCTGCTGCAGCTCGGACGCGGTCAGGGCGAGACGCCGCCAGAGCGCCTGCACGACTCGTGGAAGAAGGTGCGTGAGGCCGTCTCGGCGCGCATCGACGATCGGCTGGGCCTGAGTCCAGCCGCGGTGTCCGCGAGCTGGGCGGGACGCCTTTGGACGAGCCTGTCGAAGTACCTGCGAATCGCCGACGGCGGAGGAGGCGGCGGCGGCGTGAGGCCCACGCCGGGCGAGCTGCACCTGCTGGCCGAAGCGCAGCGAGGAGACGCCGTGCGTCAATGGACGGACAGCCTCCAGCTCCCGCCGGTGACGACACCGGCTGCGCTCGAGCGCCTCGAGTCCACGATCCGGCCGCGCGCCGCGGAGCTCACCGGCCGCGACGCGCAGCGCTTCGAGGCTACATGGGCCATGGTCACGCTGGCGGTGGAGGAGGTGATCGCGGCGCGCTTGCCCGAGGGGAGCCGGCCGCCGGGCATTGGCGGCACGGGCGCCTACGACACCTGGACCTTGAGCCTCGGCAGTCGCGGGAGCATCTCGAGCTTTCCGGGCCGCGTGAAGACCTGCCTGCTGGCCCCTGCGGCGGAGCGGCGTGTCGGCTGTTTGGAGGACGTCGTTTCAGAGGCGGTCAAGCTGGGCGAGCGTCCGGAGCCGAGCCGCCCGGGAACGCGACCCCGCCCGATCGTCAAGCCCAGCCGCTAGCTGGGCAATCAGCGACCATTGCGCGCGCCGAGGTCAGTTGACGATCTCGGCGGCACCGAGGTGCGCGAGGGCCTTCTTGAGCTTGTCTTTGACGCGCGCCTCCAACTGGCGCGCGCGCTCGCGGCTGACGTCGAACTTCTCGCCGATCTCCTGGAGGCTGATGGGCTCGTCTGCCAGAAGCCGATGTTCCAAGATGTACCGACCCCGGTCGTCCAGGTCCACGAGCACCTTCTCGAGGGCCTGACTGACCTGCGTGCGCACCTGCGCGCTCCCGAGATCCTCCTCGGCGCTGGCCTGGGTCGACGGGAGCCGCGCGAGGTAGGTCGTGCCTGTCTCCTCGGACAGCGTGGCGTCGAGCGAGAAGTCCCGCTGCGCCATCATGAGCTCGTCGCGGGTGACCCCCACGGTCGGTTCATCCGCCTGTCCGGCCGGAATGAGGTACTGAGCGCCCTCCCCTTCGACCGCGGCGTCCGCCTCGAGTCCTTCGATCTCGCGCGAGGGCTCAATCTCGAGCTCGCCGCTCGGGAGGCCACGTAGCCGCCCGAAGAGCTGCTTGCGGCGCGCGCTGACCGGAACCATGCTCCAGTTCTTGATGATGTAGTTCTGAATGTAGGCCTTGATCCACCAAACTGCGTACGAAATGAGTCGGTAGCCGCGATCCGGGTCGTACTTCGAGACCGCGTGCATGAGCCCGATATTGCCCTCTTGGATGAGGTCGGTCATGCGGATGTTGTAGTTCTTGTATTCGAACGCGACCTTGACGACGAAGCGCAGGTTGGACGCGACGAGCTTCTTGGCCGCGGCGACGTCCTTGTCGTGCTTGAGCTTGTAGGCGAGCTCGAGCTCCTCCTGACGCGTCAGGAGCGGCACACGCCCGACCTCGAGCATGTACTGATCGAGCGAGTGATGAACGGCGGGAAGATTCTGACTCATCGAGTTCCATTCTGGCGGCCTGCGTTGGCTGCAAACCCCTCTACGGTGGGCTCGCCATTGCGGTTACGGCCAGAGCGAAGTTAGCGACCGAACGGAATGGTGATGCCGATCGTCATCGCGCGGTCCTCTGGACGATAGCTGAACTGCAACGGTACGCCCTTGACCTGCGCGCCGACGCTGAGCCACGCGCCGCGGTCCATCGCGCCCATGTTGCCTGGTCCGCGATCGCTCTCATAGCCGTACTTGGCCCCGCCAAACAGCACGAGATCCTTGTTGACCTGGTAGCCGACCTGACCCTGCGTGACGTTCGAGTTGAAGCGACCATCGACGAGGGACGTCGTGTTCTGGACACGGAACATCCACTGGTTGACGTGCTCTTCGATCATCAGGTGGAGGCGGTCTTCGGGGACCTTGCCGTTGTAGCTCCGCTTGAACTCCAGGAGGTAGGCCTGGAACTCCTTGGGGTCCCGATAGCCGAGACTGAGCGAGAGCGACCGGAACTGCGTGTCCGTCAGGCTGAAGGTCGTGGACCCTGCGGCGGTCACGTTGCCCTTCTTGTACTCCGCTGACGCCGTGAGGTTCGTCCCGCGGACCTGGCTGATGTCGGCCTCGAGCTGGGCGCGGAAGTCCTTGCCGTGCTGGAACGACATGGAGCCCATCGCCGAGGTGCCGTCGGCACCGCCCGTCTTGACGCTCGCCTTGGCGGCCATGTCCCACGCACCGAACTGCTGCATGGTGCCTGCCGCGAGCGCGACCTCGCCCGTAGACGAATCGTATTTGGCGCTACCGGACACGTTCTTCTTCTCGGTCCCGACCGTGACGTCCACGTTGGCCGTCGTCTTGGTCGCTCCATCGGCCGCCTTGTCGTGGGTGGCGCCGCCCGAGGCAGTGACGTTGCCCTCTTTGTACTTGCCGCCCGCATTCACCTTGAGCGAGCCATCGGTACCGACGGCGGCCGTGCCCTCGAGGTACTTCGTATCGGTGCCGATCTTGGCACCGATCGTGTGCACGTCGGCCTTGCCATCCTCGCCGTTCTTGAACTTGTAGCTGAGCGAGGCGGCGAAGTCGTTCTTCTTGTACTCGATGCCGAGCGACGCTCCCTGGACGCAGAGGTTCTGGATCTTGCCGAGATCGATGCCGGCCTTGAGCTTGAGACCCTTTCCGAGGCCGATCTTCTGCTCGATGTTGGGGATGTCGACGTTGGCGGCCACGGCTCCGACGGCGGCGACCAGCGCGCCGGCGACTAGCGCCCACGGGTTGCCCTCGAGCCAGCCCGCGACGTTCTTCATGAGCGCCTGGCCGTCAGCCCCCTTGAGCCACCCTTCGGCGACGGGCTTGGCCCACTCACCGACGGCCTTGGCGAAGGCGTTGACCGCGGCAACCTCGCTGGCCTCGTCCAGTACGGTCGAGCCCTCGATGGGCTTGAGCAGTCCGCCGAGCGACTTGATGCCCGCGTCGAGGCCTTGGTTGGCGTAGCCCGAGAGCTTGTCCGCCGAGAGGTTGTCCTTGACGAGCTGATACAGCTTGTCCCCGAGGAAGCTTCCGAGCAGCGACTCGTACTTGGCCTTGATGGCCGCTTCCTTCTTGGGATCGGTCTTGGCGTCGGGACCGGGAGCCCCGGCCGTCTTGCCGTCCGCGCCCGCGGTGGGCGCCGGCGTCGCCGCTGGGTCTTCCTTGGTCTGCACTCGCGGAGACAGTGCCGCAGCGCCGTCCGCATAGGACATGCCAGCCAGGTTGGACCGGGCTCCGCCCTTGGGCGTGGCGGCGTCAGTGTTGGCGCCCTTGGAGGCGGTCGTCGCTTCGGGTTTGGGGGTGAGTTCAGCCATGGAGCCGAGTGTATCTGTTTACGCCGTTCTTTGCAACGCCGAAGTGGCGCCGCGCGCAACTCTAGAGTCGGGTCCTCAGCCGGGGCGAGGGACGAAAGCTCACCGTCTTGGTCGCCGCGATCTTGATGGGCTCACCGTTGCGCGGATCGGTGCCGGCACGTGCCTTCCGGACACGCACCTGGAAGATGCCAAAGCCGGGCATCGTGAACTTCTTGTGACGGCGCAGCGCGGTCGTGAGCACGTCGAACACGGCGTTGACGACCAGCTCGACGTCCTTGCGCGTCAGATCGATGCCCCGCTGCTTCTTGATCTCGTCGATGAACTCGGCCTTCGTCATGGCGCGCTCCTCGGTGTGGGTACGAGCGGGCTAGTGTAGGCCCGTTCGCTCACCGGCGTCGATGGCCTGGCGAAGATCGAAGGCGGGAGCCCGACCGAACTTGACCTCGGCCTCCGAAGGCCGGACGTAGATTGGGCCGGCCGCCGAAAGCGACATGGGCGAGTCGCGGACCATCGCGCACAGCGCCGGAGCCAACGGGGGCGCCGGACGCGCCTCTGAGAACGCGTCGGGATGCGCCATCGCGCCAGCGCCAAACGCAGGCACCGCACGCCCGAAGGTGGCGTGGAGCCGCTCGAGCCACCGGGCCGGAAGCAGAACCGCCGGCGGGAGGTGCTCGTGGACGCTCTCGTCGGCAAGCTCGAACGCGGCCGCGTAGACCTCGCCTCGGCTGGCGTCGAGCGTGGTCGTGACGACGCCGCGGATCCCCTCGCGGCGGAGCGCCTCGGCCTGTGCGTGCAGGGTGCCGACGCCGCCGACGCGACAGCCGAGCCCAAAGCCGAGCGCCTGCGCCGTGGCGAGGCCGACCCGCAGACCCGTGAACGAGCCAGGGCCGTTCGTGGTCGCGACGACGTCGACGGCCTGGAGCGACAGACCAGCCTCCGAGAGCAGGCGATGGATCTCGGCAAGGAGCCGCGGGCCGTGCGGACCGGCGTCGGGGCTGAGCACGGCGAGCGAGGGAGCGGCCGCGCCAACGGCGAGGGCGATGGACCCGACACGGTCGGACGTGTCGAACGCGACGACGATCATGGGCGTGGACTCAACCGAACAGGCGCAGCAAGTCATTGCGCAGGACGAGCAGCATGAGCAGCAGGATGGCCGAGAGGCCCACGTAGGTGGCGATCTGCTGGGTTCGCAGCGCCACGGGGCTGCGCTTGACCGCCTCGATGAGGAAGAACAGCAGGTGCCCGCCATCGAGGAACGGCACGGGTAGCAGGTTCAGCAGCCCCAGGGAGATCGACAGCATGGCCAGCAAGTACGCGTAGTAGCGCCAGCCGTACTGCTCCGTCTTGCTCGCAGCCTGGAAGATGAATACCGGTCCGCCCATGGACTTGAGGCCCAGCTTGCCCGTGAACAGCCCCACGACGCCGCCGATGGCCTTCTGGGTCTCGACGAGCGTGCGCGAGATGCTCTGATATATAGCGTACGAGAACCGGGACTCGTTGGGCACATCAGGGTAGACCGTGTAGGAACAGCGATTCTCGGCGCCGAAGATGACCTTGGGCATCTCTTGGTTGAATTCGCCCTTCTCGGTGGTGACGTCGGGCGTGACCGCGACCAAAAACGGCTCCCGTCCAGGGCGCGCGACGGTCAAGGTGCGGGTCGCCTTCGGATCCTCCTCGAACTTCACGGTCATCAATCGCCAGGTCCAGAAGGGGCGCCCGTCGACGGCGACGATGGTGTCCCCGGCCAGCAGCCCGGCCGCCGCCGCCGGCGTTCCGGGCGTGACGGTGTGGACGGTGGCTTCGGCACTCGAAAGGCCGAGCGGCGACGCAGAGGCAGGAAAGTCCAGCGTCTCGACCTGGAGCCCGCTCAGCGCGACACCGGCGAGCGTCGTGGGCGCGGAGCCCTCCCGCACGACGGCCACTCGCGCCGTGCGACCCTCGGCGTGGGCCGACTCCAGCGCGCGCGTCACCTCGTGAAAGCCGCGCATGGGGACCGCGTCGACGCTGGCGACCAGATCCCAGCTGCGCAGCCCGGCCTTGGCCGCGGCACCGGCAGGGTCGACGACGACGACGGGCCGCGGAAAGTGCGGCGTGATGTGAATGCGACCGACGTTGCGGGAGACGCCGAGCTCCGGCGCCAGAAAATCGACGTCGTTCTCCGGGACGATCGTGATGGGTCCGACGATCGCGTCGCCGCGCCGAACCGTGTAGTCGATGGGCTTCCCCGCGCTCTTCGACGTGACGCGAGTGAGCTCCCACCACCCGTCGATGGGCTCGTCGTTGACGGCGGTGACGATGTCTCCGGGAAGGAGCTTCCCAGCCGCGGGGCCATCGGGCCGGACCGTGCCGACGACTGCCGGGTCCACCGTGCTGTCGGCGAGCGCCGCGAAGAAGAAGACGATGAAGGGCAACAAGAGCGAAAACGCCGGGCCGGCGGCGATGACCAACGTGCGCTGCCACAGCGGCTTGGACTGGAAGGAGACGGACTCAAGCTCCGGCGGAATGACCTCGGAGCGGTCCTGGCCCAGGATGCGGACGTAGCCACCGAGCGGAAGCGGCGCGATGCGGTAGGTCGTGTCACCGCGGGTGAAGGCGGCGATCTGCGGGCCAAAGCCGACCGAGAACTCGAGCACGCGAATGCCGAAGAGGCGCGCGAGCAGGAAGTGGCCGAGCTCGTGGAAGACGACGAGGGGGCCAATCACGAGGAGAAAATAGACGACGAACATGCGCCTCACGTCCACCGGTTGGGGCCGCGAGGGCCGAGGTGGCACGAGAGTATAGCGGTCGCCCGGTCCCGCCGAAAGGCCACCGCCGTGTGATTGCGCGGTGATGGCTGCAAGAGCTTGCAACTGACGCAGAAGCGTGGACGATGGGGGTGTGAACGCTAGCACACATACGATGAACGACGATCAGCGACGTCTGCTCTGGCACTTCAGCCAGGGCGGATGCATTCGGCGGCCGCGTCGCGATCGGTTGGGCCAAGGCTCCGGACGCTACAAGAAGGGCTGGGAGGTCCGGCTCCTGGTCTACACGGCCGAGGAGCTCGCCGAGGTTCGGACGCTGCTGGCCCGCTGCGGCCTCAGGGCCGGGGAGCCCTACGCCAAGGGTCAGCGCACGGTGCAACCGGTCTACGGCGAGCTTGCCGTCGCCTGCTTCGACGAGTGGCTGCGCGTGACCGTCGGAGTCTAGCTCGGGCCTTGCCGACCGGGGGCCTCGGTGATAGACGCCCGCTCCGCCGCTCACGGGAGAACGGCAGGAGCGTGTGAGACGAGCGTGGCGGGGGATCTGGAGCACAGCGAGCTGGAGGA
Source organism: Pseudomonadota bacterium (assembly GCA_005776585.1). Classification (GTDB taxonomy): domain Bacteria; phylum Myxococcota_A; class UBA9042; genus SXOX01. The sequence goes on along the minus strand of SXOX01000334.1, from coordinate 40,480 downwards.
CGACGCGGAGCTGGGCGTCATGCCGGGCTTCGAGGTCGAGTCGGTCGTGGGGCTGCGCGAGGCGAGCGCCGTCGCGCTGCACTTCGGCCTGTTGCGGGGCCTGACCTCGGGCACGCGCAACGACTTCCTCTTGCGGTTTGGCGCGGTTTCAGACCTCGTACACTCAGACCAGACGGCGTTTTCGCACGACGCCTTGGAGCGGCGCCTCGTCTGGATGGCGCCCGAGCACCGTGACGCGGTGCTGCGGGGCCTGCGCAAGACCGGATGGCTCGAGCCGGCGGGACCCGGCGGCGGTTTTCGGCTGTCGTCCGAGGCGCTCGCGGTCTACGCCACGCTGTGTCGACTCGCCAGCCTACGCGTCGGCCGTGACGACGACATGGCGCTCGGCGTCTTTGACCTCGAGGCCTCGACGCGACTGAAAGAAGACACCGGACCGGCGCTCCGTCACCTGTCCCACCACCTGCGGCGCTCCATCGAGGACGTCGAGTCGGCCATCAAGTCGCAGTCGGAGCTCAAGGTGCTCGAGGCGCGGGATCGGCTGGACAAGAACCTCGAGTGGTCGCGTCGCGCGCGCTCGTTGCTGGACGCTATCGACATCGACGATGAGCAGGGCTATCGCTCGGGCCAGCGTCTCGGTCGCGAGCTGGGTGAGCTCCATCGCTGGCACTCGGTCATGCAGCGTGCGCTCGACGAGGTCGGCCGTACGCGCCTGCCGCTCGGCGCCGCGGGCATCCGACCCGCGGACGTCAGCCGCTACCTGGCGAAGCAGTCGGTGGAGGACCTCTACGCGCTCGCCACCGGGACCGTGTCGCAGCCTGTGTGGCCGCTCGTGTTCATCTTGGACAACGTGTTATCTACGGCCGAGTTCGAGCTGCTGGAGGCCGAGGGCCGCGAACAGGCGACCGTGGGCTGGACGACCGAGGCCGCGCGACCCGCAGAGATAGGCACGCCACCCCCGACCGAAGGCGAGTCCGCGTTTGCCGGCTTCAGGAAGGCGCTGGAAGACGTCGTACATCGACGCGAGACGGTGCCACTCGAGCGCTTCCTTTTGGGCGGCGACTTCCCGCGGACGTGCTACCGCATGGCCTTGCTGGCGCTCGAGGACCAGGCGGACGAGCGGCAGATCGAGCTGACCGTCGAGCTCGGGCCCGGAAGAAAAATGTATAGCGACTACGTCAGTGAGATCTCCCGAGGCCACGTAGGTCCCCGCCAGCCTTCTGAGGCCCGGCCGTGAGCATGAGCCGCGACGACCTTGCGAGCGACGCGACCCTGGCACGCGCCGAGGAGGTCTGCGCCCATCTGCTCGTCTTTCCCTACCTGAGGCGCGATCGCTATCGCGATCTGGTGCTGGACGAGGAGCTGCGCGCCGAGGTCGATCGCCGGCTGTCGGCCGTGGGCATGGAGCTCGCCGAGTCATTCTACAGCGACTACTTCTCCGTGCGGCTCAAGGGCAGCGTCGAGGCGGACATCCGCTTCGACTGGGCCTCCAGCCATCGCCTGCCGCGCACGGTCGTGGCATTGCTGGTCGTGCTGTGGGCCAAGCTGGTCCTGCCGCGGCGCGCGGCACGCGACCGCCGGATTGATCCCGACGAGCCCAACCTCGAGCTGTTCCCGGACAACAAGGTGCCGCCTGAATACGTCGTAAAGGTCCCTAAGGAGGCCCTGCTGGCGGAGTTCGGGCCCAAGTTCGGCCGCTCGAACCTGCTGCGCTACCTCGGCATGCTCAAGCGCCTCGGCTTCATCCGCGAGGATCGCACGGGTCGGCTCTTCGAGGGGCCGCTATTGGACCTCAAGGTCGACGGGCCGCGGCTGGCCTCGGAGATCCAGAACGGCGTGCTGTGGGACCTGCTGAGCGCGGGTCCCGCGACCGAGAGCGCCGGAAGCACCGCCGAGCTCGAGCTCGACGCGCCCGAGCCCGGTGACGACGAGCTGCCCGACGCCCTCTCCGAGGCCGAGTTCGAGGACGATCCCGAGGGGGAGGCCTAGACATGTTCGCGTTTCAGCGCGTCGAGCTCCTGAACTGGGACCTGTGGGACCACGTCGAGTTCCCGTTCGACGAGAAGGTCGTCGTAGTCTGTGGCCCCAACGGTTCCGGGAAGACGACGCTGCTCGACGCCATCCGCGTGCTCCTCGGCACAAAGACGCTGTCTACTGCCCGTCAGCTCGGCGGCTACCTGCGCCCGGAGGTCAAGACCGCGGTCGTCAAGGCAGTCGTGACCAACCCGCTGCGCAAGGGCCACGGGCGCCGGCCGTTTACGCGCCGGGGCATCTTCGAGGACACGGCCACACTCGCATGCGTGCTGGAGAACCGCTCGGGAGCGTGGCATCGCCGGTTTCACATCCTGCCGGGCGACGCGTCGCTCCAGTCGATCCGCGACGACAGCCGCGGCATGGGGCCCGACGAGTACTCCTCGGAGCTGCAGGCCGCCGGCCTGCCCAAAACGCTACTGCGCGTGCTGGCGCTCGAGCAGGGCGAGACCCACGCGCTCTGCCGGCGCTCGCCGGCGCAGCTGCTGGAGTACGTGCTCGAGATGCAGGGCGACAAGGCGGTGCTCGACGCCTACGACGTGGCGCGCGAAAACTACGCCCAGAGCCGCGGAGAGCACGAGACGCAAGAGGTCAAGGCGCGCGAGAGTGAGCGGCAGCTGGAGTCGGTCGCGCGCGACGCCCGCGCCTACGAGGAGTTCCGGCGCATCCTGGCCGAGGTCCGCGACATCGAGCACGCGCGCCTGCCTGCGGCACGCTGGCACGCCCTGCGCGAGCAGCTCGAGGACGTCGACGAGGCCCTGAACGAGGCCAAGGCCAAGCTCGATCGCTTCGAGACCGAGTCGGCCGAGCGCATCGCGCGCGTGGACGGCCTCGAGCGAGACATTGCGCGCCTCCAGGGGGCGGTGATCGATCGCCGGCGCGCCCGCGGCGAGCTGCTCAAGGCCAAGGAGACCGTCGACGAGCAGTCCCGCGAGGCGCGCATCAAGCTCCGCGAGCTGGAGGCGCTCGAGAAGGCCGCGGCTGAGACACCCGAGGGGGACGTTGAGGCGCTTCGCGGGGAACTGCACCAGGCGCTGATGACCGAGTCCGACTTCGAGCGACGCATTCGCGACGCCAAGCTCCAGCGACAGGAGCTCGAGGGAGAGCTCGGGAGCATGTCCCGTGGGAGTCGGCCGCGCCCGCCGCGCTTCGTGGAGGACATGCAGCGCGCCCTCGAGCGGGCAGGCATCAAGCACTCGTTCGTCTACGACGTGGTCGAGGTGACGGAGCCCCGCTGGCAGAAGGCGGTCGAGTCCGTGCTCGGTCGCGATCGCTTCACGGTGCTCGTCGACTCCAAGGACGCGCTGGAGGGACGTAGGCTCGCCTCCGAGGTGCGCTACCCGGCGTACGTGGCGTCGCTGGAGTCGGGCGGAGCCAGCGTGCACGCAAGCAAGGCGTCGGCGCTCTCAGTCGTGCGCATCTCGGAGTCGCGCCTGCCGAAGTGGATCGCGCGCCGTCTCGCGGAGGTGACCCTCGTCGAGTCGGTGGCCGACGGCTACGGCCTGTCACGCGAGCAGGCCACGATTACGCCCGACGGCTACAAGCAGGATGGTCGTGGCGGCGTCTACATCGGCGTCGAGCAGGTCTATTGCGGTGCCGGCGCGTCCGAGTCACATGCCGCGTCGCTCAAGAGCCGAGTCGGTCAGCTCCAGAACGACGAGCTCCGCTGGAACGACCAACGGCGCGAGGCGGCGCAGAAGCGGGCGGCGCTCGACAAGGAGCTGCAGCGGTTTGAGGCACGCGAGCGCTTTGCGACTCGCCGCGACGAGCTGCTCGCGCTCCGGGCCGAGGATCAGCGGCTCGTCGATGAGAAGCGCGAGCGCTCCCGGGCGGTCATGGATGTCCTCACCGAGGCCGAGCAGCTCACGACCGAGCTGGCCAACCGCGAGATGGAGCTGAAGCAGCTCCGGATGGATGGCGCGCTCGGTGACGAGGAGCGACGGCGACGCATGGTGCGCGTGCACGAGCTCGGGAGCCGGCGACACACGGTGGCGTCGGAGGCGGAGCTGCTGCTCCGAGACGTCCCGGAGGAGCTGCGCACGCCTGCGGCCGGGGAGCTGCTCGAGTCGCCCGAGGCCTTGACTGGTCGCCTGAAGGTGCTGCGCGAGCGCGTGGAGCGCTTCGACGGCTGCAAGGACGCCGGGATCTTGGACGTGCTGGGACGTCGCAAGGCGGACCTGGACGAACAGCTCGGTCTGCTCAAGCGTCGCGGCGAGGAGCTCGAGCACGGCGAGGAGGAGCTACGCCGCGCGCGACGGAGCTACATCCGCGTGGCCGACGCGACCATCAGCCGCTACAGCACGGCGCTCAAGGCGCTGGCGAAGCGCGCCGAGCTGGAGGTCGAGGTGCGCGCGCCCCGGCTCGTCGAGGACGACGACGCGCTCCAGCAGGCCGGCCTCGAGGTACGCCTTGGCTTTGACGGCAAGCGGCCCGTGGTCGTCTCCGATCCCAAGCTCTCGGGCGGCCAGAAGGTGCTCGCGAGCCTCATGCTGCTCGTCGCGCTGACGTGGGAGGCCGAGCAGGAGGGCGGCGGCTTCTTCATCCTGGACGAGCCGTTCGCGCACCTGTCGGTCGAGCGTATCGACGACGTGGCCCGGTTCATCGGCGGTACGCGCAGCCAGTTCCTGCTCACCACGCCGACGACGCACAACTTCGCGGTGTTCAACGCCGCCCGGCTCGTGCTCACGCTGCGCAAGAAGGGCCCGGACATGCTCGCTGCGCCGCCGCCGTTGTTTGTCCGACGCTAGCGCCTTGACCCGACGCCCGGCGTGTGACAGCCAGCGGCGATGACCACCTCGACTCCCCCGCTGACGACCCTGCGCCTCGACGAGCCCGAGCGCGGCATCGTCGTGTGCACGTTCGACCGACCGGAGACGCGCAACGCCCTGTCGCTCACGATGGTCGATGAGCTCCGGCGCGTGTTCCTCGCGCTGACGGCGCGCGGCGATGTCAGCGCGCTCATCTTCACCGGAGCCGGGGACACCGCGTTCGTGAGCGGCGCCGACATCGCCGAGCTGCGCGACCGCGGACGCCTCGACGCGCTCCGGCGCATCAACACGAGCCTGTTTCGCGAGCTCGAGCTGCTGCCCATGCCGACGATCGCGGCCCTCAACGGCGCCGCCCTCGGCGGTGGCTGCGAGCTCGCGTTGGCATGTGACCTCCGCGTCGCGGCGGAAGGCGCACGGCTCGGGCAGCCCGAGGTCGGCCTGGGGATCCTGCCCGGCGCGGGCGGTACCTATCGGCTCGCGCGCATCGTCGGCCTGGGTCGCGCCAAGGAGCTCGTCTTCACGGGGCGCCTCGTCTCGGCGACCGAGGCGCTGGCCATGGGCCTCGTCAATCGGGTCGTGCCCGACACGACGGTGCTGACCTCGGCCTTGGAGCTGGCGCGCGACATCGCCAAGAACAGCGCGCTCGCCGTCCGGCTGGCCAAGGTCACGCTGAACGCGGCCTTCGATATGCCGACCGACGTCGGCATGGCGCTCGAGTCCACGGCCCAGGCGGTGCTGTTCGAGGATGACGACAAGCGGGCGCGCATGACGCGCTTCTTGGAGCGGCGCAAGGCCAAGGAGACCACCCCATGAAGGCCACGGAATTCCAGCGGATCGCGGTGCTCGGCGCCGGCACGATGGGCCACGGCATCGCGCTCGTCGCGGCGACGGCGGGACTCGAGGTGCAGCTGTTCGACATCGACGAGGCGAGCGTCACGCGCGGCGCGGCGCGCCTTCGGAGCGCGCTCGATGAGGGTGTCGCGCGCGGGAAGCTCACACCGGAGGCCAGAGACGCCGCCTGGTCCCGTGTGGTGACCACGACCACGCTGGCAGCCGCGGTCTCTCAGGCCGACGCGGTCATCGAGGCCGTGCCCGAGCGCATGGACCTCAAGCGGCCGCTCTTCGAGGCCGTGGCGCAGCACGCTCCGGCGCAAGCGCTGCTTGGCACGAACACGTCCTCGCTGTCGATTCGCGCCATCGCGGACGCAGCCGGAGCGCGCGCGAGCCGCGTCGTCGGGCTGCACTTCTTCAACCCGCCGCACCTCGTCAAGCTCCTCGAGATCGTGCGCTCCGAGGTGGTCGCGGTAGACGCCATGGACGACGCCCGAGCGCTCGGCGAGCGCCTCGGCAGGGAGATGATCGTCGTCAGCGACTCGCCCGGCTTCGCCACGAGCCGACTGGGCGTCGTGCTCGGCCTGGAGGCGATGCGGATGGTCGAGCAGGGAGTCGCCTCCGCGCGAGACATCGACACCGCGATGCGCCTCGGTTACGGGCACAAGATGGGGCCGCTCGAGGTCTCGGACCTCGTGGGGCTCGACGTGCGGCTGGCCATCGCGGAGTACCTCCACGCGCAGCTCGGCGGTGAACAGTACAGGCCTCCAGAAATCTTACGCCGCCTTGTCAACGAAGGCGCGCTCGGCAAGAAGTCGGGCCAAGGGTTTCATCTCTGGAGCGCGTAGCGCAGCTCTCAGCGACGCAGGGTCGCGATCCGCCTCACCGGTAGCTCGGACCAGGAGTCCACCTGGCCATCGGGCCACCGCACCTCGACGTCCACGACCTCGACGCCGAGTGCGAAACCGAAGTACGCCTCCGGGGCCGATGACCCGTAGAGCCCGTCTCCGCCCGCGAGGATCCACCGCGACTGGGTCACGCCTCCCGCGGTCGCGCGAACGCGCGCCTGGATGCCGTCCGTATTGGGTCCCGTGTTCGAGAGCTTGACCGTCAGCCACGGCCGCTCGTCGCAGCCGTTCAGATACACGAATGGTGGGCTGTCGGCGTTGCCGACGACGAGATCGGGGAAGCCGTCGCGGTTGAGATCGCCCACGACCGGACTCCGGCTCCACGCGCCGCTCTGCACACCGGCCGCCTCCGTGACGTCGTCGAAGCGGACGCCGTCGACGTTCCGCAGGAGCACGTTCGACTGGTCGTCGCGGTTCCTGCGGCTCTGCGACTGGCTCCCCTCCTTGAATCCGTGAACGACGAAGAGATCGATCCAGCCGTCGAGATCCGCGTCGAAGAACACGGCGCCCCAGCCGACGTCGTGCGCCACGGTGAGGGTGTTCGCCTGAGCCTTGACGGTGCGGTCGACGAACCGCAGCCCTCCCTCGTTGTGGAGGAGCGCGTTCGCGTCCAAAGGCATGGTGGTGACGTAGAGATCAGGACGCCCGTCGTTATCGTAGTCGCCGATGGCGCCGCCCATGCCGGCAATGACGACGCCCGCGCCGCTCGGAACGGTCACATCGACGAGCACCACACGACCGTCGGCCGCGAGGCCTCGATTCTCGTAGAGCCGATTGCCCTGCGCCGGCTCGACGCCCGGGATCCGCGACGTGTCGACTCCAAACTCAGCGAGGGGGCGCGCGTCGTTGATCTCGTAGAGGTCGAGGTCCCCGTCGTCGTCGAGATCGATGAAGCTCGCCAGAAACGTGAGGTCGTCATAGGGCCGCTTCGGCAGCCAGTGGGACACATCGTCGAATGCCAGCCCCGAGCCGCGGAACAGCCACTCTCGTCCCGGCATGCCCTTGCCGTCCTGACCGAGCCGCTCCGTCTGATTGCCGACGACGAGATCGAGCCACCCGTCACTGTCGACGTCGCCGAGCGCGAGGCTGAAGTTCGAGAACGTCATGCCTGCCGCCCACTCGCCGAGGCGAAGCGCCGTCGGAGGATCGAAGGTCGCGTCTCCGCGATTGGCGGCGATGAGGACGCGGTCATCGGCCGCGGCCAAGATGAGATCGCGATCGCCATCGCCGTCGAGATCCGCCGCGGCGACGGCGCGGGTCGCGCTCGCCTCCGGGTCCGACGCACGGTCCCGCCCACGAAATACCGCGGGCCCTCGCCCAGTGGTGAGGTACAGCTGATCGGGCCCAGCGCTATTGGCGAAGAAGAGGTCGAGCGCCCCGTCACCATCGAGGTCGGCTACCGCGACGGCCGGGAAGTCCTGGAGGCGACCACTGAGGTCACTCGGTGGAAAGGCTGGATACGTGAAATTGATGCCCAGCGCGGCCGCCGACTCGGTGAAGACCCCGGGGAGCGGAGCTCCGACGCGGCAGGGCTCCGGTACGACGAGCGTGGCCTTGGCAATCTCCGGGCCGGTCTGTGGGCCTGGCCCGATGACGACGCGTCGCTCAGTGATACACGCAGAGAGGACGAGACTCAGGCTCCACAGGGCCGCGACGCGACGCGGTGGCTGGGTGACGTAGCGGCACCAGGCGTGAGGGGTCTGGCTGCGCACGGCCACGCACGGAACGGTACGCGCCAGCACCGTCTCCGGCAAGCCAGCCGCCACCGCGAGCGGCCTTGCGGGCGGCGGCGTCCCTCTCGGGTTGACAGGCCCGGTCAACGGGCAACACTGCCGCGGTGTCGTGCCGTTGCCAGACGCTGCTGCTGACCCTCGTCCTCGCGGCAGGCTGCCGCACTGCGCCTGTGCAGCTCCCGCCGGCCCCACTTCGGGTGATCATCCCGGACCACTACAAGGCCCAGGTCAAGGAGCTCCTCGAGTCGGGTGTGCGGACGTTCTCGTTTCGGTTCGAGGACATCCAGTGGGTCGATCAGCCCACCTATCCGGGGCGTGACGCCGTATTCGCGCCGTCGCTGGCGGCCCGCTTCGCGGACTCGGAGCCGGACGCCGATGTCTTCTTCCTCGACCTCTACCGCATGGGCTCCTTTCGCGCGGAGTGGCTCACCGAGCTCGTCACCCACCCGAGCGGCGCGTTCTCGGATCTGGAGGAGCGGTTTCGACCGGCCTTTCACGCCGCGGGTCGCCTGGGCGAGGGCGCTTCGGCCGGCGTGTACGCCGTCCCGTGGAGCGCGCAGTTCAACGCGCTGTACTACCGCTCGGATCTGGTCCCAGAGCCGCCGAAGACGCTCAGCGAGCTAGTCACCGCCTGCGAACGGGCCGCCGATCATGGGATCCCGCGCTCGGTCCGGTACTGCCTCCTGCTCGACTGGGAGTCGGTGCACAACGACCTCTACCCGCTGCTGTGGAGCGTCGGCTCGGGCGACTCGGGGAAGCTCGCGACCGAGGTCGTGACCTCGCTCTTGGCCGATCTCGCGCTCGGCATGGGCAAGGAGCTGCGTCCCGGCTTCCTGCTCCTGCCGCCCGCGCGCGCCATGCCGGAGGTCGGACAGGCCGTCCACCGGCGGTTTGCCCACGGCGAGGCCGTGATGATGGTGAGCTGGTCCAATCGCTACCGCTTCATGCGCGACGAGCAGAGCCGCGACGGGGGCACGATGCCGCCCACGGGGCTCGCCCCGCTGCCGAGTGTCACGCCCGGCGCGCGCTGGTCGAACCTGGGCGCCTGGGGCTGGATCGTGCCGCGGGCTCCGGAGAAGGCCAGCGCCGCGGCAAAGGAGCGCCACGACCTGGCCATCCGGTTCGTGGCCGAGCTGAGTTCGCGCGAGGCGGCCGCCTTCTTCGCGGACCGCTTCGGGCTCATCCCGGCACGCCGAGACGTCCCCGTCCCGGCGGAGCTGGCCCCCGCGCTCGCCCCGGAGCTGCACGCCGCGCTCGACGGCCGACCGACGGGCAACGGCAGCTTCCAATTTCGCGACCGGACGAGCGACGAGTTCGTCCACGTCTTTCTCCGAGACGCGCTCAAGGACGTCCTCACGTGCCCCGCGCCGCCGCGGGTGGCGCGGGTCGCGAGCCGCGTGGAGGTCTCCGGCGAATGTCGCCGCTACCTGAACGAGTGCCTGGAGTCTGGCAGCGGGGCGACCGAGGACTCATGCCTCCGTATCGCGATTGGCCGCCGGTTGCAGGCCGCCGATCGGGAGATTGACGCAGTCCACGGCCACGCGCCGGTCTCGCGTCCGGCGCCATGAAGCGCAGCCTTCGCCACAAGGTCCGCGCGCTGGGTCTGCTCCAGGTCTTGGTCGTCGCGGGGATCATGGCGGTGCTGGGCGTCCTGTTCTTCCAGAAGATCGTGTCCGACGAGGACACGTTCGTCGCAGGGACGCGCAAGGTGAAGCGGGAGGACGCCGAAGGGGTCGCCAAGCTCCTGGCGCTCGAGCTCGGCCGCCTCGACGCGCTGCGCTATGCGCGCTCCGGACTGCGTGCCGACCTGACGAACCACGTGCGCGCGATCCTGTGGGAGAAGGTCACGTTCATCCGCGGCCTCCAGGAGCTCGACCTCGTGGCGCGCGTCTTGGACGGTACGACCAGCGGTCGCGCCTTCTGCCTCCGTCCGCTCGGGCGCGACGCCACCTGCAATGACATCGGCGACTTCGACGCGCTCTGGGAGCGCCACGCCACGATTCACCGCCTCGAGCGTCTGCGGGAGGGCGCCTACGCGATGCCCCTGTTCGTCGGTGGCGCGTTCTTCGGGGTCGTTCGCTTCGAGATGTCGACCTCGACGGTCACCGAGACGCTGCGCGGGCTGGTCGCGCGCAACCGCCAAGACAAGGTCACGTTCATCATTCTGTTCATCGTGTGCGTTGCGGCGGCGGCGGGTCTCTCGCTCCTCGTGCTGGGCGCGGTCTTCCGGCGCATGCACCGCCCGCTGATCACGCTCACGCAGAACGCCGTGGCGCTGGGGGAGCGACCCGACGCGCCGGTCGCGCGCGTCGACGCCGACCCCGAGGACGAGATCGGTGTGCTCGCGCAGCGCTTCGAGGAGATGCAGGCCCGGCTGTCGGAGAGCTTCCTGGCGCTGGAGAAGTCGCTCGCGGAGACCGAGCGGGCGATGCGTGAGAAGGAGGAGAAGGACGAGCTGCTCCGCCGCTCCGAGCGGCTCGCGAGCGTCGGCGTGCTCGCAGCGGGCGTGGCTCATGAGATTGGCAACAAGCTGAACCCGATGGCCTTCGTGGTCCACAACCTTCGCAAGCGGATCGAGAAGGGCAAGCCGCCCGACGTCGAGCAGCTCGAGGTGCTGTCGCGTGCGATTGACAGTACGGCGGTTATCGTCGAGCGCCTGCGCGCCCTCGCCCGCCCCGAGCGCAGCGCTGCCGATGGTCCGGTCGCGCTGAACGAGGTCGCGCGCGACGTCGTCATGCTGCTCACGGCGCAGACGCAGAGCCTCGGGGTCGCGCTACAGCACGAGCTCACCGCGGACCTGCCGCCGATTCTTGGAATCCACGGCGACCTCGTGCAGGTGCTCATCAACCTGGTCGTCAACGCACGAGACGCCATCGACGCCCGTGCGGACGTGCGCGGTGCCGGCCGGATCGTGGTGCGCACGGCACTGGACGCGGGTCGCGTCGTGCTCGAGGTCGAGGACAACGGCAGCGGCATGACCGAGGAGGTCAAGGCGCGCGTCTTCGAGCCGTTCTTCACGACGCGCGGCCTCGCCACCGGAGGCGGGAGCGGCACCGGCCTCGGCCTCTACATCTGTCACGGCATCCTGGCGCGCCACGGCGTCGAGCCCGAGCTCGTCACCGCGCCGGGGGTCGGGACGCGCGTCATCATGCGATTCCCAGCGGCGACTCAGCCGCCGGGCGGGATCCAGGAGCCGAAGTCCACGATCGGGTCCGGTCCGCCGGAGAAATCGACAGACAGGTAGTTTCGGTAGCCTGTGGCCAGACAATCGGGGCGCGTGCGGTCCATGATGGGCGCCCACGTGCCCGTATCGGCGTAAAGCACGCCGCGGTCGACCGCCACGAGCCGCGGCTTGTGGACATGCCCGAACGAGACGACCCGGACTCCGAGCTTGCGTGCGATGGCCCGCGCCACCGCTGGCATGTGGTGTTCGACGTCGAAGATGGTCCCGCCGTGGACGATCCACTCATAGATCGCGTAGACGAGGGGAAAGCCCATCAGTGGCACAGTGAGCTTCGTCCACAGCGGGATCGGCGTGACGGCGAGGGCGATGGTCCCGAGCGTCATGAGCGTGGCGATGATGACGCGATCGATCCAGAACTCGCGGATGACCAGGAAGAAGCGATCGGTGATGGGCCGGTGCTGGAGCTCCGCAAGCGACTCGAGCTGCGGGACGGTCAGCCCCGAGTGCGCGGCGTGGGCCGCAAGCAGCGCGGGGTCGTCGGACGGCTCACGCAGCAGCTGAGCCTTGATCTCGAGCAGCTTCCAGATGACGGCGAGGCTGCCGAAGAACCAGTTGAGGAAGATGCCTCGGTGGCGAGAGAACGCGTAGTGCTTGAGCCAATGAACAATGTACGCATATAGATTCAGGATGAAGTCGGAGGCATGCGGGTTGAAGAACCCCATTCGGCCGAGGAGGTAGCGGTTGGACAGATTGCCCATCGGCAGCGCGATGACGCGGTCACCATGGAGGTTCGGGATCGTGGGCTCGAGGAGATGCCGAAACGAGTTGTAGTGATCGTACTGCTGGCCGTGCTCGCAGTAGACCTCGCCCTCGACATGGAAGAACCAGGGCTCGAAGCGCACGACGCTCTCCGGAAGCACTCGTCCGTCGGCTGCACCAGCCGCACGAATGGCGTCGCTCAGCACGCGTTGCACGGCGGGGAAGTGGAACTCACGGTCGTGGTTCCCCATGACGTAGACGATGTCGTTGCCACGCTCGACGAAGCCGGCGAGCGTGCGGAGAAAGTCGGCGTGATGGGACAAGACGCGCTCGAGCTTCCAGACGGACTTGGGCTCCGACGGGTCGAGCCCCCGCAGGCGTTCGGTCTGGCGAACCGGCCACGCGGGCGACTCTGGGACGTCGCTGACGAGATCGAAGTCGATGATGTCGCCGTTCAGGACCAACGTGAGGGGACCCTCACCCCGCGCCTCGATCCGGGCCAGCAGCTCGGCGAAGGCGGCGTCCCACACGTAGCGGGAGCTCTTGTAGGCCTTCCACCCGTCGGCGTGGTCCTCCACGTCGCACAGGTGCAGGTCAGACACGATGAGGTACCGGCCTCCCATGGGGAGGGGATTATCCGGTCCACGGGCGCGGGCGCCAGCGGTGCCCGCACTTTTTTTGCGCGAGGCTCTTGACGCGCTGGATGACCAGTTCTAGATTCCAGTCAGTCATGGAGTGGCAAAAGAAAGAATGCATCCTCGAAGCCGCTGCGCGGGCATTTACGCGTATGGGCTTCAAGAAGGCCTCGGTCGAGGACATCGCGCGCGAGGCAGGCGTGGCCAAGGGCACCGTCTACCTCGCCTGCGACAGCAAGGCGGACCTGCTCTATCAGGCCGTGCACCGGGAGCTGCGCGCCTGGTCCGCCACGGTCGCCAAGATGATCGATCCGCGCGTTCCCGCGGACGTGCTGCTCGAGCAGGTCGCGGTCGCCAGCTTCGCGTACCTGGAGTCGCATCCGCTGGTCAAGGAACTGTTCCTCGGCAACTACAGCGGCCAGCTTCCGGACTGGACCGAGCAGTTCAACGCCCTGCGGTCGCTTGGCCACGCCAACATCTCGGAGATCCTGCGCACCGGCATCCGGCAGGGCCTGTTCCGCGCGGACCTGGACGTCGAGGAGACGGCCTACGTGCTCCAGGAGCTGCACGTCTCCGGCTGTCTGGCGCTGGTGCAGCGGCGCGCCAAGGCCGAGGAGATCACGCGCCGGCTCAAGGCCGGCATGGTGCTCGTTTTCGAAGGGCTTCGCGCCCGCCCCGCGGCCACGGTGGTCTCGGGGTGATTTTTTTTGCGACCGAATATGACCAAAAAACGAATCTGGTCATCAGGTCAACATGGAGGATGAGATGAACGCGACGATCCAGAAGAAGCTCACCGAGACCTACCTGTCCGCGCTGCTGGGGAGCCAGAAGGGGCGGGTGCACCTCCTCAACCAGTGCGCGGAGGCCGAGGCCAGCGACGAGGGGCAGATCTTCGAGGTGCTCGCGACGCGTGTCGGCGACCCGGAGCTTCAGCGCATGGTCCGCAAGCATCAGGAGGACGAGCTGCGCCATGCGGAGATGTTCCGTGCCTGCGTCGTCCGCAACGGCGGGACGCCACACTCGGTGCCCGCGGAGCTGCAGCTCATCGATCGGCTGGACAAGGCGCTCGGCGGTGTCATGGCGCTCGGCATCGCCGACGATCGCGGGGTGATGGAGGCCTATGTCCTGCTCCAGGTCATCGAAGAGCGCGCCATCACGCAATTCCAGATGTTCGAGCCGCACCTGCGGAAGGTCGACCCGCAGTCGGCGGACGTGTTCGCCGCCATCGCCAAGGACGAGGAGCGCCACCTGCGCTACTGCCACGCGATCTCCAAGCGCTACGCGCCGAGCGAGGCCGTGCGGGAGTGGACGCTCCGGCGCTACCGCGAGGTCGAGGCGAAGGCCTTCGCGGCCAACAGCGCGGCCAACATGCGCTACAGCCTCACGCACGGGCTGCTGGACGCCAACGCGGTCGAGCGCCTCGGCTGGTGGGGCGTGCTGGCGCTGACCGAGATCACCGGACGCGACGAGCGGACCGTGTACTGGGAGGAGCCCGCACCCAAGACGGCCACGGTGCGGCGCAGCGTCGTCGACGACGTGATCGTGCCCGCCGCATCGCTGTAGGCGTCGCGCCGATTGGCGGATGGTGGTACTCGTCGGGAGTGGCCCGTCGCCCTGCCCCATCGCTCACCGGTGCCGTGCTCGACCGAGGCGTCACCCGCGAGCAGGTCAGCCGTCGCTGATGCGCCGCGGCCTGCCGCTGCTGCTCGCGCTCGCATCGGCTGCGGCGGGGCTCCTGGTCGCCGAAGGAGTCGTGCGGCTCGCCGGGTTGGCGCCGGAGCTCCACCGGATCGACGTGCGTCCCGGCAGCTCGGCGTATCGACTCTCCGACGACGTACGGCTCGGCTACGAGCTCATTCCTAATTTCCGCGGACCGGCCTCTAGCGATCACTTCACATTCGACTATGTCAACGCCCACGGCTTTCGCGATCGCGAGCGGACCTTGGCCAAGCCGCCCGGAGCCCGGCGGGTGCTCGTGCTGGGCGACTCGGTCGTCGCCGGCCACGGCCTGGCGCGTCGCGAGGACACGATCCCCGCCCAACTCGAGCGACGTCTCCCCGGCCTCGAGGTGCTGAACATGGGCGTGGGCGGCTACTGCACCGGGGGCGAGGTGCGCCTGCTGGAGGTGCGCGGGCTCGCGTGGGCGTCGGACGTGGTCGTCATCGTGTACGTCGAGAACGACACCGACGACCTCAACAGCCAGCTCATCGAGCTCGTACAGCAAGAGCGCTCGGCGCGACCGGCCTGGACGCAGGACCTGTTCGTGTCGTCTGCGCTGTTTCGCTTCGTGGCCGTGCGGCTCGACCTCTGGGACCTCCGTCGCCTGGCGCAGCTCCCTCGGCGCATCGAGCAGCACATGGACGCCCTGGCACCCGACAACGTCCGCAGCGGGCTGAAACGGCTGGCGGAGCTGGCGCGCGAGCACCACTTCGAGGTCCTCGTGGCGCTGTGGCCGCGATTTCACGCCGCGGGCGTCAGCGAGCCCGCGGGCCCAGGCGAGGTCGCCGCACGGGAGCACGGGCTCCGCGTCCTGCGCCTGAGCGACGCGTTCCGGAGGACGCCGTGCGAGACCACACCGGCCAAGTGCTTCACGACGGGCGACGGCATGCACCCGAACGTGCGGGGCGCCGCCGTCGCGGCCGACGCGCTCGCCAAGGAGCTTGTGCGAACGCAGCCGCCGGCGAACGCGGGGCCGCGCTCACCGTAGCTCGAGGGCCTCGCATTGCGGCTCGTCCTCGGGCGGAAAGCGGTCGACGACGCGCAGGCGGAGGGGCTCGTTCGAATCGTGGATGGTGACCGCGTGCGGGCCGAGGCCCAGTTCGAGCCCGCCCAAGCTCCAGCGGGCGCAGCGCGTCGCGGCGCCGTCACCCGGCTCAAAGACCAGCCCATGGCCCTCCGGCACGATGCGCCAGGAGACGTTGGAGACCAGCCGGAGGAGCGCGGGCTTGTCGCGCGCCTCGAGGACGATGTAGCGGCCGTCGACCTCGCGCCCGTTGATGCGGAGATGGACCTCCACGCCGTTCTCGAGGGCGTCGTCGATCAGCGCGAGTGAGAGCCATCGCCGTTCGGGCCCCACGGGGGCGGAGACGTCCACGGTCACCTCGTGTCCGTCGCTCGTGAGCGTCACGTCCGCCGCGGCTCCGGCGGTCGCCGGGAGCTCCAAGGCGATCGCCAGCGTGCTGTCGGTCAATTCGAGCGACTCGACGACGTCTGCCAGATACGGCGGCACCGCGGGTTGGTCGAGCAAGGTCACGCGGTGATGGTGTGTCACGTCGCGGAGCTGCTTCCAGACGAATACGGGCGACGAGAGCACCGGCTCCGAGAGCGAGCGCTGGGCCAGGCGGCCGTTCCAGAGGAGGGCGAAGGCGAGGGAGCTGGAACCGACATCGAGCGTGAACTCGGGGAGGAGACCCGGGTGCGTCAGGCGCTCGCGCTTGGCCTCGATCGGCGGATCGTCCCTCCGACCAATCTCGTCGTTGTACTGTGGCCGCGGATCGACGGGGAGCTCGACGCCCCGCACCGCCACGGGAAAGACGACGGTGACCGCCAGCGCGGCGACGAGCGCGACCCCGCGGCGCACGCGGGAGACCTGCGTCGAGAGCACGAACGAGGCGCCCGCAGCCGCGAGGCTGGGGACCGCGACCAGCGCGACGAGGCCGTACGAGAGCTTGTGATGGTCGAGCGTGACGAGCGCGCACATGAGCGCCTGCGCCGGGAGCCCGACCGCAAGGAGCGGCACGCCCTCGCGCCACGGGAGGCCCACGGCGCCGGCGACGACGAGCGCACTGAAGAGCGCACCGAAGGCGAGGAGCTGCTCGAGCGGGACCTGAAACAAGAGCGGAAATGGCTCGGTGGGTCCGCGCACGAGCGTGTCGAGCACCGGCCAGCCCAGGGGGTGGAAGCGAAACGTCTGGCCAAACAGGGTGACGTCCGTGCGCGCCTGCAGGAGGGATGGGTCGATGACCGCTTGGCCGAAGATCTGGTCGTGGGCGATGAGCCACGGGACGGCGAACAGCGACAACGAGAGCAGCGCCGTGAGGTGGGCCTGGCGGGGCCTTCCCATCAGCCAGGCCAGCGCCGGGAGGTAGCCCGCGGCCATCGGACGCGTGGCGAGGCAGAGCGCCAACGTGGCGCCGAGAAAGACCGCCTGGAGCGCGTCGGGGCGGCGTCGCACGAGCGCCATGGCGCCGAGCCCGGTGGCGAGGGCCAGGACGTTCTCGTTTACCATGTAGCAGCCGATGGCTCGCACTCCGAGCAGGAAGGCGGTCGTCAAGAGCAGGCACAGCGGTCCCGACACTAGCCGCTCGGCGGCGAGGAGCATCGCGCCGCCGGCGAGGAGGAGCCAATAGGCGAAGCTCGCCACGACGAAGCCGCCCGAGCCGAAGAACGCGATGGGCTCGACGAGGGTCGCCGTCGAGCCCACGCGCTGGTAGGTCAGCGCCTTGGTCATCCCATAGCCCGGCTCCTGGGGATGTTGGAGGACGTGCGTCACCCGTCGCTCCCATCGCGGATCGTAGAGCTCGACCCCCGTGCGTGTGCCATCCTCGAGGAGATAGAACGCCGATTGGTGGGGGCAGGGTGCAAACACCTCGGTGGCCTCGATGGCGCGTGGCGACTCGGCAAGCGAAGCCGCGGCCGCGATGAGGACGGTGCAGGCCGCGGTGCGCACGCCGTGCGACTGCCATCCCGCGTGCGGCGGCGTGGCGACCGTCGGTCGGGTCGAGCGGGGCCACCGCCACGAGAGGGCCACGAGCGCTCCGGAGACCACGAGCGCGAGCGCGACCAGGATCCACGGCGTGAGCGGCGTCCGGAGCAAGAAGCTGACGGAGAAGCCCAGGGGCACGATGAGGACCGCGCCACAGAGGAAGGACAGCACGGTCTTCTCGAGGGGCGTCGCGCCGGGGAAGGCCCACCGCACCGCCAGCGCGCCCGGGAGGCACCACACGAGTCCGGGAAACAGCAGCAGGAGCAGCAGCGCCACCAGCGGAGAATACGTGAGAACACGCCGCGGCGCTCCTGGCCGCGCGGCGTCCTCAGGTCAGCTCGACGCCACGGGCCGCTGGGTGTGGTGTGAGACGGCGTCCAGGAGGCGCATGCGGTCGATTGGCTTCTCCAGAAAGCCGACCATGCCGGCCGAGGCCGCCCAACGCCGGTCGTCGGGTGAGGTGAGGGCCGTGAGCGCGACGATGGGCATCTCGTGCAGACCGAGCTCGTTGCGAATGGCCAGCGTCGCGCCAACGCCGTCGAGGCCGGGCATCGCGAGGTCCATGAGGACGAGATCCACCGCCTCGAGGCGCAAGACGGACAACGCGGCCGCTCCGGAGTCGGCCTCCAGCACGAGATAGCCCGCGGACTCGAGGGTCGCGCGCACGAGGTCCCGATTCTGGGCGTTGTCGTCGACCACGAGCACCCGACGCTGGAGAGTCGCCGAACTGGCTCGCCTCCGGGTGCGCCCGACGGCGGTCTCGAGCGTTCGAACCAGCTCACCGCCGGTCACGTTGCCCTTCTGCGTCACGGCGCGTGCGCCCTGGCCGAGCAGCGCGCGCTCGCTCGGGCTCAGCTCCATCGCGGTGAGGACGATGACGGGGATGGAGCGCGTCTGGGTGCCGGCTTGAAGCGAGTCCAGCACGTCGAAGCCCGACATGCCGGGCATCATGAGGTCCAAGATGATGACGTCGGGCGCCTTCGCGCTGGCGGCCCGCAGTCCCTCGGTGCCGTTGCGTGCGACGATCACGGTATGTCCTTGGGCTCGCAGCGTGTCCTCGAGGAGGCGGCCGACGTTCGGATCGTCGTCGATGACCAGGACCTCGAGCGCGGCGCGGGCCGCGGTGCCGTTGAGCGCATTACGGAGCGCTAGCGCAATGGCCTCGCGCGCAAACGGCTTGGGAAGGTAGCCCACGACGCCCGGCGCCGTGGTCAGGACGACCGGGACGGTGGAGAGCTCGGGCGCGCGCGAGAGGGCGTCGATGAGGAGGACGCCCGGCGCAGCCTCGACGGTCGGCTCGACGACGATGGCCGTGGGATGAGCGGCGGCGGCCTCGGCCAGCGCGCGCTCGGGGCTGACGACGCGCGCGGTGTGACCCTCTGCGGCGAGCGCCTTGACGAGCTCGGTGAGCGCGAGGCCCGAGGCCGTGAGGCGGTCCGCGGCAGCGACGATGAGGACGTCGCCGTGCCCGTCGCCGGCGACGTCCTCGAGGGGCGGCGCCCAAGGGAGGGACAGCACGAACGTCGCGCCGCCACCTTCCCGTGGGAGGTACGCCAGACTGCCTGCGTGCTGGTCGACGATGCCCTTGGAGATCGCGAGCCCGAGCCCCGTGCCCGCGTGCTGCTTGACGAGCGCGGAGTCGCCCTGGATGAACGGCTGAAACAAGAGCGGTCGCATGCGCTCATCGACGCCTAGACCACGGTCGGAGACCCGCACGATGAGGCCTGTGTCCGCCGCCTCGAGCGCGACGTCGACCCCCGTGTGCTCGCGGGTGAACTTGATCGCGTTCGAGATGAGATTCACGAGCACCTGCCGCAGCTTCGTGCGGTCGGCCCTCACGGGACGCGTCACGTCGCCGGTCACGGTCACCTCGACGCCGCGGACGAGCGCTGCACCGGCCACGACGGCGACAGCCTCACGCGCGAGGTCGGCAGGCGAGACGCGCTCGAAGGCGAGCTCGAGTCGGCCCGCCTCGACCTTGGCGAAGTCGAGCACATCATTGATGAGCTCGAGCAGGTGACCGCCGCTATCGAGCACGGAGCGGAGGTACTTCCGGTGCCTTTCGGTCAACGTGTCGCCGGCCTGGTCGAGCACCAGGTCGGTGAAGCCCAGGATGGCGTTGAGCGGGGTTCGCAGCTCGTGGCTCATGTTCGCGATGAAGGACGACTTGAGGCGATTGGCGCGCTCGGCGTCGAGGTTGCGCTCCGCCAGCGCCTCGCGCTGGGCGCGAAGCTCGTCGCGCTGCGCCAGGAGCTCGAGCTTCTGCGCCTCGAGCTCTTGGTTTGAGGCGTCGAGAGCCGCCGTGCGCTCGACGACCCGCGACTCGAGCGCGTCGCGGCTGGACTGGATCTGCTCGGCCATCGCGTTGAAGCGGCGGCCGAGCTCGACGACCTCGTCGGCAGCCGACGGCATCGAGACGCGCGCGCCGATGTCACCGGACGCCATGGCCGCGACGACCCGGTTGAGCTCGCGCGTCGGCGCGAGGGCGACACGCACGAGCGTGGTCGCCAGCGCAAACGCGGCGAGCGCGGCAAGTCCGACGACGAGCGCCATGCGCCAGATGAAGGCGTCGATGCGCCTCAGCACGGTCGCTGCCGGTACGCGGAGGACCACGGTCCACGGCGCGGTCGTGAGTCGAGCAGCCAGTGTCACCACCTCCTCACGCAACGCAGGGGAGTCCGACCAGAGCAGCTCCATCGCGGGGTCAAGGTGTGGGGCGCGGGCGAGCCCCGCGATTGTGGGGTCCTCGACGGCGTGGGCGAGCTTGGCCTGCTGCACGGCGTCGAAGCGCCGACCGGTCGCGATCTCCGTGCGCTCGTCCGCGGTCAACGTCAGCGCAGGCACGCCCTCCAGGTCGCGACGGAGCCCGTGCGCGAGGCGCACTCCACTCCGGTCGACCAGAGCGGCGAAGCTGCCCTCGCCCGCGCGGCCGGAGGTCGCGTAGATCGACTCCGCGACCTGCTGGGCCAGCGACACGAGGATGACGAGGCCGACGGGCCCGCTGCTCGGGGAAGCGAAGACCGGGACGAAGTACCCGATGAGCTCGCGGCGGTCTCCGGCGATCACCGAACGGAAGGGTTCGGTAAGGCCGCGCTCGCCCTTCATTGCGCTGCGAAAGTAGCTGCGTTGCGAGACGTCGGCGCCGAGGCCGCGCTCGTCGCTGGCCGCCACGACGCGACCGCGTCGATCGACGATCCCCGCATCCGCAAGCTTGGGATCTCCCGCAAGCAGCGACTTCAGAACATGCGAGATACGGCCCTGCTCCACGCTATCGACAGCCTCGTCCCGACAGAGCGCCTGAACGCCCGGGAATGCCGCCACCTGGCTCGCAGCCACAAGGCGCGTCTCGTTGAAGGCGTCGATGAGCTGCGCGACGCGGTGGGTCTCGGCCCGAAGGGCGCGTTCGGCGTCGTCGAGCATCGTCGCGCGTGCCAGGCGAACCAGGGCCCAGCCCGAGAGGCCGACGGGGACGGACGCCAAGAGGGTGGCCGCGAGGATGACCCGCCATCGCCAAGGGATTGGACGTCTCATCGGTGGGACGCGGGGACACGCATGAAGATCGCGCTGCGCGGCGGCAGACCCCGCCACGGGATGAGCTGCGATTGCAGCGCTGCAGGCACATGCTCGGCCTCGCCAAGCACCAGCGCGCCGCCTTCGGGCAGGACACGTGCAAGGCGGGCCAGCGCGTGGTCGCGGCCCGGCGGATCGAGGTAGATGAGCACGTTTCGCAAGAGCACCAGTGGAAACGACGCCAGCACGGCGGACGCCGGGACGAGGGTCGGGCCGAGCAGATCGTGCTGCTCGAAGGTCACGTGCTCCGAAAGGGGCGGCCCGAACTCGAGACGGTCCCCGCGCGTGCGGACGCCGGAGTCGCTGACGGTGGGACGGAGCGGGTCGGCCACGGTGTCCTCGGCCCCGATGCGATAGACTCCCCGGCGAGCCACGCGCAGGCGGTGCGGGTCCACATCGGTGGCCGTGATGGCGTAGTCACGCTGAGCGCCATCGACGACGAGCCGCTGCAGGACGAGCGCGAGCGTCCACGCCTCTTCACCCGTCGCGACCCCGACGCACAGCGCCCGGAGCGTCCCCGGGAAGCGGCGCAAGAGCGCGGGAACGACGGCGTCGCCAAGCCCGGTCCAAACGTCGCGATCCCGAAATAGCGAGGTCACGCCAACGAGGCACTCGCGCAAGAGCTGCTCGCCCTCGCCAGGGACATCCGAAAGCAATTGAACGTACGCCTCAGCGTCCTTGGCGCACGTGGCCGCTCCCCGACGCGCGATGGCGCGCGCGACGGCGCGCCGCTGGCGGTCGCGCAGGGTGACGCCATAGCGGCTGTGCAGCAGCGCCTCGACGCGCTCGCTCAGAGCCGTCTCGCTCACGTCCCGGGTTCGGGATTGGGGAGCACGATGGTGAAGACCGTGCCTCCCCCGGAGCGATCCTCGACGGTGACCGCGCCACCATGAGCGTCGGCGACCAGACGCACGAGGTAGAGGCCGAGGCCGAATCCCCGGCGGGCGCCGCAGACGTGGCGCTCCAGCGAGCCGAACTTGCGAAAAAGGCTGCCACGGACGCCTTGCGGAATCCCGGGTCCCCGGTCCCGGACCTCGATGACGCTGCCGCCGGCACGTCCGATGATGGCCTCGAGCTCGACCGTCGAGCCCTTGGGCGCGTAGCGCATGGCGTTGACCAGCAGGTTCTCCAATGCGCGCCGCGTCATCTCGCGGTCGCACCAGAGCGTGGCTCCCGGCGTAGCGACGATGTCGATGGTGAGCGCGCGATCCTGAGCGATGCCCTTGAGCGACGTAACGGCGTCTGACAGGAGCGGCCAGGCGGGCGCAGCCTCGGGGCAGAGCCTGACCTTGCCGTCCTCCAGCGCGCGCACGCGAAGGAGGTCTTCCAGCAGAACGCGGACGCGCTCAGCCGCCTGCTGCGCCTGATAGAGGTCGCGACTCACCTCGGGATCAGTGACGGCACCCTGCGCGAGCTCGAGAAATGCCACGACGCCAAAGAGTGGATTGCGGATGTCATGCACGATCAACGAGATGAGGTCGTCCTTGAGGGCGCTCACCTCCGTCAACGCCGCGAGCTGCGCCCGAATCTGCTGCTCCTGCGTCCGAACCCTCAACAACGTCGCGACGCGTAGGCGGAGCTCGCGCCGATCGACGGGCTTGGTCAGGAAGTCGTCGGCACCCGCTTCGAGACCCGTGTAGCGGCTCTGCTTGTCCGCCATCGCGGTGACCAGGATGATGGGCAGGAAGCCGTCGCCATGCTCGCCGGCGTGCTCCTTCAGGTCACGCACGACGTCGAACCCGGAGCGGCCCGGCATCATGACGTCGAGCAGGACGAGGTCGACGGGGTTGTCGGTGACTAGGCTGACGGCCTCGGCGCCTGACGCAGCAAGGAGCACCGTGTAGCGATCTTCGAGCATCGCCTCCATGAGGTCGCGGTTGCGTGGGTCGTCATCGACGACCAGGATCGCGGGCGTGCGATTTCCTGTTATCGGGGTGCTGTCGCTGAGCGCGCGGTGCGTCCCGCCTGGTTCCATCATCCTGTGATGATACCGGTCCGGGGCGACGACGCAAGAACAACTTTACACTAATCATACGTGTGGGGTGCTCTTGGGCAATGCCGTCAGGGGCGCAATGGCAACGACGGCGGATCGCGGGCGGGGCAGGCTGTGAGTACGCTGGGGACGTCCGTCGGCGTCGGTCCCCCCCGCGGGTCCACGAGGCGACCTGGCCAGTGGGCTTGTGGACGGAGCTCCGGGTGCGTGGCGTAGAAGCGGCAGACGCGGGCCACGTTGTCGTCGAACGCAGGCGTGCGCCGCAGCAGCACGACGGTCATGGAGTCTTGCCACGCGAGGGCCCAGCGGGTCGCGTTCAGTGGCGGGGCGCGGCGATAATCGAGCCACCGCTGGACGACCCAGTCGATGCCATACCCGTCGAGTCGGGTCTCGACGGGCTCTCGACGCAGCATGAAGGCCAGCATGTCCTCGATCGCTTGGCGTCCAACGAGGACCCAGCGTCCATCGGCGTAGACCGGCGTCTCGGGGCCCAGGTGCGCCTCGAGGAAGCCGCCCCAGCCGTCCGGACTCAGCAGCCTCCCTTGGAGGCGTGTCGCGTCGAGGACGGGGATGGCGTTCGTGGGGAACGTCGCTGGCAGCAGATCAATGCCGCTCGGCACCAGGATCGCGCGCGGGAGGGCCGAGACGAGCGTCAACGCGACCGCCGTGGCGACGATCGCGGTGCGCAGGCGCAGGCGCTGCCACGCGGGGTGGGAGGCCAGTCGGGGTGCGAGCCGCAGGATCGGGAGGAGAAGGAGCACCGTCATGCGACGCGTCGACGCGACGGCCAGGACGAGTACGAGGGCCTCGATGGCGCCGGCGCGACCTCGGCGGGGGAGCACGGCACACAACGCGGCCGTCGCCAAAACGGCGTAAGAGATAAGGGCTCCGGGCGCCGATTCCCAGACGTCGAGGGATAGCAGAGGTCCCCACTCCGCCGAGAGGCCGCGCAGGACCGACGGCGAGTGCAGGACGTAGGGGATGAGGCCGGGTCCTGCCGGTTGAACCAGCGCACAGGCGAGCGCCAGAGCCGCACGTCCTGCCCATCGTGTGGCCACGGCGCGGCGGTCGCTGGCGTCGGCGTCCACGAGGAGCGCCAGGCCGTGAAGTCCGAGCAGCGCGGGCGCGATGAGCACGCTCGCGTGGCAATTGGCCCACGCGACGAGCGTCAGGACGAGCACGGCGTAGCGGCCGCGGGACCAGGAGCCGTCGTTGTGGGTGACGAAGCCGAAGACGACCACGAGGAAGAGCCAGCCGAGGAGATGCGGTCGCATCGCCACGTGCGGGGCGATGAGCGCGTACGCCAGCGCGCTAGCGAGCAGCGCGGTCGCAGGCTCGCGGGTCGACCTCCAGATGCTGCCGAAGAGCAACGCGAGGGTCCCGCCGACGCACAGCGCCGCGAGCACGCGCAGGCCCGTCAGTCCCGCCGCGCGATCGACCAACGCCATGGCGAGCTGCGCGAGCCACTCGTGGGGCGCTTCGGCGGCACCGCGGGCGACCCATACGAACGGATCGGGGGACGGGAGCAGCGCGCGGTGGTCGAGCATCCAGCGGCCGAGCGCGAGGTGGAAGAACGTGTCGCCGTCGCCGATGGGCGCCAGGCTGACGTAGCCGGCGCCGAGGCACAGGCAGGCGAGCCCGACGCGCCAGACCAGGGCCAGCGGCTCTTCCGGTCTCAACCGACGCCTTGGGCCAGGATGCGCTCGGCGACGACCATGCCGTCGATGGCCGAGGACACGATGCCGCCCGCGTAGCCCGCGCCCTCGCCGGTGGGGAAGAGCCCGCGCGCGGTCGGACTCTCGTAGCCGTCGTCTCGCAGGAGCCGAATGGGCGACGACGTCGTGGTCTCAGCGGCGATGATGACCGCCTCGTCGGTGAGATAGCCGCGCATCTTGCGGTCGAACGTGCCGATGGCCTCGCGGATCGCGCGCGTGACCGCCTCGGGAAGCACCGTGCCGGCGTCAGACGGTGTAAGGCTCGGTCGATAGGACGTGCGCTCGGGCAGTGTGGTCGAGCCGCGCCCAGCCACGAAGTCCGTGAGTCGCGTCGCTGGAGCGGAATAGGCCCGGGTGACGTCCGTCGCTCCGGCCTCGAACGCGCGCGTCTCGATGCGGCGCTGGAACTCCAGGCCCTCGAGCGCACGGCCCGTCGGAGCGAAGTCCTCCGGCGTCACGGTCACGACGAGCGCCGCGTTCGCGAAGTGATTGCCCCGGGACGCGTTGCTCATGCCGTTCACGTTCAGCCGGCCGGGCTCGGTCGGCGTGGGGATGACGAACCCGCCGGGGCACATGCAAAACGAGTAGACCCCGCGCCCACCGA
The DNA here is from genome assembly GCA_005776585.1 of Pseudomonadota bacterium. Lineage (GTDB taxonomy): Bacteria > Myxococcota_A > UBA9042 > SXOX01. The sequence continues at coordinate 15,047 of SXOX01000334.1, read as the reverse complement.
CCTGGCAGGTCAGGAAGTACTCCGCGGCGCCCACGCTCGGGTGACCGGCCATGGCGCCGAGCTGGATGCGGTCGATCAACGCCTGCGGATGCTCGACGCGCGCGCCAACGGCAAACGGCTTGGGCTGCATGGCGACGCCCGCGGCCGCAAGCCACGTGTAGGTGTCTCGGGCCGAGTGCCCGGTGGCCAAGATGACGGCGTCCGCCGGGAGGAGCTCCGGCCCGCCCGGACTACGCAGGTGCACGCCGACGACGCGACCCTGCACGAGCGCGAGCCCGTCGAGGCGCGTGTCGAAGCGGAGAGCGACGCCGCGCTCGACCAGAAAGTCGTGCAAGGCGGCCAGCACGGGAATCAGCTCATTGGTGCCGACGTGGGGGTGCGCGTCCACGAGGATCGCCGGATCGGCCCCGAACTCGACGAGACGACGGTAGACGTCTCGGACGCGCGGATCGTGCTTGCGCGTGTAGAGCTTGCCGTCGGAGTAGGTGCCGGCGCCGCCTTCGCCGTAGCAGAGGTTGCACTCGGGGTCGAGGACGCGTTCGGCTCGCAGCGTGCGTGCGCGCCGGTGGCGGTCGCGCAGCGCGCCTCCACGCTCGATCAGCACGCACGGCACGCCGGCGTCGGCAAAGCGCAGCGCCGCGAAGAGCCCGGCCGGTCCGCTGCCGACGATCACGACGCGCGTCGCGCCCAGCCCGACCGTCGGCACGAGGTTGGGCGCCTCGGTGGCGACGTCGGACGGATCCGAGTGGAGCCACACGTGCACCGTGACCACCCAGCGAGGGCGGCGGCCGCGCGCGTCGAGGGAGCGGCGGGCCAGGGAGACCGAGCGCACGTCGTCGGGCGCGACGCCGAGGGCCCGTGCCGCGACGCGGCGGAGGTCGTCGAGCGCGTCGAGCTCCACGGTGATGCCGGTCAGGGTGCGCATGGCGGCGCGCATGATAAGGTACCGTCGACATGCGGGCTACGTTCTTTCAGGCCCGCGGGAGTTCGGGGCCGATGAAATCTGGCAACCTACGCGACCCGATGGTGGCCCTGATGCTTGCATGTGCCGGGGGATGCGCGACGGCGCCGCCTCCACGTGTGGTCGAGCCGCCTCGGGCGCCACCCAAGCCGGCCGGGCATGACCCGGAGGTGCTCTCCAAGCTCGCGCTGCCGGTCAAGGCGGGCGCGGTCGTCGAGATGAAGCGCGCGACCGCCATCTACTTGGAGGGCACGCGCACCATGGTCACGCTGCTCGAGACCAAGTGGGACGAGATGGCCGTCGAGGGCCAAAAGCCCAAGCGCGAAGGCAAGGCCAAGCTGCTGGTCAGCTATGGCAAGGAAGAGCGCACGCTGCTCATCGCCGAGGGCGAAGAGAAGATCGCCTTCGAGCTCGTCATCGCGGTGGACTACGCCTTCGAGACGTATGACGCGCCCAAGGGCCGGTACGTGCCGCACGCCAAGCTGCGCCTGGAGAAAGCCCGGTGAACGCGCCTCAGGTCACCATCTACTCCACGCGCGGCTGCAGCTACTGCGTGGCCGCCAAGCGCCTGATGGAGCGCCACGGCGTGCCGTTCAACGACATCGACCTGTCCGACGATCCGGAGGCGCTCAGGGCGCTGAAGGATCGAACGGACCACCGCACCGTGCCGCAGATCTTCGTCGGAGAGCGCTTCATCGGCGGCTACGACGAGCTCTCGGCGCTCGTGCGGCGCGAGGGCGTCGCCGCACTGCGCGGGGAGTGAGCACGGCGGAATTTTTCGCGAGTACGCTGAAAACTACCTACAGCTCTGGGCCCTCCCGGCCGATGAATTCACCCGTGTCACTCTGGGTCTCCACCATTGCGGAACGGGAGCCGGGCGTCTTTACGAGCGCTCCGGGCGCGGAGCGTCTGAGCGATCAAGCGGGACGCATCCGTGAGTCCTTCGTCGATGCGGCCGAGCAGGCACCCAGCGGGGCGGACCCGTCGTGGTTCGCGCATCAAGGTTACGTGGCAGCCGCGCAAGGGCGTGCCGGCGCGGGGCACCTCGCGTGGGAGCGCATCGCGCGCCGATATGGGGACTTCCTCGCCAAGCGACGCTTCGCCGGGCATCACATCGACGAGCGCAAGGTGGCGTACACGCTGGGTTTTGCGCTCGGCCTCACGGATCTCGGCAAGGTCAGTCGCGCCGACGCGTCGCAGCTCGTCTCCGGCCTGGTCCCGCGACCGCAGCACCGCCGACCGCTCTACCGCAGCGCCCGCTTCTGGCTGTTCACCGGCCTGCTCGCGGTCTTCGTCATCTCGTACGTGGCCGCGCAGGAGGTCGAGGAGCCTCCCTACGCGACCGTGTCCGAGCCGCTGCCGGGCAAGCTCGCAGCTCAGGTGAGGACGGTCGCGGCGCCCGTGTCGACCGCCGTGCTCCCGAACGCCGCCGCGCAGCCGGCAGGGTGCCCGACCGACGTCATCCCATCGACCGATCCGGTCGCCCAGATTCGGGCCCTCCGTGCCGAGTGCCGCGCCCAGGTCGCGACCCGCCTCGTGCTGGCGGCCTCGCCCGCCGACCGCGCGCGGCTGGTCGAAGGCCTCGCGCCCATCAGCGGAGAGGGCGTGGCCGAGGTCATTCGACGGGCGCTCGGTGATGGCGATAGTCGTGTCGTCGAAGCAGCCATCGGCGCCGTCATCGCGCGCGGGGATCGCCAGGCGCGCCAGGCGCTCTTGGGCCTGATGCGCACGGGCGACAAGGCGACGCGCATCGCCGCGGCAGGCGCGCTCGGGGTGCTTGGCGACAAGGCCAGCGGCCAGGTGCTGGTCGAGGGCCTCCACGACCCCGATCCGCAGGTCCGCATCGCGGTTCAGGCCGCGCTGTCGCGGCTCGTCGGCAAGGATCTGGGCCCCAAGGCCCGACCGTGGCGCCGCGTCCTCGAGCCGAGCGCGAGCGATCGCGATTGAGCTCCCGGCCGCGCTGGCCTATCTTCCCGCCATGCCTATCGATACCGCGTTGCTCGACATCCTCGTTTGCCCCGCTGACAAGCGCTCCCGGCTCGTGCCCATGACCAGCGACGGCCTGGCCGCGCTCAACGGCCGGATCGTCGCCGGTGGCGTCAAGACCGTCGCTGGCCGCGTGGTGGACCGACCCATCGATGCTGGCCTCGTGCGCGCGGACGGGGCACACGTCTATCCGGTGGTGGATGACATCCCGGTGCTGCTCATCGACGAGGCCATTCCGCTGGGTTGAGCTGACCGCGGGTCACGCGCCGGTCCGCATCGCCTGGCTCTCACGCATCTCGCGGAGAGCAGCCCCATCGACGGCCACACGGCGAAGGATCGTGCGGCGTCGCCCTTCCGTCTCGCCGAGTTCGAGCCACGCCGATCCGCTGGGACAGGTCGGACAGTGTTCCACGGCGACGTCGAGCGGTCCAGCCGTCGAGGTCGCGACGCGCCGGCCTAGGCGATGCCACTCGCGCTGCTCGATGGCCGCCACGATCGTGGCCACGGAGCCCAAGGGCGCACGTCCGAGGGTGTCGCGGACGAACCACGCCTCACACCGCGCGCAGAAGGACCGCGACGTCGCACGGCGCGCGAGAAGCGCCGCGATCGCCGCGGCGAGGAGCGTCTCGACACCGAAGACGACGGCGTTGGTCGCGGTACCGAGATCCAGCCGGCGACCGGTGAGCCACGGGGCACCGCGTCGCGTGCGGTGGCGAAGGAAGGCCGAGGCACCCGGCTCACCGAGCGTCTCCGCCTCCCAACGCCGTACGGCGGCGTCTGGGTCCTGCGACTGGCTGGCGGACGCCTCGGTGGCTGCCTTGGACCGCGCAAGCGCGAGATCGGTGATGGCCGAGGCCCCGACGGCGACCACGCCGAGGACGCCGCCGAGCACGGAGGCAAACAGCGCGCCCGGGGTCCGCAGCGCCCGGATGATTGCCCCAACGGTCACTCCGAGCGCGAGTGCCATGGCGGCGGTCACCACCACGGGCAAGCCGACGAACTCGGAGACCGCGCCCGCGGTCGCGCCGAGCAACAGCGCGACGCCGATTCCGGCCAACGTCACGAGCAGCCGACGCGTCGCCATGCGCCTAGACGATCCCGCGGACGACGTCGACGCCCATCCAAAACTGATTGAAAGGTGGCATCAAGTAAACGCCTTGAACGTACGGTTTGGCCAGCTCCAGGTACTCGCGGGCGATCCGCACGCCCTCGGCGGGGCCGTCCTCGCCGGCACGCTCCATGCGCGCGCGAATGTCCTCGGGCACGTGCATGCCCGGGACCTCGTTGTGGAGGAAGCTCGCGTGGCGCGCGTTCTTGAGCGGGAGGATACCGAGCAGCACGGGAATGGTCGGCTTGGTGCGGTCCAAGAAGCGGCGCAGCGAGTCGAGCTCATAGAGCGGCTGCGTCATCGTGAAGTGGCAGCCCGCGTCGATCTTCTTCTGAAACCGGTCGACCTCGGTCTCGAGGTCCACGGCGGTCGGATTGGAGGCACAGCCGATGAACACGTCGGTGGCGTCGTCGATCTTCTTGCCCGCCAGATCGGTCCCCGCGTTGAGGCGAGAGCAGAGCGTGATGAGGCCGATAGAGTCCACGTCGAAGACGCCGGTCGCGCCCGGATAGTCACCGACCGTCGGCGGATCGCCCGTCACGCACAGCACGTTGCGCACTCCGAGCGCGTAGCTGCCCATGAGCTCGGACTGCAGGCCAAGCACGTTCCGGTCCCGGCAGCTCATGTGCAAGATGATCTCGATGTCGACCTCGCGCCGGATCAGGTTGGCGAGCGCGGTCGGTGACATGCGCGCCCGGGCCAGCGGGCTGTCGGCCACGTTGATGCAGTCGATGCCCGCCGAGCGGCAGAGCTCCGCGCCACGGATGAGCTTCTCGGCGTTGATGCCGCGCGGGGGGTCGATTTCGACGCTCGAGACGAACTTCCCGTCGCGAAGCTTCTGCCGGAGCGAGCTCGGCCCATCGACCTGGCGGACACGCGGTGCTGGCACTGCCTCGACAACCTCCAGCGTGGCGTGACGCGCGACGGGGCGGCTCGGGCGCGCACCGGCAAGCGCTTGGGCGATGGCGCGAATGTGCTTTGGGCCAGTACCGCAGCACCCACCGACGAGGTGACAGCCGTGCTGCGCGAACTGGCGCGCGAAGTCGGCGAGGTACTCCGGTGAGGTGATGTAGACGTATCGCCCCTGATTGACCTGCGGCAGACCGGCGTTGGGCTGCACCGACAGCTTCAGGTCCGGGATCCGGAGCATGCGCTCGATGACCTCCATCATCGGCCCCGGACCGACGCTGCAGTTGGCGCCCACGGCGACGGCACCCAACTCGGTGAGCGCGCGCGCGACCTCCTCGGGCTTGTAGCCGGTGATGGTCTTGCCCTCGTCGGTGAACGTCATGTGCGCGACCATCGGCAGCTGAGGCGCCACGCGAGACGCCGCGCGCATGGCCGCCGAGATCTCGGCCAGGTCGGAGAAGGTCTCGAACCACAGCAGATCGACGCCGCCGGTCGCGAGGGAGGTGATCTGCTCGGCGAAGATGGCCTCGGCCTCGGCGAGGCTCACCTTGCCGACCGGGGCCAGGCGCTTGCCGATGGGGCCCACGCTGCCTGCGACGAAGGCGCCGCTCCCTGCGACGGCGCGCGCGAGGCGGGCACCGGCCAGGTTGATGTCGGCGACACGGGCCTCGAGACCATGGGACGCCAGGCGGACGCGGTTGGCACCAAACGTATTGGTGAGCAGCACCTCGGCACCGGCGTCGCGGTAGCTCGCGTGCACCTCGGAGATGAGGTCGCCGCGCGAGAGGTTCAGCTCGTCGAAGCAATGCTCGAACGAGATGCCACGATCGTAGAGCTCGGTGCCCATGGCGCCGTCGCACACCAGGACACGGTCGGCGAGAGCGGCGAGGAAGCGGGCGCTTCGGGGAGAGAGAGAGACACTCATGGCCGCGCATCCTGTTCCACCCGGAGCCTTGGTGGCAAGTGGCACCGGGGTCCCAAGACCCTACGTAGTTCCTGGTATGGCGGCCCTGGAGCGAGTCGGCGAGCCTGGTCTCTGACTCCGACTCGACCACGGGAGACCTCCATGACGACCTCACGCGCCGCCCTTCCGCTCGCGCTGCTTCTGACCATGATGACCAGCATCGCCTCGGCGGCGACCGTGCGCGGGACGGTGCGATCGAAAAAGACGCAGGCGCCGCTCGTGGATGTGCTGGTAGGCGCGCAAAGCACGGCGGCTGAGCCCAAGGGCTACGGCTCGACCACCACCGACCTCTATGGGTACTTCGAGCTGAAGGACGTCCCGGCCGGCGAAGCGCTGGTGACGGCGAACCTCGCGGGCTACAAGTCGGGCTATCCAAAGGTCACGGTCAAAGAACCCATGACCGTGGTGGACGTCCTGCTGGAGCCGACACCGACGCCCAACGGTGCGGTCAAGGTCGACGTCACGGTGACCGACATCCGGACGAATGCGGCGCTCCCCAACGCGAACGTGACGCTGGAGCGCTACGCCGACGCAGGCGCCGCGGGCGCCCCGCTGGAGTCGCTGCTGGTGTACACCCCGGAGAGCGGCCACGTCTCAGTCGAGCATCTGACGCCGGGAAACTACCGCATCACGATGGCGCGCTTCGGCTACACGTCACACGCGGCGCCAAAGACTGGGACCGTGAAGGTCACCGAGAGCCAGTGGGTCGTCGGCGCGCTGGAGCCGCTCACGAGCACCCTCAAGGTGGACGTGATGGGCGGCGTCCTCTCGGAGAATCAGCCCGAGTCGTGGAACCAGCCGCTTGCCGGCGCGCTGGTCAAGGTGATTGGCATGGACGCGACCCGCACGTTCGCGCTGACCCCGCCGCGGGTGGCGCGGACCAACAGCGACGGGCACGTGGAGTTCCAGGACCTCGGCTTCGGCGCCTGGGACGTGACGGTGAGCCGGCCGGGCTACGTGCCGTCGACCGTCGCCTGGAACAGTGATGGCACGACGCAGCCGCCGAGCGGGAGCTTCAGCTTGATGTCCAGCGGGACGACCATCGACGTCGTGGTCACGAGCCCGTTTGCGCCGGGGCTGCTGGCGGTCGAGACGCACCTCTACGGCGCCGTGGGGTCGCCGAACGAGGGCCGCCACCACCTACGGTTTGCCAATCACACGCTCAAGCAAGCCGACGGCAGCCAGATCGCGCGGTTCAAGGACGTCTGGCCGGGTCCCTACACCGTCGTGGTCACGGGCTACACGCAGGCGCCACCGCTCGCGTCGAAGTATGGCGCCGTGGAGCTCGGGTACTACAACGCGGTCGGTCGGATTCACGCGCTGCACACCAACGTCGAGGTCGCCGAGGGCGAGAAGCGTGTCGTCACGTTCGACGCCGTGCCCGAGCGCGCCACCCTGCAGGGCCGGCTCGAGCTGCGCGAGTCTCAGCAGCTGGGCGTGGTCCACGGCAACGCGAGCTTCCTCTACGCCGGTAGCACCACGTACGACGACGTAGGCACGCGCAAGCGAGTGCAGGCCGGGATCGAGCTGGAGCTCGTCCCGGTCGCGCTGCCGCTCGCCGACGGCAAAGGTTCCCTGGCGCTCATTCCCAACAGCCCGGTCGTCAAGGTCACGACCGATGCGGACGGCCGGTTCTCGGCCGACGTGCTGCCAGGACGCTACGGCGTTCGCGCGCCGCAGCTCTCGCAGTACACGGGCGCGCTCGTGCGGCTCCGTGGGCTCGGCCAAGACGAGGTCAAGCACGGCTGGCCCTACGCCGATCCGTGGCCGTACGCGGTGTTCCCCGAAGGGTTGGTCAACCCCTTCGTCGGTCCGCCGCTGCCGCTCAGCTCGGGAAAGCGGCTCGACGCCGACCTCCAGGTCCGGCGGCGTGCGGCGACCGTCATCGGCACGGTCAATGGTGGCGGTCCGGGGCTCATCGCCGTGGCGACGATCCACGATGCGTCGTCGGGAACGCCGGCGCCCGAATGCGTACTCGAGGGCGCAGCCAAGTACTCCTCGAAAGCGACTCCGCCGGTGTACCTCGACATTCCGCCGGGTGACTACACGCTCTCCTGTGACGAGGCACAGCAGCAGTTCAAGACACCGGAGGGCAAGGGCAGCGTCACGGTCACGGTCCCGGACTGGCCCGCGACGGGCGTCGTGCCACTGGTCGATCCCAAGCTCGGCAAGGGGCTCTGGGCGGGCCAAGCCCTCCAGACGGCGCCCGCACTCAACGGCGTGGTCCCGCCCAAGTCGAGCGACGCCTTCACGGTGACCTACCACACGTGGACCGAGAACGAGGTAGACGCCGAGGGAAAGCCCGTTCCGCCGTATTACAAGAAGGGCGCACCCGTCGCAGGAGCGAACGTGCTTGGCGTGTGGTCCAAGGTGCCGGAGTTCCCTGGAGTGCTGGTCTTCGGCTATTGGACGAACGCGACGCTCGTGGCGATCAGGCAATCAGAAAAATCGTACTATGTATTGCCTGGCGCAGCGAGCGGCTTCGAGATCCATGTCGGCGGTCCGACGGCGACTCCGCTGTCGGGAGCGCTCGGCTTGCCGTCAGCCATTGCGACGACGGTCTTTGCGGTGACCGAGGACGGTGAGGACCTGCCCGGGCTACCGGTCGATCTGCATACAGCGGACTCGGTACTCAAGGTCACGTCCGGAACGCCCTTCACCCTCAAAGACGCGATTGAGGGCGCCAACGCGGCGGCCGTCACGGCTCCCGAGTGGGAGACCAAGTCCCGAACGCTCCAGTTCGAATCGCTCTCGCCGCCGGTCATGCGAATCATCATCCGCGTCGCGCGTCAGATGGCCGTCAAGGGCAAGGTCACGCGCGCCGAGGATGGGGCCCCCGTGGCTGGCCAGACGGTGCGGCTGCTCTCGCGATTCGGCGGTCAACTGTTCGAGACGACGACACTCGAGGACGGCAGCTACGCCTTCGGGGTCCCGTGGCAGCCGGTCATCGTGAGCGTCGAGCGCCGCGGTCGCCTGCCGTATCGCGCGCGCTTCGAGGCCGCGGTAGGCAAAGACCTCGTCGGCTTGGACATCAGCCTCCAGCCGCTGCCGCCGTTGGCCGCGAGCGCATTCACCGTGGACCGTCATGGGCTCTTCCTTCCCGGGACGACGATGACCGGGACGTTCGGCGCAGGCACCGACGCCGGAGCCACGGCTGCGCTGACGACGGCCTGGTCGGTGACGGTGACGGCAGACCCGCTCACGTACATTGTCGCGCCGTTTGACGGACTCGGGGATCCCGCCGTCTCCGCTGCGACGATCGTGGCATCCGACGCGATCCAGGACGTGTGGCTCATCGATCGGCGCGCCTTTCCGAAGGGGAGTCTTGCGACCATCGAGGATCCAACCAACCCGACCGATCCGGCCAAGGCCAAGGCACTCGCGCTGCCCGCGGCGACGCTGGAGGCCGTCGAGGCCTTCTTGGCCACCCTCCGCCACGACGCTCAGCCAAGCCCAGGCACGGTCTTTCAGCGTCGCGGCGGTGCGCTCACCGCCGGCACGGTGGGCGGCGAGGTGCTACTCTCCGAGCTGCCGGCCGGGCCCGTCTCGCTCGCGGCCATCGTCGTCAGCCAGCGCGGTCGCGTCGCGGTCGTGCCGTTCACCCCCGCCGCGGGGCAGAAGCCGCTCGTCGGCGCGCATCTCCCCGAATGGATCGCGCGGGTCTTCAACACGGCGCGCGGCCTGGCAATCCTGGGCACCAACGCCGACCCCATCGGCCTGACACCCACCGGCCTGCCGTTCCCGCTGCCGAAGGTCGAAACGAGCATCGACGAAAAAGACGGTGCCGTGAGCTACGCGACGACGATGACGGTCCCCATCGAGGAGGGGATGCTCGCGCCAAGCCTCGGGCTGCTCGGCCTGGGCGGACCGCTCCTCGGCGTTGCGGCGGAGGCGGAGCTGAGCCTCCAGCTCGACGGCGTCGAGGGTACGCTGAAGCTCGGCGGGCAGGCGACGCTCTCGAAAGAGCTCGTCACCGCGACCGGAGCCAACCTTCCCGGCCTCGTCCGCAACGCCAAGACCGGCAAGGCGCTGCTGCCGCTGTCGGAGCTGTCGCTCACGCCCTCGGCCACCGGCAGCATCACGCTCATCGAGAGCTATGCGGGCGCGACCACCTTCCCGGACGTCGCGTTCCAGCTCACGCTCGACGCCTTCCTCGAGGCCGGGCTCCACGTCGATGCGTCGGACGCCTTCATCGGCGTTCCGGGCGTTGGCTGGCTACTGAAGCTCGCAAAGAAGTCCGGCATCGGCAGTATCCGCGCGACGCTCGGCTTCGGCGCAGGCGGCAAGCTCACGAGCACCTATGAGACCGTCCGCCCAAAGCCCGTCGAGGGCACGCCGACCTCCGACGGTCCCAAGCCCGAGCGCGTCGGCCCCTTCGGCGGACGCGAGATCGAGCAGACCGCGAGCGGCAAGGTCGCCAAGAAGCAGGTGGACGTGACGTGGAAGGCCTCGCTCGGGCTCTCGGGCTCCGCCTTCGGGGACGCGGTATCACTCAACGGCGCGCTTCAGCTGGGCGCGCCCGACGGCTCCAAGGACAAGGGCGTCTTGCTCACGCTCAACCCCGCGCTGCGCTGGCCTCTGTTTACGCGCATCCAAGGCGCCGTCAGCCTGACGGGCTCGCTCAACGTCGAGGCGCTCGGGCTCGCGGTTGCCAAGGACGTCCAGCTCGATCTGCTGCCGTTCGACGTCCAGCTCGGCTCCGAGCCGTACGCGCTCTTCCTGACGCCGAAGGAGACGACGACGGTCACGAGCGCACTGGACGGCGCGGCTGCGCAGGCAGGAGTGGCGCCGACGGAGCCCGTCGTGGGCCTGGCGGCGCAGGCCAAGGTGTCGTGGCCCGGTGGGGCAAACGCCGTCGTGACCGCGGAGCCGAGCGTGGGCACGATGGTTGTCCGAGTCTATCGTTCAACGGCTACGCCCCCCGTGGTGGAAGTCCCGACCTCCGGGCTCGTCGTAGACCTCGCCACAGCGACGCTGGCCTCGGGCGAGCTGCTCGTCGTGTGGAGCGAGGCGGATGCCGCCGACCTCGGCAACGTGTCTGCGCCCACGCGGCTCAAGAGCGTGCGTGTCACGGCGACTGGCGCGGGCGCGCCGGAGACCGTGCTCGAGAGTACTAACGTACTCCATACTGTGAAACTTGCGCGGGTGGGCGACGTCATCGCGCTAGCGTTCCTCGAGGCCACGTCGGGGCTCTCGGGCGCCACGCAGACCGTGTGGCTCGACGCGGGCGATGGCACCGTGGGACCGTCCGGGCTCGGCACTGGCGCAGGTGCCGTGAGCACCACACGCGACGTGCGGGAGCTGATCCTCGGCGCTTCGGCCACACACGGAACGCTCGCAGTAGTGGGCGCTTCGGGTGACTTGAGCACGTACTCCATCACACCGGACGGTACGATCGCGGGCCTGGAAGCCGTAGCGACGGGTGTCCAGCGCGCGGCCGTCGGAGCGGCCACGTCGGGACCGACCGTGCTCGCCTGGGTCTCGGACGCGGGCGCGTTGACGGTCGCAGAGCCGGCCAAGGGCGGCGGAGCCTGGCTCCCGCACGCGATCGCCGGTCTCGCAGCCCTGGGCCCGGTCGCTGAAGTGGCGATGGCCAGCGCCGGAGGTACCGCTTGGATGACCACCTGGGTGCCTGCCGATCGCACGGTCGTCCGGGGTGCGCAGCTGAGCGCGACGTTCGGGCTCGAGGGTGCGCCGTTCGACGTGCTTCCGGGCGTCATCGGCCCCTTCCGCGGTCTGCGACTCGCGCCGGGGCCGGCGGGCGCCGATGGCATGATTCGCAGCGGCGCCCCGACCCAGACGGTTCGCACATTTACGTTGGTTCCAGGGGTACCGCCACAGCCGCCGGCCGACACGCCTGTGCCCGTCGAAGGCAGCGCCGAGGCCGCTCCGCTGGAGAGCGTCACGCCTCCGGAGACCGTGAGCGCCGCTGAGGCGAACGCGAAGGCCGAGCCGACAAGCGCGAGCGAGCCCACCGCGAGCGCCGACGTCGCGGCGGGGCCAGCACCCGCGAGCGGCTCAGAGGATTCGGGCTGTCAGAGCACCGGCTCTGGAGCGGGCCTCGGACCCGCAGTCGCTCTCTTGGCGCTGGCGTTCGGGCTCGTGCATCGACGGCGGCGGGGTGAGATACTCGATGGACGGTGAGCATTCGACCCGAGGTCTGGCTGGCACTCGCGCTCGCGGGCTGCGGCGCGCCAATCGACGGCGTACGCTCCGCAGTCCAGGTCGACGGCGAGGACACGAGCCCGGCGGCGCGCGACTTCGATGACGCCACGTGGCCCATCGGCGCGGTGCCGTCCTCCACGCCGCGTCTACGGACGACCGTGCGTGACGGGACCTACTGGTATCGCTGGCGCTTCACGACACCGCCGGGCAAGGAGCCCCTGGCGGTGGCCCTGTCTGACGTGTTGGGCTGGGACCGTGTCTGGGTCAATGGCCAGCAGGTTGGAGCGACCGAGACTCACGCGGAGACCTGGGTGGAGCCGCCCTGGCTCGACCGGCTCTACGCCATCGACCGCGGGCAGCTCCGATCGACGGAGGCCGGGCCCGTGAACGTCCTGGCCATTCGCGTCGCGCCCCGCGTACTCGAGCCTGAGCCGTGGACCGCGGGTGAGCTCCGCCTCGGAGCGATGGACACGTTGCGTTCCGCTCGCGACCGCCGCCACCTCATCGTCTGCGCCATCGAAGGACTCTTGCTCGGCCTGCTGACGGCCCTCGGGCTGTTCGCCGCCGTGCTCGCGTGGCGGAGCCCGTCGCGGCGGGGTTTCGGGGTGCTGTTCGCCTACGCGTGCTGCCAGTGCGTGACGGTCGTGGCGTTTGGCGGGCTGGGCTTCGAGCTTGGAGTCTCCGGCCCGTTCCTGACCGTCGCGGGCATCGCGCTGCAGGCGCTCCTGCCGTCGCTCTGGCTGGTCTTCGCGTTGCGGTTCATCGGACGCCCGCTCGGACCATGGGTCCCGGCGTTCGCAGCACACGTCCTGTGTGGGGTCGTCGCGCTCGCGACTCATGGTGCCGTGTTGGTCGGCCTCTACGTGCTCTGGGTTCTCGGAGCTGTGCTGCTGCTTGGCCAAGCGGGCCGGATGTTGTGGCGGGCTGGAGCGGAGTCACGCTCGCTGGCCGTGGGGACCTTCGCCTGCGCGGCGCTGGTCGGGGCCTTCGGCCTGGTCTCGAGTCGCCTCGACACGCTGGGGCTCGATCGGCAGATCGCGCCCGATCTGGCTCCGCTCGCACTGACCGTGCTGGCGGCGCTCACGCTCGCACGGCGGCAGCACCGGCTCGAACAGGAGGCGCGCGAAACGGCCACCCGCCTCTTGGAGGCCGAGTCCACCGAGCGCCGGCGGCTCGCGCGCGAGCTGCACGACGGCATTGGCCAGTCGCTGTCATTGCTCAAGGTGACGCTCGATCTGGGACCGGGTGGCGCGAGCGGGCTCCCCGTCCCTCAGCGCCAGGTCACCGAGCTCGTCGAGGAGGTTCGGCGCGTGGCCCACGATCTGCGACCCGAGACCGTCGAGCGTCACGGGCTGCGGGCAGCCGTGCTCCGCCATGTGGCCGTGCTGCGGGAGGCAGGACACCCGGTCGCGGCGCAGATGCCCGACGACATGCCCGAGCTGCCGCCCCTTGTCGCCGACACGCTGTATCGCATCATTCAGGAAGCCCTGGCCAACGCGCTGAAGCACTCGCGGGCGGCGGTCATCACCGTCCGAATCGCCGTCGCGAACGGCCGCCTCACGGTGACGGTGGAAGACGACGGCTGCGGCTTCGACCCGACGGTTCGGTATGAAGGACTGGGGCTGCGCACGCTGTCTGAGCGCGCACGGCTCTTGGGCGGTGGGGCACGCGTCACGTCGGTGCCGGGCGTCGGAACGTGCGTCCAGGTCGAGGTAGCCGCGCCATGACCGAGCCACGCACAGTGAGGGTCGTCCTCGCGGACGACCATCCTCTCTATCGCCTAGGGCTGCGCGCCGTGCTCTCGACCATCAACGGCCTCGAGGTCGCGGGCGAGGCCTCGACGGTCGCCGAAGCGCTGACGGCGGTCGCGCGGCTGTCACCCGACCTGGTGATCGCCGACATCTCGATGCCAGCGCCGTCGGGGCTCGAGATCGTCCGCCGTCTGCGGCCCGCCGGTCGCGTCCGGGTGTTGTTCGTGTCCATGCACCGCGACCGCGAGCTGTGCGACCAGGCGCTATCGCTCGGCGCGCACGGCTACGTCGTCAAGGAGGACGCCGGGATTGAAATCCGCGCGGCCGTCGCCGCGGCGATGCGGGACGAGGTCTACGTCAGCACCGTGCTGCGGACCGAGACACTCAAGGGTGCGCCGCGTGAGACGCTGACCGACCGCGAGCGCGAGGTCGTGAGACTCATTGCACGTGGCAATACCAGTACCGATATCGCCTCCGCGCTCGGCATCAGCACACGTACCGCCGAGACGCATCGCGCGAACCTGATGCGCAAGCTCGAGCTGCACAACACGGCCGCCGTCGTGCGCTGGGCCGTCGAGCACGGGCTCGAGTGAGCTAGCCCCGCTGGCGCGTCGCGCGCCGAACGGCCCGTTGGACGAGCGAGCGCAGCAGGCTGGGCGGCGCATCACGCCGCAGGACCAGCGCGGTGGATGGCTCGATGAGCTGAAAACCGGCCCGGGGGCAGCCGAGCTCCAGCGCATCCAGCCGACGCTGAAGGGCCTCTTCGCCGTGGAGGGCCTCGAAGGGCATCGCGCCGTCGGTGAACAGCCGCAGCACGAAGGCGCCCATGAGCCGCGTCAGTCGATTGGAGGTCTTCATGAAACAGCGCTCGACCGCGCCCGAGGCGTGCGTCGTGCGGCTCCACTCGAAGAGAAAGCGTCCGGCCGGCGGCTTGGAGAGGTTGGGCTCGATGATGAAGATGACGGGCGCCTGCCAGCGCCGCGCGCACTCGGTAAACGCCTCGACCGCCGGTCCTACGCCGTCGGGAGAGTAGGACTCGACCGCCTTCAGCCGGATCACGCGCTGGCCGGGCCGTTCGCGCTCGTAGACGTCGCGGCCGATGCGGAACAACGGGCCCTGAGTGGCGTCCCGGTCAATCCATTGGAGCTCGTAACGTGCCATGTCCCCGGTACGCCCTTGGCGCGGGTTGGGTTCCCCGAATCG
>SXOX01000333.1 GCA_005776585.1 Pseudomonadota bacterium | reverse complement strand
GTAGGCCTGGACGGGCTCGTCGCCGTCCGCTTTGGCGATCCGCGGATTGCCCCCCGACAGCAGGGTCGGCGGTGCACTGGTCGTACGTGCGTTGCTCATGAGCCTCTCTTAAGGGTGGGGTTTGGATGACGTCACCGCGGTGACTCTGACCATTCCGAGCGGAGCAGACCATAGACGTAGAAGTCATGGGGTTCCCCGTGGCAGATGCGATAGCTCCTCAGACGACCTTCGCGCTGAAATCCGCTGCGCTGGAGCAACCGCTCAGACCGCGCGTTGTCGACGCGAACGAAGGCGTGCACGCGGTTTACATAGTCGTTGGTGTACGCCCAATGCAGCGCCGCCGCGACTGCCTGGCGCATCAGTCCCTGGCCCCAATGAGCTCGAGCCAGGTCGAATGCCAGCTCCGCCCAGCGGTGCGTCTGCGACCATTCGTTGAAGCCACACGTGCCGACAAGCTGGTCGCCGTCTTGAAGTGCGACGCCCCACTTGGACGGCTCGCCCGCCGTCCAACGAGTCAGAGAGCGGTCGATCATCGCCTCGACCATCGGCTGCGTGATCGTGGGGTAGCTGGTCAATGCGGTGACCCCGGGATCCCGCAGATAGCCAAACAGCGCGTTGGCATCCGAGGCGCGAAGAGGGCGCAGGCGTGCAGCGTCGAGGTCAATCGTCGGTGGGGGTCGTGGGTTGTCCGCCATGGGTCCTCATGTGACGCAGTGTGGTGCGGGCTAGCGCCCGAGGTTCGTCCGTAGGTAGCCGATGACTCGCTCGTAGAAGCGCGAGAGGGCCGTCTCGCCGACGATCATGTGCGTCTGGCCGCGAATGGGGAGGACCTCGTGCGGCTGGCCGGCGTCGAAGAGCGCCGCGGAGAGCTTGAGCGTGTGGCTGAAGTAGACATTGTCGTCGACCGTGCCGTGAATGAGCAGCAGCGGCCGCTCGAGCTTGCTGGCGTAGGTGAGCACCGACGCCTGGCGGTACGCCGCGTCCGCCTCCGGGGGCACGCCGAGGTAGCGCTCGGTGTAATGCGTGTCGTAGTCTTTCCAGTCGGTGACCGAGGCCATGGCCACGCCGGCCTTGAACACCTCCGGATGACGCAGCACGGCCATCGCCGTGAAGTAGCCGCCAAACGACCATCCAAAGACGCCGACGCGGGTGGCATCCAGCTCCGGGTGGGTCTCGAAGAGGGCCTTGAGCGCCTCCACGTGGTCGGACAGAGGCACGTCGCAGAGGGCACCGCCACCAATGGCCCGCTCCCAGTCGCGTCCGCGCGCCGGCGTGCCGCGACCGTCCATGCGCAGGACGACAAAGCCGTGATCGGCAAACCATTGATCCAGCACGTAGTCGAGACGGTTGCGCCCGACGACCGCGTGATGCGGCCCGCCGTAGACGTGATTGATGACAGGGTAGACCCGCTTTGGGTCAAAGTCCCGCGGCCGCACGAGGGCGACGCGCACCTTGCGA
This sequence comes from Pseudomonadota bacterium, assembly GCA_005776585.1. GTDB lineage: Bacteria > Myxococcota_A > UBA9042 > SXOX01. The sequence goes on along the minus strand of SXOX01000333.1, from coordinate 22,249 downwards.
GGGCCCGCGGAGACGATCTCGACGTTGGGCTGAAAGGGCAGGGGGGCCGCAGCGATGTGAATCGGCAGCGCCTCTCCCGACCTGCGCCGAACCGTGAGCTTGTCGGAGGTGAGCGAGACCTCGCCCTCGATCCAGACGTCCCCGCCTCGCGCCAGCGTGACCCAGCGAAAGCCTCCCGCGGGAGTCATCCAGGTCGGCGTGGCCGTCGCGAGGGTCACGCGCAGCGCGCGCTGTTCGGTCGGCTCCTCGCTCGCCGCGATGACGACCGCCGGCTCGGCGCCTCCGAGCAGCCCCATGAGCCCCCCGCGGTAGCCGGTGCTGGGCTTGGTCAGCGGCCGGATGAGCGCGCCGTCCGCGCTCCGGTGCTCAAGCACCCACGCGCCGTCACGCTCGGTCGACCACAGGAAGCCCGACCCATCCGGCAGCCAGCGCGGGAAGGCCTGATCCAGGTTGAGCCACGCCGTGTCGCGCTCGGTGTGCAGGACGCGCGTCGCGCCGGTCTCGGCGTCCACCGCCAGCACCAGCTCCTCGCGCTGATCCCGGGTCTGGACGACCAGCGTGAGCGGCGCCTTGGCCTCGCGCCACGTCACCGTCGCCAAATACGGATAGCGGTCGCGGTCCCAGCGCACCCACAACGGCTCGCCCGTGCCGTCGGCGGCGATGATGGCCAGGCGCACCTTGGCGTTAGCCTTGCCCGGCCGCGGGTACGGTCGCAGGTCGCCTTGCGCGCCAGGCTCGGCGGGATCGCTGACGCGCAGCCGCTCCACGCCAGCGACGTCCGTGTGCTGTACCGCAAGCCGCTTGCCGTCTGGGGACCACCAGAAGCCGGCGTGGCGGCCCATCTCCTCCTCGGCGACGAACTCGGGGAGCCCCCAGGTGACGTCGTCGTTCTCGCGGCGCGTGAGGCGCACTCCCGGTCCGGGACCGAGGAGCTCGGTCACCCACAGCTCGCCGTCGCGAACGAGCGCCACATGGCGGTCATCGGGCGAGAGCGTGGGGTCCATCCCGCCCCTTCGCGAGTGCACCGCCCCGGTCCGACGGTTGACGACGTGCAGCTCTCCGCTGAGCGAGAGCACGAGGCGCTGGCCATCGCGTGTCACGTCAAATCCGCCGAGGCCTGTGCTCGTCTGCCGAAGGCGCTCCTTGCGGGCGCGCTCCTCGGGGGAGAGCGTCGCGTCGCGACCCTGGAGCACCGCGGCGGCGGTCAACGCCTCACGCTCGACGCCCGTCGCGAGGTCCAGCTCCCAGAGGCTCTGGTCCCGCGATCGGGGCCCCGAGCGCAGAAACAGTACGTGCGTCGGCGGCCCGTCCGGCGGACCCACGAAGCGAAAGCCGCTGGGCCGTCCCAGGCGGTACCCGCCGGTCGCTGCGTAGTCACGGATGAACTTGGGATCGGCGAGCGGAGGTCCCTTCGGCATGGTGGCGCATCCAGCAGCGAGGAGGACGGGGAGGGACGCGACGGTCACGAAGGTCAGGCCGCGCGCGACGTATGGACCCAGGGGAGCCATGAAGCCGGCGAGGCTAGCGCCCCGAGGCTCCGGCCGCAACACGCGGGGCCGTTACATCTCGCAGTGGGTCATCGTGCCGCCGACGCAGATGTCCGCGTCGCCGACGCCGCCGGTCAGCGTGTCCTTGGTGCCCGCCCCCGAGTCGAGGTAGTCGTCGCCGGGACCGCCATCCATGACGTCGTTGCCGTCATCGCCGAAGAGCCGATCGTGCCCCGGCCCGCCGATGAGCGTGTCGTTGCCGGCGAGCCCTTCCAGCGTGTCGTCGCTCGACGAGCCCGTCAGCGTGTCGTCGCCCTGGCTCCCGCGCACGGCCTCGCAGTTCAGCACCTGGTCCTGCTCGCCCGCGGCGCCGTCGTCGTGCACCTTGCAGTCACCGACCTCCGAGTCCCCGGTCAGCCGCTTGCCGTCGACGCAGAGGGTCACGCTCACGCCGCCGGTGCGCGCGCCGTAGTCCACGACGTCGTCTCCGAGCCCGCCGTTGAGCACGTCCGCGCCATCGGGCGTGGCGCTCGCGATAAAGGTGTCGTCGCCGGGACCGCCGTTCAGCACGTCGTTGCCGCCGCGCCCGTCGAGGATGGCGTCGTTGGTCGAGGCCGTGATGGTGTCGTTTCCTGCGCCCCCCAAAATGGTCTCGATGTCGCTCCCGACGTTGTCGCCCTCAGCCGAGCCGCCCTCGCCGTCGTTGGGCACTGCGTCGAGTACGATGACCAGCGCGCCCTTGCGCAGCGAGTAGTCTACCGTGTCCATGCCCTCGCCACCCGTCATCGCGTCGCCGCAGTCGGGGTTGGGCCCCTGGAGCAGGCGGTCGTTGCCTGCGCCGCCGTAGAGGGTGTCCCGATCGAGCTTGCAGTCGGCACCGGCAACTCCTCCCGAGAGGATGTCGTTCCCAACACCGCCGAGCAGCGTGTTCGACACCGCGCTGCCGACCAGCAGGTCGTCCGCCTCGCCGCCGGTGACGTCCTCAATCGTGGACTTGACGTTGTCCTTTTCACCCGAGGCGCCGTCATCGGCGACGTCATCGAGGTCCACCACGATGGACATCTTGCGCGTGGCATAGCTGATGAGGTCCGTCCCGGGGCCGCCGTCATAGGTGTCGGCGCCGTCCTTGGTCGGGGTCAGGAACTCGTCGTCGCCCGGGCCGCCACTCAGGACGTCGTCCGCGTCGCCACCGGTGAGCGTGTCATCGCCCTCGCCGCCGTTGATGGTCATCGGAAGCGACACCGCCGCGACCGAGCTCACCGTGGCCGACAGGTGCACGCCGCTCACGGTCCCGCCGCGCGCCGAGAAGATGTCGTTGCCGTCGGAGAGCCCCACGACGAAGGTCTCCGCGTGGGCCACGCGAATGTCGGCGAGCTTGTCTCCCGAGAGCTCATAGAACAGGTCGCCGACCTTGGACATGCCGACCGTTACTCGGTCTGGACCCGTCGAGCCGCGCAGCGAGAACGTGTCCTGGCCGTCCAGCAGGTCCACCGTGCAGCCGCCCGCGGCCGTGAAGAGCTGGCCGAACGAGCCCGGGAGCAGGTCGAAGACCACCCGGTCTGGCCCATTGGTCCCCTGGATGTTCACGTGCTTCATCCCGTTGGCGATGAGCGGCTTGCCGGCCGCATCGACGCACACGTTGCCGTTCACCGTGAGCTTCCCCTTGACGACGCCGATGACGATGGTGCTGACCTCCGCGGTCATTTGCATCGTGAGTGTCTTGGTCGAGGCGTCGTAGCCGGTCTTGCCGGCCTCGGTGCACGCCTCGAGGCGCGCGCCCAAGGGAAATTCGGCGTTCGAGAACACGTCGGGCCCAGCCGCGCCCGCAGTGGTGGCCGTGCGTCCGCTCTCGCTCTCTGCCTCGTGGCCGCATGCCGCCAGCCCCACAGCCGCCCAGGCCATGAGCACGACCGCGTTACTTAAGCTCCGTCCCGTCATCCCGCGCATACGTCTCCTCCGTCCCGTGACCGGGCCACGCACGCAGGGGCGCGCAAGGCCAGAAGCCGTTCCCAAAGTGGCTACCACTCGGAGGAACGGGCCAGAATCGCGGGTCTTAAGGAGTTCTGAGGCGAACGCCCGGGCTCAGCGGATGTAGATCCAGCCGCGGGTGTTCCAGAAGTGGCCGCCGAGCACGCCGGAGTAGAGACCGACGGCCGTGCCGCTGCTCGCGCACTTGGCATCCTGGGCAAAGGTCCCCGACTTCGTGGCGCCGTGACCCAGCAAAACGCTGTAGTTGGTCCCATCGAAGTCGCCGCCGAGCAGGCACTTCGCGTAGCCTCCCGTCAGGTTCTTGAGCTTTTCCCACGTGCTCCCGTTGGTCCGGCTGCACTCGACCGCGTACGTGGCGACGTTGCTCGCGTTCACGGTGCCCTGCGCGATGGCAGACCAGGTGAAGCCGGCGTTGGTCGAGCGAAAGAGGTAGGTCCCCGTCGACTTGCCGTCGGCCGAGCGCAGCACGACCATGACCTGGCGGTCGGTGAAGGGGATGGCCTCGGCGACGCCCGCGAGCGTCAGGATGCCGCTGCTCGCGCCGTCGGTGATGACGTCCGCCGCCGTGCCCATGCCGGGAGCGTACGCGCACACGCCCGTGTCCGAGCGCACGTTGGCGACGCGCGTCCAGCCGCCACCGAAGGACTCCATGTCGCAGAAGGCCTGATACGCCTGACCCGCCGCGTTCTTCAGCCAGTAGGCCTTGCTGCCCGTCGAGGCCTTGCCCGCCAGGATCTCGGCGCAGCCCTTGGCCGGGTTCGTGTCCGAGCCCAGCGGGCCCAGTTGTTGCCCCGGCTTGCAGACGCCCTCTTGGCACACGTCACCGAGCGTCGTCGGATCGCCGTCGTCACAGGGCGTCCCCGTCTGCGGGACGGACTTGCAACCGGCCGTCTTGTCGCACACGTCCGACGTGCATGGCTTGCCGTCGTCGCAGTTCAAGTTCTCCATGACGGCGCAGACCCCCGCCTTGCAGAGCGTCACGGTGCACGCGTTGTCGTCGTCACACTGCGCGCCGTCCTGGGCGGCCTTCTCGACGCACTTGCCCGTCGACTGGTCGCAGCCCATGGCGCGGCACGTGGCGATGTCCGACGGCGTCGGGCAGTCCGAGTCTCCCGAGCACTTGCCTGGCGGCACGTCGTCGCCCCCGGGCGTGTCCGGCGGCTTCTTGGCGTCCGACTTGCTCGAGAAGTCCGGGCCAATCCACGCATCGAGCGGTCCAAACAGCGCGTCGTTGGCGACGAGCAGCTCGTCGGACTCGGGACAGCCGACCGTGCCGAGCAGGAGGGTGGCGAAGAGCACCGGCGTCGTTCGCCGTGCCAACAAGACGAGGTAGGGTGAACCGTTCATCGGGCGCATGATAATCGGTCGCCGCAGGCTTCGCCATTGATCGGTGTTTCTGATGCGGTTCCTTTTTCCCGCACGCGTCCGGCTTGACCCACCGCCCAGCGCAGGCATTCTCGCCCCATGCGCCTCTCGCCCAAGCTCCTGCTGCTCGTGGGCGCGGTCACCGCCGTCGGCTTCGCCTCTCTCGTGTGGCTTCAGACGGTGCGCACCTCCGACAGCCTCATCGCTGCACATCGGGGGCACGCCGAGGCGGTCGCGGCCACCCTCGCCGCGGGGATCCAGAACATCATGCTCACCGGCAAGGGCGTGCTGGCCGAGGAGTTCGTCCAGGACGCGCGGCGGCTCCCCGGCGTCGAGCGCGTGCACGTCTACGATCGCACGGGCACCGAGGTCTACCTGCCGCGCGAGAAGCGCACCGGGGGCACCGACGCCCTCGTGGCCTCCGTCATCGCCTCGGGCGCCGAGCGCCGCTCCGAGCGCCTGCTCATCCGGCCGTTGAGGAACGCCACCCCATGCCATCGCTGTCACGAGCCGGCCTCCACGTGGCGCGGCGCCGTGGCGCTGCAGCTCGGGTCCCGGCGGCTCGAGGCGCGACAGGCCACGAGTCAGCTCGTCTTCCGCTTCGTCCATACGGCCTTGAAGAACGTCATGCTGTCGGGCGAGGCCGACCAGGTCACGGGCTTCCTCGAGAGCGTGCGCGGCGTCTCGGGCGTCGAGGGCGTCGCCGTGCTCGGCCCCGACGGGCTTGCCAAGTGGAGCGCCGGTCTCACGGTGCCCGACGCGGCGCAGGGTGACGTCAAGCGGCTGCTCGCCGAGGGCGGCACCGCCCAGTCTGGTGAACTGAGCCTCGTGGCCGTGGACAACGAGCCACGCTGCCACGTCTGTCACGGCGAGACGCCCAGCGTGCGTGGCCTCGTCGCCATGCGCGTCGGGGCGGTCGCACCCGAGGCGGAGCTCGAGGTCGCTGCGTCGCTCTTCGAGCGCAGCCTCATCCAGCTCATGGTGAGCGACCGGGGCAACCAGCTCGAGGACTACCTCAGCGAGCTCCGGGACGAGAAGGACCTCATCGCGCAGGCGGGCCTCTACGACGGCGCGGGAACCGAGGTCTACCCGCCGACCCTGGCGCAGGAGCGGCACGTCAAAGGAGCACAGACGCAGGACCCCCTCGTGCTCGGCGCCTTGGAGTCGGGACGTGCTGCCGGCGACGAGGCCCAGGACGTGCTCCGGCAGATCATCGCGCTGCCCAACGATGTCCGCTGCCAGGCCTGCCACGGCTCCGATCACCCGGTGCGTGGCGCCATCTCCGTCGAGACCGATCTGCGCCCGTCGCGCGCGGCCATTCGCGCCAGCGTGACCCGCGGCGCGCTCGTCACGGCCGGCCTCGTGCTCGCGATCTCGGTGCTGCTGTTCCTGTTTCTTCGGCAGGTGATGGTGCGGCCCATCCTGGAGGTGTCGCAGGTGGCCCGCCGCGTCGCCGAGGGGGACCTCGCGGCCGAGGTCGGGCACCAGGCCAAAGACGAGATTGGCGACCTGTCGCGCCGCATGAACGAGATGATCGTGGGGCTGCGATCGAAGCTCATGATGGAGCGCTTCGTCGGAGACCACACGCGCCGCATGATCGACGAGTCCGTGCGCGGTGCCATCGCCGCTCACGAGCCAGTCCGCCGCAAGATCACCGTGCTGTTCAGCGACGTGCGCGGCTTCACCTCCTACTCCGAGCGCCACGATCCGGAACGCGTCATCCGCACGCTCAACGTCTACCTGGGCCTGCAGGCCGACGTCATCGAGCGCTTTGGCGGCTACGTCGACAAGTTCGTCGGCGATCAGGTCATGGCGCTGTTCGAGGGCGAGGGCATGGAGCGCCGTGCCGTGGATGCGGCGCGCGCGATGCTGGCGGTGGTCAACGAGGCGCCGGTCACCGACCGCATGGACATCGGCATCGGGGTCAACTCCGGTGAGGCCGTCTTCGGCTCGACCGGCAGCGAGGGCCGCCAGGACTACACCGTGATTGGCGACGTCGTGAACCTCGGCGCGCGCCTCTGCAGCGCCGCGGGTGCCAACACCATCTACGTCTCCGAGTCCGTTCGCGACGCGGTCGTCGACGCCGAGGACCTGCGCTTCGACGTCCGCGAGGAGATCTCGGTCAAGGGCAAGGCTCAGGTCGTGGGCGTCTACCGCGTGTTGGGCTAGCCCGCATTATGCATGACTTTCACGCGTCAACGTCCGCGATCGCAGGCTTGCGCCGTCGTTCACCTCCCTCGGCGTACCACCAGTACGCCTCAGTCGGTGAATGCCGGCGCTTCGCGCCGCGACGGCTCAGCCGTGCGTTCGCGGCGTTGACATCGCGCCATTCATGCATAATGCGGGCTAGGTGTGCCGGCCTGCCGGCTCATGCTACTTGTCCGAAGACGCCGCTTATTTGCCGTCGCAGTCGGGGTCCGCGGGATGCGGCCACTCGCCGTGTTTTGCCGTGCACGCCTTGATGTCGTCGTCCGGCGGCGGCGGACAAGTGCTCGTGTCGATATAGAAACTAGAGCTCCGGGGAAAACACATGCCGACATACACCGTACCGCCGAGCATGCCCCACCCGAGCGTGCGCAGCTTGCAGTACTCGGATGCGTGGCATTCGCCGGTGGGCCAGGGCCAATCGGTACCCGGGAACTCCGACGGGGCGCAGAGCTTGTAGCACACGCCGAAGGCCCCCTCCTTGCACATGTGCGAAATTGTTGAATTGGCGTCGCATCGCTCGCTCGGCGGGCAAGCGTACTTGGTGTCCTCACAAATGACGTTTCCCGGCTCGCCATGGGGGTCAGTGGAATTCAAACTCTTTAGCGCATAGTCTCCGGTAGGCCAGCCCAGGCAGGATTTCTGCGAGGACTTCTCATGAGTCTCTCCCCCGGAAGGTGGCCCGTGGTCGACGAATACAATCTTGACGCAGTCCGTCGTCACGTCCTCCGCGGTGGGGACGGCCTCGTTCGTCGTGACGCTGGTGTCCGCAATTGGCACCGTCGTCGGGACGACGTTGTCTGAAACACCGGCCACGTCGCTCACATCGACGGGCTCGAGAGCATTGGCGCTGCCAGCGAACATTGGATCGGGCAGCACAGCCGCCTCCCCGCCACGACAGCCTTCCGTGATGATTGGCAGGACCACGACGACGACCAGGCGCGTGACGAATGCGCGGCCAGATCGCTGCCTAGAGCGGGCCTGCCCCACTAGTAGTTGTTTTCGGAATTGCATGGGTCTCCTCCGTCGTAGCAACCCGAAGGCACGGGAATCGAGTTCACAATGTCCTTCCGTCCATCTCCAGTGTATAGGCAATCTGACCAGTTGGTCAACATCACATCGTCCATACGCCCTCGCAGCGCGTAGAGCGACGAATTGGGGTCCCGACCCAGCCACACGTCGCCGGTGACCTGCTCGGACACCGCGCTGCGGGTGACCGGCGTGCACTTGGCCAAGGAGTAGTCCCAGTCGGCGCCCGAGGGGGCTTGTGGCGCGATGTGCAACCGTACACGCCCCGTCGTGCGGTTCCACATGACGGAGACCCAGTACCACCAGTCGTAAGACCGCTTCACAACCTGCCCATTGACGATTAGGTCGGATATCGTCGTCGAGTCAATCGGTCCTTGCCATATGGTTTGGCCATCGCTGATGAGAACCTTCACGGTAGCTGACGTCGGCGTCTGAATGGCGAAGATGTCGAAGATGTTCGACTTGGCCAGCTCTTGGTACACGGTGCCGGTGGTGGGATCGAAGCGTACGTAGGCATCGAATCGGAACCCGTGCGGGGCCACACCGTCGGAGGACTGGGCGATCGTGTCCAGGTATGCATTGCCAGACAGCTTGACGTGCGGAGCCACACACCCGGATCCGCAGCTCCCCGAGAACGCCAATGAAGACCCCGAAAATGGCAGCGCGCCAGCCGATGTGACACCCGAGGTAGTGATCACAGGTTCGAAAGCCCCGTACGACGAGGCCGCGGTCGAATCGAAGTGCGAAGAATACAGGCGAAACCGCTTCTTGAACCGTCGGCTCTCATTCTCATCAGGCGTGCCGGGAGTCGTGACCAGGGGCCGCTTTCCGTCGTTGTACATCTTGGTCCAGTCGTTGAAGTCGGCAATGGTGTCGGTCGCGTTTCCATTCGCGTTGGCATCGGTGGCGACCACGCTCGTCCAGGCGCCGTCCTTCGTAACGTCCAACCCGCATGCCGTCGTCGGCGTGCCGACGCACCCTGGGGCGTACTTGGTGCGCCCCTTGAAACCGAACGGGTAGCTCTCATTCGATCGGGCCTCGTAGCAGTCCGCATTGGCGGCCAAGTTGGTCTGGCCGCCAATGTTCTCGAAGAAGACAGCTTCGGTGAGCGAGCCCACGCTCCCGCCGCCTGGGGTCGGAAAGCTGTCGTTGAGGCCACGCGAGAAGTGGGTGTTAGCCTTGGCACATTGAACGACGCATTTGTCGGTGCTCGGGTAGCACACGCCGCCGCCTGCGCACGGGCACGCCTGCCCGTAGTCGTCGGGCCACGAGTCGGAGCCGGTGACGAGCTTGGCGGCCATGCCCTTGTCGAACGCGTAGTTCATGATCGACGGGTATGTCAGCTTGTCATTGGTGCCGTCACCTCCGCCGTGGCCGAGCCCGAGCGTGTGCCCGATCTCATGTGCGAGAACGCGCGCGTTCTCCATTTGCGACGAGACGTTATGACCGAAGGAGACGACCTCCCTGTGCCCGGCCACGGCCCAGCCCGCATTCTGCAGCAACTTCGCATACGTAAACGTGTCCGTTGCCCGCCGAAACGAGTAAAAGTAGAACGGATGATTAAAGAAGTCCCATGAAGGCCAAGCGCTATTGACGTATCGGTGGTACAGGTTCGCCGGTACTTCGGCACCCTTCACCAAGTGCACTCGGACACGGTAGTGGGGCTGCGCGCCGACGCAGCTCATCGACGTCGTGTGCGGGCACTCCATGCCCTCGGTCTCGAAGATTCGCTTTACCTGCGCAAGCTCCGTGGTATCGAACCAGTTGCCACCCGCCTCGCAGTCGACGTGGACGAGCCGGTCGTACTCAGTCGGCTCCAGGTCGAAGGCAGATATCGGGTTGGCGACCGTGAGCGGCTGCGTATGGCTCGTGGCCCACGTTTCGTCGGTACAGGCCCCATAGTCCCAGAACGGGGGCAGGAGGTCCTTACTGCACCCCTTCACGACCCCCAGCAGCTCCCAATGGTCGGCCAACCCGTCGTTGTCGGAGTCGACGGGAGAGAAGCCCGTGCGCGACGCGAGCGGGCGCAGAGACGTCGTGTTACAGTAGGTGCCAGGCCCGGTCGGTGTGTCGCACGTATTGATGTTGAGGCTCGTGTCGGTCGATGAGACGCTCTCCAGTTCCCAGCTCAGCCCATCCTGGTCGGCGTCCGTGTATTTTTGCGACTGGCCCCATGCCGCACCAATGCGGGAGTGAAAGAAGCGAGCGCTGATGGCCTTTCCCGCGACGGGTACGGCATAGGCGCTTCCAACGTAGATGCGGCGGGTCTCGCTGAAGAGCGCGGTCATCCGGCTGAGTCCAAGATGCTGGGTGTCGGCCAGCTCGAAGTTGCCGCAGCTTACCGAACAGGAGGCCAGGCTGGCCGGCATGAGCAGGAGCGTATTCAGGTTGTCGGGGTGGGCTTGTAGATCGGGTGGCACGCCGACAAAGAGGCGATCGCCCGCCTTGACCGTGTGGTTGATGAAGTTCATTCCGCCGAAGAGGATCACTGCGACGGATTGCTCGACCGTCCAGCCTCCGCCGCCGGCCGGCCGGGAGGCGAGTTCAATGTCGGTCAGCCCGCTCAATCCGCCGGCGTAGCTCGCGATGACGGCCAGCGCAGGGTAGCTCGTCGCCGTCGACGGGGTGGTCGCGCACGATGAATAGCCTGCGTACGTGCCCGTCGCACCGCAGGCCGCGCCGCCATCGTCGTCGATAGCCTTCACGAGGCGTGCGCTCGCGTCGGCGAGGTACGCGACCGTGTCGGGGACGCTGCCAAATACGGTCGTGAGATTGTGGGTCCGCAGTCGGTAATCGCGTCCCGCGGCGGCCGTGAACGCAAGGGTCCATACGGGAAACGTATACGAGTCGTAGCACACGGTCTCCGCGGCGACGTCGGGCGAGGTGGCGTTGCATACGCGTGTGGCGCGGGCTTCGGTGGGCGCCAGCAAGAGCGAAACGGCCCCGGCAAGGAGCGTGAAGGGTAGCATGGCCTTGAGCTGCTCCGAACCGTGCCGCCTCATGGAGTGGCCTCCTTGAAGTAGATGGCATCCTTGAGCGCGGCCCTCTCGACGGGCGTCAGCTTGGGCGCCTCCTTGAGCGCCTTCTTGAAGTCTCCTTCCTTCTGTTGGGCCAGCGCGTTCTCCGCTGCGCTGGGATGGTGAAGGGCCTTCTGTTGCGGCGCCGCATCCTGGATTGCCTTCAACTTGACCTTGGCCTCGTCTGGCAAATTGGGGAGCGTTTGGACGTTGTGCTCGGCCATCAGGTTGAGCGTGCGTGCCACGGCTTCGTCAGCGGCGACAGTGGACGGCAGCGAGGCGGGCAGGAGGACGAGCTTTGGTGTCGATGAGCCGGCAGATTGCGGCGTCGTGTCAGGGTTGATCTTTCCGAGGGGAACCGCAACAGGCAATGGGCGCGTTCGCTGAGTGGTACACCCCACCCAGCCAACGCTACCGAGTGAGATGACGAACGCCACCGCGTACGACGCGGCCCGCCCTACGGTTCTCGGGGGGGGGGGGGGGTCAACAGGTCAGTGTCACGCATGAGCCCACCATACCCCGGCGTCACGATGTTGCAAGCGGAAAGGTCAGGCTCGGTCATCCTGATGCAGGCAGTGGCGGAGGAGCCCGCCGTGGCGACAGCTTCAGTGTACCGAACGTCGCATGGGGATCCGCGGCCGTCGCCACCCCGTCTTGAGCCGCGCCTTCAAGAACACCGTGGTCCGTGCAATCGCCTCGGGGCTCCTGGTGACGTCCGCGAGGAGATCTCGGTCAAGGGCAAGGCTCAGGTCGTGGGCGTCTACCGAGTGTTGGGCTAGGCGCCCTCCGGCATCACGCACGTCACGCGGTTCATGCTGCCGCCGCGCGTGACGACGATGCCGCCGCCCGCCTTCAGCGTCTCAAGGATGCGGGCGATCTCCTTGGGGCTGCGCGTTCGCAGGACCCGCGCGAGCGCGACGGTGCGCTCCAGGTCGGGCGTGGGCGTGCTGACCAGCAGTCGACCGAGGTCGGTGATGTCCTGCCGCGAGTCCTCGACGGAGCGGGAGACGGAGAGCGCCGCGGCGATCTTGAGCACCATCGCCGACTCGACGCACGGCAGGCGCAGCGTGGCCTCTCCGACGTTCACCCGAATGGTGTTCTTGGCGTCCATGGCCTGGCGCTGCACGACGTTGCCGTCGGCCAAGATGAGATCCATCGCCGGCTGCGCGACGCGAACCAGCCCGCGATAGTGCTCCACCGTGAGCTTCCCAAAGCGCGCCTCGAGGCCCGCCAACACCGCCGGGACGCTCCGCTCCCAAATGGCCAGGTCGACGTCGACCGTCGCGCGGGGCACGCCCGAGAGCGCTCCGACGGCGAGGCCGCCCACGAGCACGTGCTCGGCTTCGGCCGCAGCCAGGATCTCGGCGACCGTGTGCAGGAGGTTGGGGTTGCCTGGAAACGACAGAGACGTCGCGATCTGCAGGTTCTCGGCGAGGCTCAAGCGCTCTCCTCTCCGGGCGCGTCCGGCGAGCGCCCAGACCTCGTCGCCAATCGGTGGCAACACGAGCGCGCGCGGCACGCCGTCGATTGGAGGCAGCACGCGCGCGGGAGCCGGCGAGGAGGCGGTCATGGGAGCAGGTTACGGGTGCCGTGCGACGGTGGCAATCGGCTCACGCCATGCGGCGCACGAACTCGGCCTCGTCGATGACCGTGACGCCCAGAGCGGTCGCCTTGTCGAGCTTGGAGCCTGCCCCGGGGCCAGCGACCAATACCGTCGTCTGTTTTGAGACCGAGCCCGCGGTCTTTGCGCCCCGCGCCTTGACCCGTGCCTCGGCCTCCGGGCGGGTCAGGGTCTCGAGCGTGCCCGTGAAGACCCAGGTTTGGCCTGCGAGGTCGTGTTCCTCGGCGGTCACCACCGGTGCAGCAGAGAGCGCCTCGAACACCACGCCAGCGGACTGGAGATCCGCTAGGAGCGCCACCACCCCCGGATCGTCGAAGGTGCTGCGGACGCTCGCGGCGACGCGTGGCCCAATCGCGTGGGTGGCCTGAAGCTCTTCGAGCGTCGCGGCCTGGAGGCGCTCCAGGCTCCGGAACTCGTTGGCCAGCACCTCCGCGACGTGCTCGCCCACATGCCGGATGCCGAGGCCGAAGAGCAGCCGCGCCAGCGGGCGGTGCCTGGACACGTCGATAGCGCGCCGCAGGTTGGTCGCCGACTTCTCGCCGAGGCGGTCCAGAGCGGCGAGGGTCGGGACCTCCAGGCGGTAGAGATCAGCGATGGTCCGGACGAGCCCGCCCTCGACGAGCTGATCGACGAGCTTCTCGCCCAGGCCGTCCACGTCGCACGCGGTACGGCTCGCCCAATGCCGAATGCGCTCCTTGAGCTGCGCCGGGCACGAGGTCTGGTTGCTGCACCGCAGCACCGCCTCACCGTCGGCTTTGGTGGCTGGCGCGCCGCACTCGGGACACGCCAGCGGCATGACGAAGGCGCGCTCGGTCCCTTCGCGCCGGTCGACGAGCACGCTCACGATCTCGGGGATGACGTCCCCCGCGCGCTGGATGAGGACCCAGTCGCCGATGCGCAGATCCTTGCGGCGAATCTCGTCCTCGTTGTGCAGCGTGGCCCGCGACACCGTGACCCCCCCGACGAGCACGGGCTCCAGGTCCGCCGACGGCGTGAGCGCTCCGGTGCGCCCGACGGTGATGAGGATGTCCCGGACGCGCGTGACCTGCTGCTCCGGCGGGAACTTCATCGCGATGGCCCACCGCGGACTGCGCGCAACCTCGCCGAGCTCCTCCTGCAGCGCGCGGTCGTCGACCTTGACGACGCAGCCGTCGATCTCCATGGCGAGCGCATGACGCCGGGCCAGCATGTCCTGCCAGTAGGCGATGGCGGCGGCCGTGCCCTCCACGCACGCGATGCCGTCGAAGACCGGGAAGCGCCACGCCCGTAGGGCCTCCAGCGCGCGCGACTGGGTAGCGAAGGGCGGGCCGTCCATGGCTCCCAGCGCGTAGGCCAGAAACCGCAGCGGGCGCGTGGCCGTGATCCGCGAGTCGAGCTGTCGCAGCGAGCCGGAGGCCGCATTGCGCGGGTTCTTGAACGTCGGCTCGCCGAGGGCCTCGCGCTCGCGGTTCATCGCCTGGAAGGCGCCGAGCGGGTAGTAGACCTCGCCGCGCACCTCGACCAGGGGCGGCACCGGGAAAGCGTCGGTGCCCTCGAGCAGGAGCGGGATGGCGCGAATGGTGCGCACATTGTCAGTGACGTCCTCGCCGGTCGTGCCGTCGCCGCGCGTAGCGGCCGTCACGAGGCGCCCGTGCTCGTAGACGAGCTCCATCGCCAGGCCGTCGATCTTGGGCTCGCACACATACCGAATACTGCGCTCCGCCCAGTCGGTCCCCAGCGCCCGATGCAGGCGCTCGTCGAAGGCGACGAACTCGTCGGGAGTCATCGCGTTCTGCAGCGACAGCATGGGGATGCGGTGCACATACGGCCGAAAGGCCTCCGACGGCGGTGCACCCACCTGGCGCGTCGGCGAGCTCGGGTCGCTCAGCTCCGGATGCGCCGCCTCGAGCGCCTCCAGCTCGCGCAGGAGCCTGTCATATTCTGCGTCGGACACCTCCGGGTCATCCAGCACATAGTAGCGGTAGCTGTGGTGCCGCAGCGTGCGACGCAGGGCCTCGGCGCGTTCTTGCAGTGACGAGGTCATTTCGCTCAGAACGTGTAGCGCACGCCGGCCCCACCGCTGCCGGAGTTGGACGTGGCGATCTGCGAGTCGCGGTCCTGCTGCCAGGAGCCCGTGACCCAAACGCGCCAGTGGTCGTTGATGTCGTACCGCAGCTTGAGGCCCACACCAATCGAGAAGCTCGTCGAGCCCGTGCTGTCCTCGCGGTACTGGCCGTAGCTGAAGTCCACATCCGAGCGGAAACCCGAGTATGTGACGCCGATGCCGGTGCCGACCGAGAAGAGCATGGGCGAGACCGGGATGCCGCCGCCGAAGTTCATCGTGGGCGCGCCCTGCTTGGCGATGGAGTAGTAGCCCAGCGCGCTCGGGTCCTGCGTGTAGAAGTAGTAGGCGCCGTTGATGCTCCAGTCGATCATCTGGATGAACGTCTGCGTCCAGTCGACCATGACGTCCATCTCGCCGACGCCGGCGCTCGACTCCTGGAGCACCGTCTTGAGGAACTTCGGGCACTTCTTGCTCGTCGGGTCGGCGCAGTCGGTCTTGACCTGCGCCAGATCGAACGGCTTGCCGGTCTTGGGATCCACCGCCTGGTTGATCTTCTGCGTGGACTGCACCCAGTTGAAGTCGAAGCCCAGCGTGATGGTGTTCTCCCACTTCGAGTCGCCCGCCGTGTCGTAGTAGCCGCTGAGGCTGGCCCCCGCGTTCCAGCTCCGCGACTCGAGCTGCCCCTCGATCTCGCCGCTCGCGTTCGGGAGCTTCGTGTCGAACGAGATGGTCGTGCTGGTCGTGCTCTTGAACGAGCCCGTCCCGCTCAGGTCCAGTGAGAGGCCCCAGTGATCGCTGATGGTCCAGTCCAGCCCCGCGCCGCCACCGAGGCTGTGGCTGGCCGAGGTCGGAAACGACGCGCCGTCGCTCGGGGGCTGCTTCGCGTTGAACGTGTAGTCAATCGCGAGCCGGAGCGAGAGCGGGTCGATGAGGTCGACGGTGCCGCGAATGCTGTTCGAGACCCAGAGGCCGCGCGGGTTGTTCGTCGTGGACTTGAAGGTGCCGACCTTGAGGACGTCGCTGATGTCGTGCGCCACGGCGCCCGAGGACGCGAGGCAGAGGGCCAGGGCTGAGAGGAGGTGCTGGAGTCGCATGGGCGTCTTCTAGCAAGTTGCGGGAGGTCGCGCTAGTTCGGGGCTGAAGGTCTTCCCGCGAGCGACGGTCTCGTGCACCGCTCGCGGTCCTCGCGCGGCGCGGTGCGCGCCGTGCTGCGGGGTTCGCTTCGCGTTGCCCGAGACCGCCGCTCGCGGTGGGCCTGGCGTCCTGGACTTCGCGGGCCGGTGGGACTCGGCGTGGGGCTGGCGTGGCGGTGCGGCGGGCCGTAGCTGGGCGCGCTGGCGTGTGCCCTCGCGGAGGTTGGCTCTGGGAGCATGGCGGCGCTCGGTGAGATCACAATGGCCCGTCTGGGTGCCCAGGACGACCGTGGTGAGATCGCCATGGCCAGTCTGGGCACTTAGGACGCTCGTGGTGAGTTCACAACGGCCCCTCTGGCTGCCCAGGAAGCCCGTGGTGATCTCGCAACGGCCCGTTCGAGGGGCACAGGACGGCTGTGGTGAGATCACAATGGCCCGTCTGGGTGCCCAGGATGCGCGTGGTGATCTCGCAACGGCCCGACTCGTCGGGCCAGGCGGGTCGTGGTGAGTTCACGACGGCGTGTCTGGGCGTCTTCGTAGGGCGCGTCAGTCGCGCACGCCGGGGACGGCGTGGACCTCGGCCAGGTCATCGAAGATCTCGCTCAGGAGGTCGAGCTTGTCGTGCAGCGTGAGCACACAGCGCGCGAGGTGCTTGGCCGCGACGTACGTGTCGAGCCAGCGGGCACGGGCGGCCTCGACCTCGGGCGTATACTCGCGCCGCTCCGTCCGCGACACGCGCGCGTCCCTGTTGAGCTTCTCCAGCGCCTGGTGCGCCGAGACCAGCTCGGCCTTGCGGGAGACGGCCTCGCCGAGGCTTGCGCCCTTGGTCCCAAAGAAGGTGATGGCGTGCGCGAGCAAGCCGGCCAGCTTGGAGCCGCGCAGCTTGCGCATCGCGGTCTTCGTGCGGCCGTCCAGCAGGTCCGACTTGAGTACCGCGCCGCCCGGCTGCGACTTGACGTAGTCGGCGGCCCGCGCCAGCAGGTCGTGCCCAGCGACGACGGGGTTGAACTGCGGGTGCTGACCCGCGTACGTGACGGCCTCGACGGCCCCCGCCTTGGTCAACAGCTCCGCGACGAGGCCGGTCTGTGCCGAGACGCGGTTGCGCATGACCTCGATGGCCGGATCGAGGTCGAGGTCGAGACCCACCAGGAGGGTGCCCATCTGGTTGACCGCATGCGGGCCGTAGCCCAGGATTTCCAAGGAATCGATGTAGGGGTCGCCCATGGGGCGCGACCCACGACGGGCGCGCGGGCGGAGCAAGAAAGTGGCGCTGTTTTTTTGGGAGGCGGCGGTGGGGCCGACCGGGCCGGGACTCTTGGCTACGACCAGAGGGCGGGTACGCGCGCTCGGGTTGGTTGGGCGCCCCGCAGCCACCGAAAGGGCTCCATTGCGCAAGGTCAGTTGTTGTTGTAGAGCGTTCGCATGAACCCTGAATCGGACGCGCTCGCTCTTGACGACGGCCAGACGACCAGTCGCGCCAGTATCGTCCGCCATCTCCGCTCTGCAGCTCAGGCCGCGAGCGCCACCGACACTGACACGATCTTTGGAAGATCCCCCGACGCAGCAAAGCGTCCGCTGTCCCTCTGGCGTCAGCGAGCGCCACAGCCCAACGTCGTGTCGATCCTTGGAGAGCGAGGCACCGGCAAGACGACCTTGCTTTGTCATGCGGTGCGGGCGTTCTCGAACGCCGCGCCGGGCGACACGCCATCCGACAAGCCGCTCCGCATCTGGCGGCTCCCGGTCATCGACGCGGTACTGGCCTCCGCAAGTGAATCCTTCCGGTACCTCCTCATCGCGGGCCTCTACCACGCGGTGGAACGTCATCAGTTTCCCGATGAAGACCAATCGAAGGACAACGGCGGATGTCGCGCCTCGCTCCTGCGAGATCTCAACGATGTCGGGCAGGCCATGGCCGCCGACGATCCCGGCTGGCGCGCTCTGTCTCAGTCGTTCAGTGTCGGAGCGGCGGACTTTGGGCAATACGCGCGCGAGCGAGCCGAGTCGCGCCTCCTGTTCGCCGAGAAGCTCGACACGTGGCTGGCCCGAGCCCTGGGCCAAAACAAGGACCCCGGGCTCGGTGAATACGACCTCGCACTCCTGCCCATCGACGACTTCGACCTGGCTCCGGGTCGCACTGCGGACCTCCTTCAGGTGCTGGGCGAGCTTCAGTACGTGAGACGTCTCGTGGTCGTCTGCGCGGGCGATCTCGAGGACGTCCAGGCGCGCATGACCGCGCATGTTTACGAGCAGATGGGGTTTCAAGCGGCGCACTCCCGCGCGGTCGGGCGACCCAAGGCGGAGAATATCGCAGAGAAGATGATCGCGAAGGTCATCCCCATGCAGTGGCGCACGACGCTCTTGGACGTGTCGCCCTGGTTCCGCGGCCACTTTGGGGACACCGTGAATCCCGGGAAGCTCACCAAGGAAGTCGACGATCCGCGCCAATCGTCGCTGGGTCGCCTCCTCATCAGCCTGGGTGCAGCGACGGGTCCGCAGTTGCTGAATCGGTCTTCGCGAATTGGCTGGTTCACCCCTCGCGTGGCGCCGCTCTTGCCATCGAACCTTCGCCGCCTCGCGCAACTGAGAGACGCGCTCGTCGCGCTGTGGGAGCGCCCTGCGGCCGCGATGCGCGCGCAGGAACACTACCGTACCCAGGTGGTCCAGGCCCACCAGGACGGCGGTGCGTCGCCCGACCTGGACTCCGAGACGATGAACGAGTTTCAGCTCGCGCATCCGCCAAAGGTGGGATGGGTCTCGGCGCAAACCGCTTCGGCCCTCGCCACGCTGGCAGAGTTCGATGGGCGTGTTGCGTGGGGCGACGACCTTCGAGAGATCGCGCACGCCGGGCTCAAGTTCCAAGGCAGTGACGAGGAGCGATTGGCGTTCACGCACGTCGATTTCGACAGGGCGCCTCCCGACACGGAGCGCAGCACGTTGACCCAGGTCGCCGCAGAGGTCGAGGCTCTGGCTCAAGCCTGGGGCCACGGCGCCGCGACCGAGCGGTGGTTTCCGCCGCGGGCCGGCATGGGCCTCGAGGCGCATGATGGAGCGGCCGTGCCGCGGCCAAGCTGGCTGCCATGGCTCATCGACCTCACGCTCACGTACGCCCCGCAGAAACGCGCCGAGTTCGCCGCCCGTTGGTGGGTCTCCAAGTCGTGCCTCTCGCGGATCATCGTCAACGTCGGCGTGAACAACGGCAGGGGCGTTGCCTCCGAGGCACCCTCGTGTTCCCTGCTCGACGCATGGCGCGCTGCCGAGGTCCCCCGCAGGCTCAACGATACCCCCGCGTGGCCGATTGGTGCCGGGCTGGCGGACCTGTTGGACCTGGTCCACTTTCTGTGTGGCCTGCCAGGCGCCCCGATTGTCCTGACGATTGAGCCCGAGGAGTTGGCCTCGTGGAAATGGCGCTTTGACCGGCAGGTGAGCGTGAGCGGGGGCGCCACGGAGCCTGCGCAACGCCTCGCGGTCGCAGGGGCCTTGGCGGTGCTGTGCAAGGCGAGAATCGCGCTGGCGTTCCTGCGCGAGACAGAGGCGCAGACGCACATCCGGCCTCCCGACATGATTGCCGCGTTGGCGGACTGGGTCGTCGAGAAGGTGACGCTGATTTGGCTCCTGCGGGCTACGTTCATCGATTCCGAGATGTCTATGCCGGAGGAGCTGACCGGCCATCCGGTGTTCGCCCGTCGCCCGTGGATTTTCCGAGCGCCCTACCATGAGGGCATCTCCGCGACGCCCATGAGCGCCGATGACGAGACGCTTCGGTCAGATCGAACCGATCCGTCTGTGGGCTGGACCCCCGAGCAAGTCCTCCACAAGTTGCGTGCCCTTGCCGCACCGAGCGGACATTCGGCGATTCAACACCCCATGTTTGCGCTCCTCGAGTGGCTGCACCCGCCGAGCGGGGTGCCCGACGCCCCGCCCGCCGTCCCGGACGAGACCAACGAGGACGAACCCTGAGCGATCTAGGGCTGCGTGTGCTCGCGGGGCTGCTCGCGTGTCCGCGGAGCCTGCGGGCTCTGTCGCCGTGCGTCGGGAGCGTCGGCGGCATCAGCGGCCTGCACGACCGCGATGCCTGGGACTGGATGGTCACCGCCGGTGAGCCCGACCACCTCGCGGCAATCTGCGAGGCCGATCTCGGCATCTCGCGCGCGATCGCCGTCGAGTCTGCCCGCCAGACCCTCGAACGCGGGCGGCTCCACACACTCAAGCAGCTGCTAGAGCAACTCGCACGTGCGTGCCTTGGGCCGAGTTCCCTGGGCAACGTCACGTTTGACGTGATCGACCCGATCCTCTGGCAGCGCGTCGGTGCCGTGCTGGGCCAGGAGCTCATCGTCGCCATTCGGCACCGCCTCGAACGTCGGCCGTCGAACATTCTGGACGACCACCTGCCATGGCCGACTTCGCCGGGTCCCGGCTCGGAGGGCTGGTCGGAGCCCGTTGTCGATGCCCATGTCCACTACGGCGCCGTGGCGCCGACGTCGCTCCACTGGGCGATGCACATGACCTGTGTCGTCTCATCGCAGGCGGCGAAGTCCGGAACCGGCGGCGCGTCGCGTGTTCCGGAGACGAGCGTGGCCACGGTCCGGAACTGGCTCGTCGAGGCCAAGGCCCTGAGGCTGATGCTGGCACGCGTGACGCCCGGCGCGTCAAGCGGCCTGAGTCTGGCCAGCGCGCCGAGCGCCCTCGGAGCCGAGGCCGCCGATGTCTGGACCAGCCACGCGGTCGATGAGTGGGTGGTCTCCGAACACCGCGCGCGGCTGGGCAGCACTCTCGAGCGCCATCCCGCTATCGAGTGCGTCGACCCGATTCGAGGACTGTCGGGCACCGGCGCGTGCCGACCCGGGCTCGGATTCGGGTGCCTGATCGCCCACGAGCGTCAATTCTTGGCTGACTGCTGGGCGAAGCTCGGGGAGCCGGTCGTCCGAGCGGATCGGGACCAACACCGCCGATTCGTCGCGGGATTCTGGCGCTACGTGGAGCTGCGCGCGCGCTTCGCTCGCCGGCTGACCCATCAGAGGGGCGAAGGGTCGCTTGACCGCTTCACCGAAGAGTACGCGTGGTCGCGGCGGCTCAACGCGACGTCGCTGACTCCGAGGGGCGCGTCGAAGCAGGAAGACGGGCTGCTGGCATGGTGGATGCGGCGCCAGGCTCTTGCGCGAGTCGACCTTCGTGTCTCCGCAGCGCCGCCGCCGATCGTACCGGCGTCCGTTGGTCGAGTCGTGCCGGTGCTGGCGGAGTCACGAGGCCGGCATGGGCGACATCTCGACCTGTCCGGCGAATACAAGAGGCAGCTCGAACAAGCGGACCAGTTCGCCAGGCGCATCCGCGCGCTCTGCCAGAGCACGCACCCCTATGCCGCCATCGATCTCCAGGGCCGTGAGCGGCACTTTCACCTCGCACGTTGCCGAGCGGCGCTCACGGAGGCGGCAGCCAAGGGCCTCGGCCTGACCCTTCACGTCGGCGAGGACTTCCAGGACCTGCTCACCGGCCTCAGAGTCATTGACGAGGCCATTGACGAGGTGGAACGACAGAAAGGCCTCGCCTGGGTCAGGTTCAGCCACGTGATCGCGGCGCGCTTCCACCCGTTCGCCTGGTACGCACGACGCGCTCCGGTTCACGTGTCCCGGTGGGAGCACTGGCTGTCCCTCTTGTGGCTCGCGCGGACCCTGGTGCGCGCGCACTGTGGTGGCTTGGACACTGCGGGTTGGGGGGAGCTGCGGTGGCACTATCTGTACGACGTGTGGGATGGGGCGCCCAAGGACCTCTCGGGCGTCGACTCGACCGACGTGAACCGGAGTCTCCCGCCGGCGGGGCCGTGGGCGCAGCAACTCGTACGCTTCTCGCCAGGGAATCCGCTCGTCGGACTGATCGCCGTCGCACAGGACGTGGTGAGGCAGCGGCTCTGCAGGGCCAACATCATCATCGAGGTCTGCCCGACCTCCAACTCGCTCGTCTCGCACGCCGGCGAGTCGGACGTGCTGCGCTCCGAGTTCGCGCCTGACCAGCCTGCTGTGCTGCGGTGCGTCCTTGGATCGGACGATCCGGGCCCCCTGGGGACCGATGTTCGATTGGAGGAGGCCATAGTTCGCCAGCGCCACCACGACGCAGGCGCCGACCTCGACGCGGTCAACCGCCGCCTCCTCGCTGCGCGAACGGTCGCAAATGGCCTGCCATGACGGCGCAACAGTCCGAAAATCGCCTTGTCCGACGGCTCTTGCACCCCGGTTTAACACCCCCCGCGCACATGGCGTGCGATTTTCGAGTCAAATCAGCGCCTTCAGGGCGAGACGGCGTATGTGGCGTGTGCGTAGGCTTTCAGCCGATGCTGGCGATCGGCGGAGGATTGTCAATCCCAAGGG
>SXOX01000332.1 GCA_005776585.1 Pseudomonadota bacterium | reverse complement strand
CGACCCCACACGCGTCGCTCGGTTCGCGCGCCTGCTGCGCGACGTGCCCGAGGCGCGCGGCTACTGGCTCTCACGCGACCCGATCCCGCAGGACCTCGCCGACGTCCGATGCCGCTTCTGGCAGGACGGCTTGAGCGAGCTCTTTCCTGCCGGTTAGCGTCAGAACCCGCTGCGGCCGCCGAGGATCAGACCGCCGCCCCAGGGGATGACGAAGCCGTGGAGCGACGATGACGAGCTGGCCTGCGGGCGCCGTGCGTCCGCGATGAGTAGGGCGACCGACGTGATGAGGCTCGCGCCAGCGACCCCAACGAGGGTCCAGCCAATCGCGGCATATTGATTTCCGACCGCCTCGGCCGTCGAGGCGTCCACTTGGTTGATGCCAGTGACCACGCCGCCCTGTTCGTCGGCTTGAACGACGCGAGCGTAGTTCTGGTCTGCCACAACGACGCAGGCGGCGCCACCGGCGGCTGTGGCAACGGCCACGGCAAACATCACCCAGCCAGCGGAACGCAACGGGCGAGCCTGTGGCACTGCTGCGACGGCGGTCGGCTCCCCGAGAGGCTTGGGCGGTGGCGGCGCTGGGATGACTGTCGTCGGAGCCGGCGACGGCGTGGTCTCGGCTTCCGGCACCGGAGTCACGGTGCGCACCACCTCTGTGCGCTTCTCGAGCGCCCTGACCTTCTCGAGCGCGCGGGCGGGCAACGCGCGGTCGGCCTTCGCCAGCTTCCTCGCCTCGACCTGAGAAATGGCCGCGATGCTCCGAAATACGTCGAGTGCCTTGTCCAGATCGCCGGCCTCCTCGTAGCACCGCGCGATGTTCCACCAGAGGATCGGGTGCGGCGAATGACTGTACGCCTCCTGGAACATCGCGATGGCGGCCGTGTACTGCTTTCGCTGCCAGAGCGACTCGCCACGTGCGGTGAGCCGGGCGGCCTCCTTGAGCGCGACGCCCTTGGGCGGCGCGGCGAGTGCTTCGACTGCGCCGGGGCCATTGCCGGCTGCGATCAGCAGGCTCGCAAGGAGTGAGCTGCACGTGGTTCCAACGAGACGTGACATGACCATCACTCCCTGCACTGAGGGCCGAGAATGTCTGCCAAGCGCCGATACTCGTGTCGCTTTGGCCCGCCAGGGTGCATCGCCAAGTACGTACGGATTTCGCGGTAGCCCAGGCAGCGATCCTCGGCCAAGAGCAGCGCGATGAGACCTGCGCGGCAGTCGTGCATCGCCGGTGCGGCATCGAGGCAACCCCTGAATTGGGAGATCGCTTCAGTGAGCTTCCCAGCCGCAACGGCTCGCTGTGCAGCGGATCGCATCGAGAACGCTCGGGCAATCGTGCTCGCTGGAGTCGCGATCTCCGGCGTGGGTGCGCCCGGCGCTCCGGGCGATGGCCTCACAGAACGGAGCTTCAGCAGCGCCTCAATCTCCGCCACCTTCTTGGCCGCTTTTGCCTTCATTTCCTTGTCCACACCGGCCAGGTCGGGCAGGCTCTTGAACACCGACAACGCACGGGTCAGATCCGCGGACTCCTCGTAGCATCGCGCGATGTTCCACCACAGGATTGGGTGCTGCGAGAGCCCGTAGGCCTTTTGATAGACTGCGATCGCCGCCGACCAGGCCTTCTTGCCGGCGAGCTTCTCCGCCTCTCGCGTCAGGCGCGCGATCTCCTTCTGATTGACCTTCGGTGTCTCCGGCTTCGGTGGTGCCCCATGGGAGACGCTGCTCACCAACAGCGCGAGGACGACGAACGACCGGAGGGCCAACATGGGCGTTCTCATAGGGCCTTGGGCCGAAACACCGGCTCGGTTCGTTTGACTGGCTTGCGCGGCGCGACCTTGGGAGGCGGTACCCCCGCCGTGCCAGAGACGGGAACCGATGGACTCTCGCCGATCTTTGGTGGCTCGATGGGGACCAAGGCGACTTGCCTCACTCCGCCGTCGGGGCCCAGGTTGGCAAGTGGCATGGGTGCGTGCTTCTCCAAGCGAAGCTCCAGGCTCGTGGGGAAAGCGTAGACGCTTCGGGTCCAAGTATACGGAGTAGTTCCCAGCTTTCGCGCACCCCACATCACCTCCGCATTGGAGGGAGTCGAGGTCACCACCCAGGTCGTGGGTCGCAGCTCTTTCTCGTTCGCTAATGGTCGCGCGGCGCGGCGAGGCTCGGGTTCACGCAGGTCACCCGGGGCGGCTCGCCGAACGGGCGCCGGCAATGGCGCTGCCACTGCGGGGCTGGCGCCACGATCGACCGCGGCCGGTACATCGTCGTCGGCCGGAGCCGCGATGCGCTCGACCGCGGGCGCAACAAACTCGGCCAGCGCAAGCGGCCCCGTCGACTTGCTGCGCCGTAGCAGCATCCAGCCTCCGACACTGGCAGCCGCGACCACGAACACAACGGCCAGTCGGAAGCCCCAGCCACCCGTGATCGCGTTGATGCGCTCGACGACCAGCGACGACGACGACGGCGCGGTCACGACCGATGGGGCCGGCTGCGGCGGCACGGGTTCGGTCGTCGGTCCCGCGGAAGCCTTGGCCTCCCCTGCGGCCGCCACCGCCGCGAGGACCTCGTTGGCGACTTTGCGCCCCATCGGCATCGTGGGCATGGCGTCCTCGAGGTCGCCGCTCGGCGCGCGTACCACCGGCATCGCCGGACTGGAGCCCACGGACGCGAGCAGTTCTTGTCGCAGGCTGGTCGCTGTTGCCGGACGTCGACCTGGGGACTTCTCCAGACAGCGCATGACGAGCTTGCCGAGCGTCGCGGGGATCACCCACTTCGGTGGATGCGGCACCGGCGGAGGTTGCCGCTTGATATGACCAATCAGCTGATCGATGGCCGTGCCCGCAAACGGCAGTCTCCCGCTCAGCATCTCGTAGAGTACGACGCCAAACGAGTAGAGATCCGCGCGTCCGTCGACCTCCTGGGCCTGTGCTTGCTCCGGAGACATGTAGGCCGGCGTGCCGATCGTCTTGCCTGTCGCCGTCAGCGATTCGACACCGTCGCGGGACGGCCCCATGAACTTCACGATGCCGAAGTCGAGCACCTTGACGACGTCGCGCCCATCGCGCAGGCGTCTCACGATGAGGTTGGCTGGCTTGAGATCGCGATGCACGACGCCGGCCTCGTGGGCAGCCTCGAGCGCCTGGAGCACCTGTTCGCCAATCGACACCGCACGCTCCGGCCGCAGCACCTGCTCGCGCTTGAGGAGCACGTCGAGGGCCTCGCCCTCCAAGAACTCACTCACGAGATACAGGCCGCCGTCGTCGGTCTGCCCGAAGTCGTAGACCCGCATCACGTTGGGGTGCTCGATCGCGCTCGTCGCGCGCGCCTCGTGCTGAAAACGCCGCACGTGCTCGATGTCGGTCGACGACTCCGGCCGCAGCACCTTGATGGCCACCGGACGCCCCATTGCGAGCTGTGTGCCGCGGTAGACGACGCCGAAGCCGCCTCGCCCGATGACCGCATCGACACGGTAGCGATCCTCGAAGAGCTGCCCGACGAGAGGGTCCTGCGTCACGTCGTAGCGCGCCGCGGGGACCGTAGAGAAGCCATCGGTCGGACACCGCTTGGCGTCCGTGCGCTGTCGGCACTCGGGGCAGATGCGTTTCATGGCTTCCATTCCGTGACACA
Organism: Pseudomonadota bacterium; assembly: GCA_005776585.1. Taxonomy (GTDB): domain Bacteria; phylum Myxococcota_A; class UBA9042; genus SXOX01. The sequence continues at coordinate 7,645 of SXOX01000332.1, read as the reverse complement.
GCGACAGTGCGCGGCGTTCGTCGCCGTGGAGTCACATAGTGTGCCGGCGCATCCGAAGTAGGCGTACTTCGTGGTGGGACTGCAGCTTCCACCCGAAGCCCAATAGCGATAGCTACACGGAGTCGACGTCCCCTCGATGATATTTCCTGCTCCATCAACCTTCTCGACATTGAAGATCGAGTCAAAGCAACACGACCCAGACTGGACTAGCGAGTTCATCTCGAGATGCGTCGGCATCCGCCACCCTTCTCCGTAGAGCTGCTTGCACGCTTGGCACCAGTACGCGCACCAGTCGCCAGCATAGTTCGGTTTCCCACAGCCGATTCGATTCGCCTCGATTGCACTCTTTCTCCACAAGAGCGTCGTCGATAGGTCGATCACCGTTCCGTCCCCCGGTTCGACGTACCGCGCCGAGCACCCGCCCTGGTAGCAGTATCCGTTGGGACACAGCGATAGCGCGCCGTTCAACGGCCAATGCGTGCACTGGCCCGTAGCAACGTCGCATCCGTCCACCGTGCATGGGTTCCCGTCATTGCACGACGTCGCGTAGTCCCGAACGTTGCCACACCGATCGACGATCTTGACCGAATCGCCGCCCGCGTTGCACGTGGACACTACGCCGGCATGGCACACGGAATCCTGGCCGCACTGAAAATCGGGTGGGCAAGACGAGCCCGCACCCGAGCAGTCAGACGAGCAATAGGACGCGTCGCCAGGAGAGGGCGCCGTCTCGTAGGTGACGCATCTCAATCCCGGTGCACAGTCACCGTGTCCGCTCGGACAGTCACCGCATTCGGGCACGGTCCCCAAGCATGCGCCGGCAGCGCAAGTCTGATTCGACCCGCACTTCCCGCAGCTTCCACCGCAGCCATCGTCGCCGCACGCCTTGCCCGCACAGTTTGGGGTACAGTCGATGCACTTGGCTCCGGAGCACCCATTGGCGCAGCCGACGAGCGTCGGCGTGTAATTGCACTGCCCCTGCAGGCACGCTCCGGAGCCGTCCGGATACGTCTCGACCGAGGCGCCGCTGCACTTCGAGGCCGGCAGCGCAACGCAACTGCCGCAGGTGCCACCACAGCCGTCCGGACCACACTGCTTGCCCTGGCAGCCGGGCGTGCACACCACCTCCGCCTTGCCAAGGTCGGACCCCTTGGACGCGTCTGACAGTATGGTCGGACCGGCGTCGGCGGCGATGTGCGCGACGTCGGCGGCGTCCAAGGGGTAGCCGCTCACGCAGCGAGACAGCGAGCCCGCCACCGACTGACACGAGTACCCGACGAGGCAATCTCGGTCTGTCGCGCAGGCGAAGAGGCGATCTTCCAGGAGGTCCCGGCAAGCAACGAGAACCACGAGGGCCAACAGCCCGTGCCCCGCGACCTGAAGTTTGGACGGCGTTGACCGCACTGCGCGATGCTAACTGTCGCACAAGATCGAGGCAAGCTCCAAGCACTTGTGATCGATCGTTCGGTTCTTGGAGGTCTCTGTGGCGCGGAGATTGCCCCGACGGGCCACTCCCAGGCGCCTGAGCGCGCGAACGACTCCAGCGCAGAGGCCGCCAGTGCAATATGCTCCGTCGCAGACCAAGACGTCTCATCGTGCGCGCGCGGGCGTGGGCTCGGGCCTCCAAGGGACGCACGAACTCATGTGTGCCGGCAGCGCTCCCGTCAGGGTTGCGCCAGCTATGGATCGGTGGCGCAGCCGTTCGTTCTTACATCGCTTGACCGCGACTGCTCCTACTTGCTGAATTCGATGTCGGAGACCAGCACCTCTCCGGTGGCGTAACCGGACACGCCGAATTCCAGCGCGAGCTCCTCCAGAGCGGTGACGTCGAGGTTGTCGTTGTCGGCGAGGAACGCCGCGAGCGGGATGCGCACTGAGTGCAGGAACTGCGTTGGAACGGAACTGCTCACGGAGTAGGTCGTCACTGGATAGGGCAACCAGCTCCAATCGGCGACCACGACGGTGGCGACTTCGCCGGTCTTGTCTCGGATGGCCATCACGACATTCTGCGGCTGTCCCGGCGGGTTCAGAGCCGCGCGCGTGACGCCAACACGCATGGCCAGTGTCGTGTACTTGGAGGCATCGAGGCCCGGTGCTGCGGCTCCGGCGAGCGTCCATCGCGCGCTGGCGGTTCCGTCCCAGGTCAATCGAACCGCCATGCGTTCGGTTGCCGAAGGGCAGGTCGCGGGGCCACACACGGTGGCGCCAGCAAAGCCTCCGTAGGCGACGGGGAGTCCGAGACGGCTCTGCATCGGTGTCCCGGGCGCGGCGAAGTCGTCGATGACGAGGCGCTGGCCATGCGCGTAGGAGAAGCGGAGGTCGGGCGGTTTGCCGATGAGGTCCGCCAACCCGGCGAGCGGGAGCGCCTCTCCGCGCTGGAGGGCCTCTAGCGGGCCACCGTGAAGCGCCGCAGCGTGCCATTGCAAGAGCACCGCTCCGAGCAGTGAGCGCTCCGCGTCGGCGCCGTAGAGGGAAGCGCCTGCGCACGAGTTGTCGGTGCTGGTCCACCGTGAGTTCAGCGCGTTGTGATAGGCGTTCGGGACGTAGAGCTGAGAGCGATACGCCGTCCGCTCCTCCAGGCTCTCGTCGTACAAGAGGCGCCCGGCCAGGTTCGTCACGTCGCCGTCGCACGCGGGCACCATGACGCCGAATGGGACGTCGACTGGCAGCCCAGGATAGGACTCGTCGGAAACCGTGGTATCGAACGCGACCGGGGCCAGCGCGTACAACGCGCCGACCGAGACCCCGACGATGGGCTCTTCTTGCAGCATGCGCGGCACTAGCGTCACCGCCTCGCCGCCCCGGGAGTGACCCACGAGCCCGATTCGGCCGACGTCGACATGACCCGTGAACAGCCCGTCGAATGGCGCGGCAGTGGAGGTCGCCCACTCGACCCAACGCTTGAGGTGGTGGTGCAAGAGCCGGCCGCGACCACCGATACACGTGTCACGACAGTTGAGGGCGTCCGCGTCGACCGTGACGACGACGCTGCCCGCGGCCGCCAGGGTTTCGGCCAGCCACACGAGACCGAGGTGGTTCTCGAAGGGGGTCGTAGCGCAAGTCAACGTGAAGCCTGTGCTCGAGTGACCGCACAGTCCGTTCTTGCAGCTTGCGTGGTTGCCATGGAGCAGGAGGATGAGCGGCCGAGGTCCGGACGTTGCCAATGTCACTGGGTAGCGGACCTCGCCGCGAATCGCCGTATTGGAGCATGCCGGAGGCACGAAGCCGTTCGGGGGGAAGGGGCACTGCGTCGTGTCGCAGCTTGGACACTTCGTCTCCAGGACGAGCTTCGAGACGCACTGAGGTCCGAGATCGTAGCGGGTCGAGGCGACTGAGCTGACTGCGAGCACCTCGCTGACGCCGTCCCCGCCGCTCTGGAACCGGGCACGGACGCGTAGCCACGATGGCCCTTCGGGGAGCGGGAGGTCGCCAAAGGCCAACTCGTCGGACGCCAGAGACGCTTCGATGGCCCAGGGCCCGGCCGCAGTCGGCGCGCGCTCGAGGTCGAAACCGAGGACGCCGGGCAGAGGCGGCGTCGACCAGTAGACCTTCACCGTGGTCCCGAGCTCGGTCGCGGCCGCGCGCGCAAGCCGGAGCCCTCCTGGCGCGCGCGCGCTGCAGTCGGAGCCGAGCGTCGGGAGCCACACGTTGGCACAGGCCCCGCCGCCTGTGCAGAGATCGACCGTGCAGGGATTCTCGTCGTCGCAGATCGTCGTCGTCGTGGCGCGGCAGCCTTCCTTCGTGCACCGATCGCCGGTCGTACAGGCGTCGCCGTCGTCACATCCGGTGCCATTCGGCGCCACGGGATGCAGACAGCCGCTGAGATCACACAGGTCGAGGGTGCAGTCGTCGCCGTCGTCGCACGCCGGTCCCGTCGTCACACACTGCGATGCGAGGCACACCTCTGCTCCATTGCACGGCTCGCCGTCGTCGCACGGGCTCCCGTCGTCTCGTGGCGTATGGCCGCAGCCTGCGGGTGCAGCGCACAGGTCCAGGGTGCAGGCGTTCCCGTCGTTGCACGCGGCCGGCGCCAATTCGCACGCCCCTGACTCCGAACACCGCTCATCGGTGCAGGCGTCCTCGTCCGCGCAGCTCGCGGCGACGTCGTCATCGTCGGTCGCTCCGTCGCAGTCGTCGTCCTTGCCGTTGCATACCTCCGCGAACTCCGGGCCACTCTCGGCGCATGCGGCCGCTGCGATGGGTGGCCCGGCGTTGGTCCACGTGGCGCCCAGCGCGGAGAGGTCGGCGTGGGTCGGGCCGAGGTCTGCGAGGAACGGGCCCTGGCCCTCATCGAAGGTCCACAGGCTCCATGTATCCGGCTGGAGCGTAAACTGTGCCGGTGGCGTCACCGACGCGGTCGTATAGCGCTGTGTCGACGACACGCGTGCCCCGGCGATGGCGCCCTTGAAGGGCCCATCGCTTGCGGAGTGGCTGGCGCCGAGGCGGACGGTCGTCTCGGACCCCACGTCGTCCAGACAACCCTCCTTCGTGTTCGAGGCGACACGTGCGCCGTCAAGGTAGAGCGCCATGCCGAGCGGACCGCACGTCCCGGCCAGATGGTGCCACTTGCCCGCGGTGACGGTACCACCCGACAGCGTCGTGTCGGTGGCCTCCTTGACCTGGAAACCTATCGCGGCCGTGTTGTTGATCCGGAGAAGCGACACGAAGCGGTCGGTGCGCCCGATGGTCACCACGCGAGGCCAGCGATCGGTGAACGAGTCGAAGCGCACCCAGGCCTCCACTGTGGCCGCGGTGAGCCCGGCATAGAGTCCACCACCGGCTGCCAGGGTCTGATCACCGGCCGCGTCGTAGACGAGCGCGGCGTGCGTCGTTGGGGCGCAGAACGAGGTTCCGGTGGGGCATTGGTCCGGGTCGGTGCCGTCGCAGGTGGTAAAGGCAATGTTATTGTCAACCGTACTGTCGCAGTCATTATCCAGGCCATCGCACTGCTCAGGAACGCAGACGTCTCCGTTGGGGCATGTGGTCGCTTGGACCGAGCACAGGCCGCCCAAGCAGGCGTCTACCGTGCACGGGTCGCCGTCGTCGGGGCACGTCATGGCGACTCCGACGCACGCACCCGTCAGGCACGCATCGTCCGCTGTACAGGACTCGCCGTCGCTGCATGTGGCGCCGTCGAGGGCAGGCGTCGTGACGCAACCGGCGACGAGATCGCAGGTCGCCATTACGCACGGCGCCGTGGGTCCGCAGGCTGCGTCGACCGGTGTGTGTGCGCAACCGCCGCTCGGTATGCAAGAGTCCAGCGTACAGGCGACGTTGTCGTTGCACGCGATCGTTGGCTCATCGTCGACGACGCCATCGCAGTCCTCGTCCTGCCCATCGCAGGTCTCCACGACCACCGGCGAAGTCTCGAGGCACACCGTCGCCGGTTGCGAGGGCCCCACCCCCCAGCTGCTGCCTTGGGTCGTCCCGTGAAGTGCGCTGGGGCCGCTATCCTTCACGACGCTTCCGCTGCTCTCGTCGAGCTGCCACAGAGCGACCGTGTCCGACTGAAGGGTCAGCGACTTCGGTGGCACGAAGGTGGCGTGATACCGCTGGCTGTTGGAGATACGCACTGCGGCGATGGCCCCGATGAGGGCTGCGTCGCTGTTGACTGAGCGACCCAGCCGAGTCAAGTCCCAGTTGCCCAAGGTCCTGAAGCACGAGAGGTGGGCGTTATTCGCGACGCGGACGCCGTCGAGCCAAGATTCCAAGCCACGCGGTCCACACGTCACGGCGATGTGGTGCCATTTGCCGATCGTGAGCGTCCCGCCGAGAACTTGCGTCGCCGCGGACGTGCCCTCGGCGAGCAGGAACGCGAGTGTCGCGGACGTGGACGAGTGTGCGACACGGAAGCTCTGTCCGGTCCCGGACTTGCCGACGCTGAAGAACGTCGACCACGACTGCGCGGCGAATGTGCCGTCGACGCGTGCCCACAGCTCAACCGTGGCGGCGTCGAGGGTCTCGACGGGGAGCTTCGGTAGCGCGATGTGCGGGAACGTCGCACCGCCCGTGAAGACCGCTGCGCCGCCTGGGGCCGCTTCGCATGCGGTCGAGCCTCCGGCGCACGCGTCGGTGTCTGGGCCATCGCAGGCTGTACTGAGGAGGCCTTCGTCCGTCGTGCCGTCGCAATCGTTGTCGACGCCGTCGCAGGTCTCGGGCACGCACGTATCGCCATACGGGCAGATGACCGCGGCGCTCGTACAGAGGCCGCCTTGACACCGATCGAGCGTGCACGGGAGGCCATCGTCACAGGCCTTGGGGATACCGGGCACACAGGCACCCGCAAGGCAGGCGTCGTCGACCGTGCAGCTGTCCCCGTCGTTGCACGGCGTCGTGTTTGCCAACGGGACGTGAGTACAGCCGTCGACGCCGCAGGAATCCGCAGTGCAAGCCTGACCGTCCGAGCAATCGGTCTGAGTGCCGACGACGCAATCGCCCGAGGGCCCGCAGATATCGGCTGTGCAGGGGTCGTCGTCTGTGCACGCGACGTTCACGTCTTCGTCTGTTGCGCCGTCGCAATCATCGTCAATCCCGTTGCACAGCTCGACCTCATGGCCGGCTTCCGGCTCATCACAGGCCGCAGCCCCGGTAGCCGGCCCGGCGGCCGACCAGGTCGCGCCGCTGGCAGCGCCGCTCTGTTGTGAGACGGCCTCGGCGAGCGTCGCGCCGCTTCCGTCGTCGAAGCGCCAGAGCGCGACGGTATCCGGCTGCACCGTCGGGGCCATCGGCGGCGCAAAGGTCGCCGTGTCGTACCGTTGCGTGCTTGACAGCCGTACGCCGCCAATGGCGCCTCGGAGCGTACCGATGCCCTCGAAGTGGCTCTTGCCGACGAGAGCGGTCGGCGCCGAGCCAAGGGCTGGAAAACACCCCGCGTAGGGGTCAGTTGCCACGAGTACGCCGTCCAGGTGCAGTCGCATCCCTTCGGGCCCGCAGGAAGCCGCGACGTGGTGCCACTGACCCGCGACCAGCGCCCCCCCCGACGCGACGTGAATCGCTTGATAGGCGTCATAGATCCGAAACGTTACGTTGGCGCTGGTACCGACGAGCCCGACGACCAAGCCGTGGCCCGTTGTCCCGACGTCGATGAGGCGAGCCCAGCTCGACTCAAATGCGTCCACGCGCACCCAGAGCTCGACGGTGGCGCGCGCGAGCGGCACGAACGGAGCGACGGGCAAGATGGCGTGGCTACCCGGTGACGACAGGAGCAGCGCTGTCCGGGGGACGGTGGTGCAGGTCGTGAGACCGCCGGGACACTCGCCTTGGTCTGGGCCGTCGCACGGGAGGCCGAGGACGAGGTCGTCGACTGCGCCGTCGCAGTCGTTGTCCACGCCGTCACACACCTCCGGTGCGCATCGGTCGCCGAACGGACAGACCGACGCAACGTGAGCGCACGGCGTGGCGGCCGTTGGGCTGCACGTGTCGATTGTGCACGGGAGGTCGTCATCACATGGATTCGGCTGGCCCGGTGTGCATGCGCCTGCCTGGCAGCGATCGTTGAGCGTGCAGGGGTTCATGTCGTTGCAGGCGGCTTGATTGCTAGTGTGCGTGCAGCCGAGCTTGGTGTCGCACGCGTCGGTCGTGCACGGATTGGCGTCATCGCAGACCAAGACGGTCCCGGGGCCGCACGTGCCGGCTGTGCAGGACT
>SXOX01000331.1 GCA_005776585.1 Pseudomonadota bacterium | reverse complement strand
ATGGCGATGCGCTGCTTCTGCCCACCCGAGAGCCGCACGCCGCGCTCGCCGACGAGCGTCGCGTAGCCGTCGGGGAACTGCGCGATGAAGCCATGGGCGTTCGCGGCGCGCGCCGCCGCCTCGACCTCGGCCTGAGACGCCGTCGGGCGACCGTACCGGATGTTTTCGGCGATGGACGTGGCAAAGAGCACCGGCTCCTGCGCCACGGTGCCGATCTGCTCGCGCAGCCAGTGCGTGTCCAACTCGCGGACGTCGACGCCATCGAGGGTGACCCGCCCCTCCGACGGGTCGTAGAAGCGCATGAGGAGCTGCGCGACGGTGCTCTTGCCGCTCCCGGACGGCCCGACGAGCGCGAGCACCTTGCCGGGCTCGAGCGCGACGTCGACGCCGCTCAGGACGGGTGCGTCCGGCCGCGTGGGGTAGGCGAACGTGACGCCCTCGAGCGCCATGCGCCCTGCGCCCCCCGCGGGCGTGCGGCCGGTCGTGGTCAACACGCCCGGCAGGCGATCGAGCAGCTCGAAGACGCGGTGCGAGGCGCCAATCGCGCGGTTGTAGTCGCCGTAGAGGCCCGACAGCGTGCCCAGCGCGACCCCGAGCGACAACGTGTAGAGCACGTAGGCGGTGAGATCGCCGACGGTCATCTCGCCATCGAGCACGAGACGCCCGCCGTACCAGAGCACGATGGCCACCGCGACATAGCCGAAGAAGCTCGTGAACCCCTGAAAGGCGCCGTAGGCCGTCGCGACGCGTCGGCCGAGGCCATAGGCCTCATCGATGGCGCCACCGTAGCGCGCTCGCTCTTCGACCTCTCGCGCGAAGCTCTTGACGGTCCGTACGCTGCCGATGGTCTCCTCGGCGACCGCGGTCGCCTGGGCAAGCGCGTCTTGAGTGCGCTTGGCCAGCTTCCGGATCGTGCGCGCGAACACGACGGCCGAGATCGCCACGACGGGGACAATCGAGAGCATGATGCCCGTGAGCCGCGCCGAGGTGATGAACAGCACGACCAGGCTGCCGATGCCCTGGACGAGCGCCCGAAAGGCCATCGACACGTTGACGGTGACTGAGTTCTGGAGCACGCCCGTGTCCGCCGACAACCGGTTTGTCAGCTCGCCCGTGCGCTCCGCGTCGAAGAAGCCGACCTCCTGCCGAATGATGGCGCCGAACAGGTCCTTGCGCAGGCGCGCGACCACGCGCTCGCCCGCCACCGTGAACAGGAACGCGCGGAGGTAGACAAAGACGGCCGTGATGGCAAAGATCGCGACCAGCCACAAGACCGTCTGGTCGAGCGCCGCCCGACCAGAGACCGGATCGGCCACGGCGTCCATGAGCCGACGAATGCCCTGCGGTGCCAGGAGCTGCAGCCCTCCGGCGAGGAGGAGCGCGACGGTCGCCGCAGAGAGGATGCCCACCTCGGGTCGGGCCAGCTGGAGCAGCCGGCCGGCTCCTGGGGTGGAATTCTTGCGCGTATTCATCGGCGGGCCCTCCAAGGCGCGGAACGATAGGCGCCCCGGCCCGCGGCGCCACCCCACCCCGCGGAGATCACCGCTAGGAGCGTGGCCTGTGACCGTGGCGCCACATCGAGAAGAGCAGCAGCGCGCCTCCGCCCCACGCGAAGCGCAGCGCCAGATCGCGGAGCTCGGGCTCGCCGCGCAGGTGCAGCACCGTGCCGAGAGAGACGGACGTGATGACGACGAGCGTGTAGATGACCTGGTGGCCAAGAACGTACAGTGTACGGCCCAGGTCCTTGTGCCCCCGGACGCGCACCTCGAGCCGCCCCGACGAGGCGCGGGCGAGCATCTTGCGCAGCTCGGTCGGGAGCCCGAGGAGCTGCATGCCGAGCTCCTTCCCCGTGGAGACGACGAAGTCCTGCCAATCGACGCCCTCGCCGAGCACGAACTGCTTGAGGTACGGGCGGATGAGGTCCATCGGGCGAATGTCGGGGTCGAGGTGGGTGCAAAGCCCGGTCAACATGAGCACGGTGCGCTCGAGCAGGATCCAGTCGCGCGGGATCTGAAACGAGTCGCCGAGATCGCCGATACCGATGTCCATCTGCCGCAGCGCGAACAGGTGCTCGAGACCGCGCTCGGGGTCGACCTTGATGTCTTTGAGGTTGAAGGACTCGAGCGTGATGCTCTCCTGAAAGCGCTCGTGGAAGTAGGCGACGACGCGCTCGAGCACCTCCTCGTGCTGCGGTCCGCGCTGGACGAAGCCCATGTCCCGCAGCGCCTGCGCGATGCGCTCGGTGCTCTGGTTGAGCACAGCCTGGAGGAAGTCGGCCATGCCCTTGCGGAACTCCGGCCGGATCGTGGCGACGGCGCCGAAGTCGAGCAGCGTGATGGTCCCGCTCGCGTCCACCAGCACGTTCCCGGGGTGCGGATCGGCGTGGTAGTACCCGTCGATGAAGATCTGCTGGCAGTAGACCTCCACGAGCCGGCGGGCCACGTCGCGGCGGTCGACGCCCAAGGCCTCGAGCGCGGCCAGATCCGTGGCCTTCTTGCCGTCGACGAAGCCGGTCGTGAGCACCCGGCGCGTGCTGTGCGCCTGAAACACCTGCGGCAGTGCGACTCCGCGCACGCCTGCGCGAGCGAGGTTCTTGCCGATGAGCTCGATGTTCTTGGCCTCGGCCTCGAAGTCGAGCTCGGCGACGAGCATCTGCGCCACCTCCCGATAGACGGTGTCGAAGCCGTGCGTCGGAGCCACGAGGCCGCAGAGCCAGAGGATGCCGCGAAAGGTCTCCAGATCGGACCGCACCATCGCGTCGATGTCGGGATACTGGACCTTGACCGCGACGCGCTCTCCGGTGCGCAGGCGCGCGACGTGCACCTGGCTGATGCTCGCGGCCGCCACGGCGACCTCGTCGAACTCGGCGAAGACCTCACGCGGGCGCTGCTTGAACTCGTCGAGGAAGCGCGCCTCGATGTCGGCGAACGGGCGTGGCGGAACGCTATCCTGCAGGCCCTCGAGCTCGCGGCGGAACTCCGGGGGGAGGAAGTTCGTGAGGATCGAGATGAGCTGGCCGACTTTGATGAAGAGGCCCTGTAGTCGCACGATCGTGCGCTGAATCCGTCGCGCGTTGCGCACGTGGATGGGCCCGATGGCCTTCTGCATCCACGCCTCGCCGCGAAACGAGCCCAAGACGCGCAGCCAGACATAGGACGCGATGACGACGATGGTGACCCAGTACGCCCGAACGAAGCGTAACCGTTGTTGCCCTCCGCGGTTCATCGGCGCCGAACTTAGCAGATTCGGCCGGGCCGCACGAAGTTGGCGCCGCGGACGTGGGCGTGGCAAGCTGTCTCAATGACAGGAACCACAGGCTCCGACCCCGAGGACCCGACGCCGCTCAACGACGGTGACGACGACGGCGCGCCGCGGTCGGTCGGAAGCGGCATCTCGGACGTCCTCAAGGACGCCATCACGCGCGGCGTCCGGCGCTTCGTGAAGAGCGAGGAGAACATCCGCAACCTCGCCAGCGACATCTGGAACGCGCAGGGCGTGACGGAGACGGTCGGTGAGAAGGTCGGCGCCGTAGGTCACGCCGTTCAGGCCGTGCGCGAGGAGGTCGTCGCCGCGGTCGGGCGCGAGTTCTTGCGCTACCTCGAGCGGATGAACCTGACCGACGAGGTCGTCAAGGTGCTCACGGCCCTGTCGCTCGAGGTGCGGACGGAGATTCGCTTCATCCCGAACGACAAGAAGCTCGTCAAGCCCGAGGTCAAGGCCGATGCGCGCGTCAAGCGGTCGAGCCGGTAGGGGGCCACGTGGACCGCGTCCTCATCGTTGACGACGAAGCCGCGATTCGGCTCACGTATCGGCTGGCGCTCTCGTCGGCGGGGTACGACGTGCTCGAGGCGCCCAACGGACTCGTCGCCGTGGCCATCCTGGAGACCGAGACGGTGGACGCGGTCGTGAGCGACGTGACGATGCCCGTCATGAACGGGATCGAGCTGCTGCGCGCGGTCCGAAAGCGCGACCCGCACCTGCCGCTCATCCTCATCACGGGCGACACGGCCATCGAGACCGCCGTGGCGGCGATCGAGGTTGGCGTGTTTAGGTACATTGTAAAGCCCGTCGGCGCGACGAAGCTCATCGAGGAGCTCGGCTCGGCTATCCGCGAAGGTCGCTCCAAGCGGCTCCAGCACCAGATCTACGAGCTCTACGCCGCCGAGGGCGGCTGGGTCGCCGATGGGCCGCTGTTGGCCCATCGCTTCGAGCAGGCAATGCGCACGATGTGGGTCGCCTTTCAGCCCATCGTCTCGTGGCGGGAGCGCCGCATCTACGGCTACGAGGCGCTCTTGCGGACCAACGAGAGCACCTTGGCGCAGCCGATGGACTTCATCCGCGCCGCCAAGACCCTCAAGCGGATGACCGAGCTCGGCAGCGCCATTCGGGCGCACGTGGCGCAGGAGATCGCCAACGCGCCGAAGGGGACGCGCGTGCTCATCAACGTCGACCCGACCGAGATCGAGGCGGGGGACCTGCTGTCGCCATCGGCGCCGCTCGCGAGCTCGGCCGAGCGCGTCGTGCTCGAGATCACCGAGTCGGCCCAGGTGGAGCACCTGAAGGACTTCGAAGATCGCATCAAACAGCTGCGCGGCCTGGGGTACCAGATCGCGGTCGATGACTTCGGCTCCGGCCACTCCAACATGAACCGCGTGCTGGACGTGCACCCCGAGGTCATCAAGCTCGACATGAAGATCGTGCGCGGCGTGGACAAGGACGTGCGGCGCCAGCGGGTCGTGCGCTCCATGCTCGACGTCGCGGGACCTCAGACGAGCGTCATCTGCGAAGGCGTCGAGTACGCCAGCGAGCGCGACGCGCTGTCGCGGCTCGGCTGCGACCTGTTCCAGGGCTACCTGTTCGCCAGACCCGGTGCAGCGTTTCCCGCTGCCGCGTTTGAGGGGATGTAGCGCTAGTTCACAGAGGTGCGGACTGCGACCAGATCGCGGCGCGCGATGCCGAGGAGCCCAAGCGCCTTGTCGTACATCTGCTCGGGTGCCGTGCGGAAGATGACCTCGTCCGTGACGGGCGCGACGAGCCACGTGCCCTCCGTCATCTCGCGCTCGAGCTGGCCGGACGCCCAGCCCGCGTAGCCGAGTAGCAGCCGGAAAGGACACGCCGGGTCTCCCACCAGCGCGTCCAGCGCGTCACGGCTCGTGCTCACGGCGATGCCCGGCGCCACGATCTGCGTGTCTGGGAAGCGCCATCGTGGGGGATGCAGGATGCAGCCGGCTTGCGTTCGTACCGGCCCGCCAAGGCGAATGTCGCCGAGCGTGCGCTCCGACCAGCGGATGCCGAGCCCCGTGCACACCACGTCCGGGCTGCCCGGAAAACGGCGATTGATGACGAGGCCGACTGCGCCGTCTTTGTTGTGCTCGAGCATGAGGACCACGGTCTCCGCGAAGTTGGGGTCGCGGAGGTTGGGCATGGCGACGAGAAAGCCGGGGGCGGTGGTCTTCACATCGCGCAGCATAGACGGAATCGCGCGCGGTAGGAAGCGCGAGCTGAAGCCGGCGCGCGACCTCGGACTCACCCCGTCGTTTACCCCCTTTCCTTCGTTTTCAACCGCGCTATACTTCCCCGGCCGATCACCCGGCCCCTCGGGCACCCGTTGCGCGCGCCGGAGCGGGTCGAAACAGCCGCGAGTACAGGAACTCGCCAGAGTCATTCATCGAGAATCCATCGTAGCAGGAGGCGTGTCGTGACGTTGTTGGACTTCTTACGGGCCACGCAAGTGGATCAGCCCTTGCCGCGACCTGTCTTTGAGCTGCTCGAGGGCCCCGAGCCCATCGACGCGGTCGAGACCCTCGGACCGCACCGCCTTACGCTAAAGGCAGCGACCGAGGAGCAGCTCCTGGCGCTCTTCTACGCGCGGCATCGTTGGATCCTGATTCACGAGCATCTCGAGGGACTCGAGACCGACCGCGAGGCGTCTGGCCGTCCGGCGCTTCCGAGTGCGCTCTCGGCGACGTGCACTTGGCCCGACGAGCTCGACGCTCTGGCCCGCGCCGTGGACCTGGACTCCACGCTGGCGGAGCCCTTGCTCGCGCTCTGGCGGGAGGCCGTCGGTCTGGCCCGCGCGGAGTCCACCATCACGGCCGAGGCCGTGGTCGAAGGCGTGGACCTGGACGGCCTGAGCGGGTCGGTCGCTGCGATCGCTCCAGAGCGCTGGCTCGCCGCACGGCGACTGGAGCGTGACGGCAAGGTCAAGCTGCGGTGGACGCACTCGGTGGCGGGCCTCGCCGGGCTCGTCGCGGCGCGTCCGGCCCTTGGCGCACTGACCCAGGCGCGCTCCGGTGCAGCGCTGGCAGACGACTTCGTGGTGCGCCATCTGGACTCGGCGCTGTCGGCGCGGCTGGCCCTCGAGTCCGAGGAGGCCGTCATCACGGGCGAGACGGGACGCTACTTCGAGCTCATCACCGCTCCGCCGACCACGTTTCATCCCACCGCGGCGGTCTACGTCGGCACCGACAAGCAGCGGGTGGGCCTCGCGCTCATCGACAAGCGCGGCGTCGTCGTCCAGACCGCGCCGGTGCGTCCCACAGGGGACTGGACCGACCGCATCTGCCGCTGGGTCAAGGAGAATCGGGCGCGCATGGTCGTGGTCGCGACGACCTCGCCGAGCGAGGCGTGGCTCACGGCCCTCGTGGACGCCCTGGAGGTCAATCGCTGCCGCATCCTGCGCGTGAGCCCCGCAGGCCTCGTGCAGGCGCGCTCCAGCGACGATCCCGTGCTCCGGCGCGTCGGCCCCGAGGAGGCCTCGGCCATCGTCTTGGCCCGTCGCGCGACGCAGCCCGGTGAGGAGTGGTGCCGCCTCGATCCGGCGGTGCTCGGCCTCGTGCCCTCCGAGTGCAACCCGGCGCGTGTCCGCGAGGTGCTCGGCATGATCCGCGAGCGCGCCATCGCACAGACGCCCGGCATGGCGGCGGCAGCCATCTCGGCGGCCAAGAGCCGTCCGTCCGGCGCCCTCAACCCCGCGATTCGCGGCATTCGCGATCTGCGGCCCGGGCTCCAGCTCAACGGCGTGGTGACCAACGTCACGAAGTTCGGCGCGTTCGTCAACCTGGGGCTGCGGCAAGAGGGCCTCATCCACATCTCCGAGATGTCGGACACCTTCGTCAACGATCCCGCGGAGCTGTGCCAACCCGGTCAGCAGGTCACCGCGCGCGTCGTCTCCATCGACCTCGAGCGCGGCCGGATCGCGCTGTCGATGCGCTCGGAGAACGCCCCGCCACGCAGCGGCATGGGGAGCTCCAGCGGTCCGCCGCGGTCACGGCCCAATCCGCTCAACAGCATCGCGGCGCGCCCGAGCGGGCCGTCGTCGACCGTCGGTGGAGGCGGAGACGGCGACCGGAAGCAAGCCATGCGCGACCTCGAGAACCTCTTCAAGAAGTAGTCACCGCTCACTGTCACACTGTCGGAGGCCCCATGACCAAGCCCAAGGTCGCCATCCTGCGTACCGCCCCGGAGACCGTCGTCCCGGACTACGGTCGCCTGCTCGATCTGGCGGAGTTCCAGCGCTTCTTGGCGCCGAACAAGACCACGATCCTCAAAGACAACATCTCCTGGCACCTGCTGTTTCCCGGCGCCAACACGACGCCGTGGCAGCTCGACGGCGTCATCACCAAGCTGCGCGGGACCGAGGGCTACGGCGATCTCGTGGCCGTGGAGAACACGACCGTCGTTACCGATCCCACCAAGGGCGACAAGAACAACAAGTTCGACCGGGTCTACAATAAGTACAACATCCCGGTGAAGTACAATTTCAAGCCCGAGGACATGAGCTGGGTCGTCTATGAGCCGCGCGGCGAGATGCTCACGCTCAAGAACATCTACCCAGAGGGCATCCGCATCCCGGACTACTTCTTCGGCAAGAACATCATCCACCTGCCCACGGTGAAGACGCACATCTACACCACGACCACGTGCTCGATGAAGAACGCGTTCGGCGGGCTGCTCAACACGAAGCGGCACTACACGCACTCGGTCATTCACGAGACGCTGGTAGATCTGCTCACGATCCAGAAGGAGATCCACTCCGGTCTCTTCGCCGTCGCCGACGGCACGACCTGCGGCAACGGCGCCGGCCCGCGGACCATGTTCCCCGTCGTCAAGAACCTCATCCTGGCCTCGGGCGACTGTGTCGCGCTCGACGCCGTCGCAGCCAAGATCATGGGCTTCGACCCGATGTCCATCGGCTACATCCGCATGGCGCACGAGCGTGGCCTCGGTGTGGGCCGCATCGAGGAGATCGACATCGTCGGCGAGGACATCAAGGACATGAACTTCGGCTTCAAGGTCGGAGACAACATGGCCTCCCGCGTCGGCGACCTGCTGTGGTTCGGCCCCCTGCGGCGCCTGCAGAAGCTCATGTTCCATACGCCACTGGTGTATGGCTTCGTGGCTGGGAGTTTTGTGTACCACGACTACGTCTGGTATCCGACCGAGGGCAAGCGCCGTATCAAAGGGTGGCGCACGACGCCTTGGGGGCAGCTGTTCGAGCAGTACTGAGCGCCGCGTGGGTCCCGAAGCGACCGCGAGCAAGCGAGCGCGTTGGCACTCCAGGCGGGGTGTTCGCTCGCCGCGCAGGTCGCCCGGCAAGAGAGCGTCGACCTGAGGGACGACAGCTTCACGGGCCGCGAATTGGCGGCGGGGCCCATGAGGGCGATGGTCGAGGTGGGGCCTGGCGCAGAGGCGGTGAGCGGTCAGCCGACTCGGCCGCATTCAGGGCATACGAAACCCCACTGCCCATCGGACCTTCGCGCGGGCAGGGCGAGGATGTCGCATCCGTAGACCCGATCCTCCCAGCCGGGGCCCTGCTGGGCCGCGTTGACGAAGTCTCCGCTCGGCAGCATGGTTGCATAGCGATGGCCGTCGCCGCAGAGCCGCGTCCCCCAGGTCGTGCCGCAGCCGCTGCACTCGCAGCGGAAGCTGCCGCGGTCCCGCGGTTGGAAGTCGCGGGTAGGATCGGCGGTCCGTCCGCAGGTCGGACATTCGAGCAGCGCGATAGCCCTCGCATGGGCGCCGCGGAGTTGCTCTACGAGGTCGTTCGATGCCTTCGCGATCCGCTCGCATCGCAGTACCTCCTCGTGCGCGTCGTGCTTCTGGCGGACGAGCGAGCCAGTCTTCCCCCGCCGCACGGCGTCGCGTAGTTCGTCGGTGAGCCGCTGATGATCCGCGATGGCAACCTGCAGGTTGGCCTCGGCGGTCCTTGCGATCGACTCGACGTCCAGCGCCCCCCACTCGTAGTCATGGGGAGGGGTTCGAAGCTCGAGGGTGGCCCCGCCGTCCACGCTGGCGATCCACCTCGCGTGTTCTCGCAGGTCGATGAGGTCGCGCGCCCCTTCGGGGACGACGACCCTGAGGGGATAGTCGAGGAAGCGGGCGCTCGACAGGAACCACCGAAGTGCCCTGGCGACGCGCTCGGCGCTCCCGAGCTCCCAGGGCGAGACAGGGAGGCAGCCGACACCCGCGAGCGCGTGCCGCGGATCGTTCCCCACCGTGTGCAGAGAAGCGAGGAGCTCCACCTCCGTCGACGCTTGCCCCTCGTCCGAAGCGAGGAAGAGCACCAGCAGGTCGCGGTTGTCTCGCTCGTCAAGCGCCGTTCGAATCCGGCGCAGGCTCTCTCGTACTCGGTCGTCGCCGCCCGCCGAGAGGTTCGCAGTGAGCGCTACGATCGCGAGCTCACGCTCGCCGACGCCCACGCCGATCGTGCCGTCGGAGTGCCAGCTCAGGGTGAGTTCGAGACCGTGCCCCTGGACACGTAGCGCCGTGCCCCGCGCGATCGACTCAGCGAGCGCACCATCGGACGGCTCATAGCCCAGGGTGTCGAGCGCGCGCACCGCCAGGAGCATTGCGAAGGCGTCAAGACCCCGGGACAAGCGCTGAGCCTCGGCGTGGACCTCGGCTGGACTCTGCGTGCGCCCCGCTCCAGTGCGCGCCCACTCACGCCAGAGCTCGGCCACGCGCCGGTAGTGCTGGTCGTTGGCCAGGACGTTGGTGGTCTTCAGCGTGGTCGCGATGTGGGCCCGCCGCGGCACCTCCTCGTAGAGCGGAGAACCGAGCAGGCCCATCAGCCTATACTTCAGCGCCTCGAGTTCCTTGAGCGCGACCTCTGCCTTCCTGCGGCCCTCGTTCGCGTCAATCGACTCCCCCCACAGCTGGCTCATCCGGCGCTCCCGCTGATAGGTGCCACCGATGGACGAGGAGTAGTCCTCCTTCTCCTGGAACACCTTCAACAGGCGCCGCAGCAGTTGAATCCGTCGGTTCAGGCATGCGCCGAGGTTGTCGAGGAGTCGCGCGGCTACGCGGTTCTCGTAGATGTCGACCTGATCGTGCCGTACCTCCGCGAGAATCCGCTTTGGCAGGATGCCGCGCAGCAGCGGGCGGTCCCAGTCCTCGGTGTGGGCCGCGAGGTAGGAAGCAGCGGCGGCTGGCACGCGGCGCGCCTTGGAGACGGGCGCGCGCTCGATCTCGACGTGGAGATGGGCGCGAGGTTTCCAGCAGATCGTCTTGAGTGCCCCGAAGTTGCGTTGGTCTTGAATGAGGCGCTCGAGAGACAGCAGATCCACCTGCTCCGAGATCCCTGGCACCAACGGCACGACGTCGATCCACTCGAGCCATGTGGCGCCGGCCTCGGTCAGCTCGTCGAGCCTGCCGCCGATCGTGCGCACGCTCTCGGCCTCCAGGTCCTCGGGAGCGTGCGCGCGGGCGACCGTCCCGCTCTGTCGCTCGCCCTCGCCGGTGAGAACGTGCCAGTGCCCGGATCTCTCAGGGACGAGGAACTCGCCCGCCGCCGCAGCGGCGGAGTTCATGAACACCTCGCCGGTATTGGCGTCTAGAACCCAGCGACCGACCAGCGTGCCGGTGAGCGGAGGAGTCGAGACTCGGCGCCCTGTGAGCCGATCACGGTACATGGATCGAGCCTCAGACGTCATCGTGACCGAGTCGGTGCAGCTCCTGCTGCAGCAGGGCGAGCGAGCGTTGCGGCTCATGCTTCTTATCGAGGAGGCTCCAGCCGGTCTGGATGCGCTCGCGCAGTGCGATGATGTCCTCGGGGCGGTTGTCGTGTCGGTCGCGGATCTTCCGGAGCAGCTTCGTCGCGAGGATGTGGTCCGTCGCCTCGCCCACGGTCCCCCCCGCCGCAACCACGACCGGGACGTAGAAGCCCAGCTGTCGCTCGAGCCGGTTGCCCCAGCCGACCCGGAAGCGGCGCCCCAGCGTCTCTCCCAGCTCGTCCTGGAGGAACTCGTAGGCCTTCGCGGCGTCGCCCTCGTGCGTCTGCACCGCTGCGTCGAAGGCGGTCTGGAGCGCCTCGAGGCTGACGGGGTTCTGCGGCTGGAAGTCCTTTCGCTTGAAGGTCTCGCGGTTCCGAGGGAGCTCCATGACGTGGGCACGGTCGTAGGTCTTGTCCGCGAAGTCCTTGGTGGTCTCGTCGTGGTTGGCCGTCCCGATGAACCAGACATTGGGAGGAATCGGCAGCTTCGTGCCGCCGTCCGCCAGCAGGCGCGGAGCGGGGTCGACCGCGGCGGTCATCAGCACCAGGCGCTGTCGGTGCTGATCTTGCGCCAGCGCCGAGAGCAGGTCCGCGAAGTACTGCTCGGGGTGGGAGAGGTTCATCTCGTCGAGGACAACGATGAAGGGCGTGTCCTGATGATGCGGCGTGGAGGCCCGGTAAATGGCCTGTAGGAACTCCGACTCGTAGAAGCGACGCTCGAAGGTGTTGAAGTGGCCGATGAGGTCCTGGCGGTCACGCCAGCCCGCCTGCACCTCGATCACAGCCGCTCCGGCACCAATGGCGCGAGCGAAGGCCAGCGGGAGGCTCGTCTTGCCGGTGCCGCTGATGCCCTGGAGCAGGTGCAGCCGGCTCATCGCCAAGCCGCCGAGGAAGCTCCGCACGTCCTCCGCCGAGTAGTACAGCTCCTTCTTCGTCTTCGGGTCCCACGCCATGCGGTGCCGCACGTACTCCGCGAAGTCCGTGAGGCTGCGGATCGCGTCGGTGGTGGGGCGGGTCGACTGCAGCCCGTTGTCGGTGTCCATCTGGCTGCACGACGGGAACGGGCTCTTCCCCTCGACTCCCTTGACGAGCGCGTCAACCTCGGCGCGGAGCTGCCGGTTCGCCTCGTGGAGCAGCGCGTTCGCTGACTCGAGCGCGCGCTTCTCGTCTCGAAGCGACTCGAGCTCGGTCACCGCGATCCGCTTCCGGGCCGCCTCCTGCCGAGCCTCGCCGAGCTCGCCCAGCAGCCTCAGCCGGTCCGACTCCCACAGCTCCTTCTGCCGCTCCAGCTCCTCGAGGCGCTGCGCCGCCTCGGCACTCGGCCGCCCCCCGAGCGCCTTGCGGAGTTGCTCGCGCTCCAGCTCCAGCTCCCGCATCCGCTTGAGCACCTCGTCCGGCGTCTCACCGCCGAATCGTCGGTCGGCCTCCTCGCGCTCGGCGAGCAGCTGCGCGAAGCGGTCTCGCTCTGCTCGCGCCGCCTCCAGTCGCTCGGCGAACGCGCGGAGCTCTCCATCTTTGAGCTCGACCTCTCGCGCCGCCCGCTGGGCGACCTTGTCGTCGAAGGCCTCCCGGTACTCGTCGAGCAGCTCGCGGTCAAGATCGAGGTCGCGGGACAGCTTTCGGAGCCGCTTGGCCTCCGCAGCGAGCGCCTCGCGTGCCTTGTCCAGCTCTCCCCGTTGCGAGCTGAGCTCCGCCTCGGCAGCCGCCCGCGTTGTTGCGGCGGCTTCGGCGTCCTCGGCGCGCTGAGCCTCTGCGTCCGCGGTGAGCCGGTCGCCCTTCTCCTGCAGCTCCTTTTCGAAGGCCGCGCGCTCCTCGTCCATCTTTTCTCGGTGGCGAGAGAACTGGGCACGGAGCGCTTCACCTTCGGCCTCGAGCTGCGCCAGGGCCTTCCGGTTGCGTCGGCTGAAGCCTACGTCGGCATCCAGCTCACGCTGGACGATCTCCTCATGTCGCCGGAGCAGGGCTGCCTCATCCGCCTCGAGCTTCTTCTCCCGCTCCGAGACCCCTCCGTCTCGCGCCGCGAGCTCTCCCTGCAGTGCCTCTAGCTCGGACCGCTCCTGCTTGAGCGCACTCTCTTGCTCGTCGACCGCGGCCGCGCGGCGGGCCACGTCGGACTCGGCACTCCCGAGGCGTTGTCGCTGCGCCTCGAGCAGCGCGACTAACTCCGCAGCACGCTGGACGAGCTCCTCACTCGACGTGTCTGGCGGTGGTGGGGGGGCGGCCTCCATCGCCTGGAGATCGGACTCCGTCGCGTGTGCCACTGCGGCCTCCTCCACGTTCGCGAGCACCTGCTCCGGGCTTCCTGTCGTGGGAGTCGGGGCGGGCGTCGGCTTCGCAGCCGGAGGCGTGTTCGGTTTATTGTTCCTTTTGTTCCGCCTACTCATACTCATGCGAGCCTCCGGTGCTCTCTCGTGGTGAATCCGAACGTGCCTCGTCGAGATCGAGGAGTACCGAGACGACGTCGTAGACCTTGTCCGCGTGCTGTTCGGCCAGCTGTGGCGCGACCGAGTCGGCGTTGGCGTGACCGGCCCCTCCACCCGCGTCGGCGATCTCGTCGATGGCGCCGATGAGGTCTGGGGACCTCGCCGCAGCCCGGGAGAGCGGGTGCGTCGGGTCGCGCTGCGCGAGGAGGGCGGTGGCGGTGACGAGCGGACGCAGGCGCCAGCTGTCACGGTACTCGGACACCGACCGCACCTGCCCTGGCTTCACGTTCAAGAACGCTTCCGGGATGGGTGCCGCGAAGCCGAGGGAGCGGAAGGCCCCCTCATAGGTGGCCGCATAGACGCTTCGGTCCTGCTGCTGAGCGAGGTGCTGCCTTCCTGTACGCCGGTCGACTCGCGAGACGTAGACGCGCTTCCAGATGTCGCCGAGCGGATGCGTGACCGCGATTGAGGAGAACACCGCCTCCAGGACCTTCACGCCGGCACGCAGCACCTCGTTGATCTTGCGCTCGGGACAGTCACGACCGAGCGACCGCATCTCCTGCCGGGCGGCCTCCAGCTCAAGCATCTGATCAAACGCGCGGTGCGTCCTGAAGCCTACGGTGAGCCGTCGATCGATCTCGAGGCCGGCCTGCAGCTGGATGGTCGCCAGCCATCGCTGCTGGTTCTCGTAGCCGGCGTGGAGCGTCTCTCCAACCAGCTGGTTGACGACACCGAAGAGCCCGGGGACGTCGTGCATGACCGCCTCGACTCGGCGACGCAGCCGCACGCTCTGGCCGAGCCCGAACGGGTCGCACGCATACCAGTCCGTCGCGCCCGCGTCCGACTCCGGCACGTAGAGGTAGGTCAGCAGGAAGACAGCTTGCGGCTCCTCCTCGACGAAGCTGACGCGGCTGATCTGCACGCCGGAGGCGACGAAGTTCCCGAGCGTCTCGTCATCACGGTCGTCGGCATCCTTGAAGCGGAGCCCCTTCCTGTGCTGCGCGACCGCTTGCACGACGGCGGCAGCGCTTGGCGTCGAGGGCGAGAGCCGGGCGCGGGGCAGCACAGGGAAGGTGCGGTAGCGTCGCGGCTTCCCGGTGGTTCCCAGCAGGACGGACGGGAACCCGCTCTCGTTGAACTCGAGCTCGCAGTAGTCGAGCGACTCGACGAAGCGCGGCCAGAGATCGCCGCTCCACGGATCCTGGAAGACGTACCCTGCGACCATCTCCTGGGTCTCGAACGAGTCGTCCTCCAGGACCCTCGCGCCGTGTTCGGTCGGGAGCCCGTGCTGATCGAGGTAGCCGAGACCGCCAAGCTCGGACAGGATGAAGGCGACCAGGTCAGTGTGTACCGAGAGGTGCTCCGCGATGGAGTCGACCCGAGGCACGCCGGCTCGGCAGAGCCCCATGATGGCGCGCTGAAGGACGTTCAGCTTCCGCTGCCGAACCCGAGGGGCGACCACTCGATATGCCCACGCCGGCCACAGGAGGAACTGACGGGAACTCCAGCGCGCATGGTGCCGAGGCCCGAAGTTCAGCGCCGGCCTCTCAGGCGCGAAGTTGAACGCCATGGTCCCCCCCGCAGAGCTTCAGGAAACGAACGAGCCCCGGTACCGCCTGAGCGGCCTGCTCGCCGGTCAGCATCCCGGTGTCTCCGACCACGATTAGCAGCCGCTTCTGTCGGCTCATCGCCACGCACAGGCGGTTCTCGAGCATGAGGTGCCCGTACTTCCGTCGCAGCAGCTTCGGCTGGTCCGCCGCGATGTCGTTCGACCGGGTCATCGAGAGGAGGACGACGTCGAACTCCTTGCCCTGGAACGCGTCGACGGTGCCCACGCGGAGCCGCTCTGTGAGCTTGCCCGAGTCGCTGCGCGTCGTCCTCCATGAGTCGTGGATGCGGAGCGTGCCGTCCTCGAGCTGCTCGGTCATGCCCAGCGGCTCCATCTGCCGCAGGATCTCGTTAACCTGCGCGGAGTAGTACGAGATGACGCCGACGCTCAGCTCCGGTCGCTCCGTCATGATCCTGTGGGCCTCGTTGGCGATCCACTTCGCTTCGGCGCCGCGGCTCTTGCTCTGGCCCCACCTCTCGGCGCCGTGCCCGATCGGCATGTCCACCCACGCGGCGACCGCGCCGTCGTAGCGCGTCAGGTTGTGGGCGAAGTCCCCGGGCAGCCTTCCAGATGAGAACCCCTCGCCGTGAGGGGCATAGAACGTGTCGCTGACGAAGTCCCCGAGGACGGGGTGCATGCGGTACTGGACATCGAGGGTGACCGTGCGCTTGATGCCGTCGGCCCGCTCACGGTCACGAAGCTGCGCGAAGAGCCGCTCGAAGAGGCTCGTCCTGAGCATCTCCTGCGTCTTGGCCGAAACGTCGGAGTCCAGGTCGCTCTCGATCTCCTGATCGAGGATGTGCGGCAGCTGGCGATGGTCACCGACGAGGATGATCCGTCGCTCCGCGAGCGCCATCGGGATGAAGAGGTCGAGCGGGTTCGCCCGTGCTGCCTCGTCGACGACGACCGTCTCGAAGACGTTGTTCTCCCCCTTCAACAGGCTCATCTGGTATCCGACCGCCTGCTGGCAGGTCGCGGCGAGCACCACCGTGTAGCGCTCGACCGCGTCGCGGGTTCCTGAACGGTCGTTGTCGAGGTCGTCCAGGAACTCGTGCAGCACGGCCTCGACGCCGCCTCGCGACGAGCGGACAGCCTCCCGGAGCGCGTCGATCGTCGAGCCCAGCGCGTGCTCGACGTCTTCGCTGACCATCGGCGCGCTGTGCGGCCGCTCGTCCGGTGTCAACCGGTCGATCAGAGCGCCCTGCAGCTCGGCCAGCGCGGGGAGGAAGTCCGGTGGGACGTCGATGTCCCAGGACGCGGCCCTCTCGAGAAGCGATTCCTCTTCTTGGGTGATCACCGACAGGCGCTGAAGCCGTCGCAGCGCCTTGCGCGCTTGGCTGTCGCCGTCGTCGGAGAACGCGGCCTGCGAGCACCGCAGGCCGCGAACGGCCTTGGTAGCCTGCTCGATATCCGGATCCGCATCACCGTGAGGCGCGGCCGAGCTTCGGAGCCGCTGGGCGAGCTCGAGGAGACGATCGGTGACCCCGGGTGGGACATGTGGCGCTGCGATCTCGCGAATGGAGGTCAGGAGGCCAGCGACATCCTCAGCCCGCGAGGGCGCGTGCAGGTAGCCCACCGCCAGATCACGGCAGCGCCGGAGGGCCTCGGAGGCCGGGAGTTCATCGGCTGCAGCGAGCTTCGCGCGGACCGCGTCGACCCTCTCCTGGCGCCAGCGCTCAAACCCGTCGGATTCCTCGGTCTGGCCGCGCTTGCGACCGACCTTGATCGCAGGGAGGCCGAACACCTGCGTTGCGCTGGCGACGTTCTCGACGGCGTCGTGCTGGTAGCTGGTCAGCAGGTAGCGCCCCGAGACGCCGTCGGTGTCCTGGGCGATCTCCGAAAGCCTGGCCTGCAGCGCCGCGATCGTCCTCGTCTTGCCAGTACCCGGCGGTCCTTGGATCAACGCGATGTCAGGGGTGTTGAGGGCGACATTGAGCGCCTCGATCTGCCGACCGGTGGGCTCGCCACCGAACGCCTCCCGCGCGGCCGTCGACATCGGCTTCTCGCCTCGTCGGCGCCGCTCTGGGACGACCTTGCCTTCGATGAGCAGACCCAGCTGCGGCATTGGGCACTCGGCGGACGCGATCAGCGCCTGCGCCTTTCGCCTGCGCTTGAGGCGGGTTCGATCTCCGCCCAAGCTCATGAACAGCACGCCGGTGTCGGGCGGAGGGTTCCTGTCCTCGTCATTCCCGACGGGCAGGCGCAGGTCGAGCGTGAGTCGTCGACGGTCGTACCCGACGCACTCTCCCGCGAAGATGCGCCCCCGGCCGGTCGTGTCATCTTCATCGGCGTCGACGTCGATGGGTTCCGTGAGCTCTGCGGGGGGAGTCGCCGCCGCCTCGAGGTCGACCGACTCGCTCTCCTCGAGCGCCCGCATGCAGTCCTCCAGACGCTCGTCATCCTTCAGGCGGAAGCGCCAGCGACCGTCTGCGAGAGGTTGACGCGAGTGGTAGCTCAGCCAGCCGAAGTCTCGAGCGCGGCGCTGGATGCTGCGGCGCTCGAGCTTGTTGTACTCGCGCCAGATGGCCAGGTAGCTGCCGGCCTCTCCGACGATCTGGTCCAGCTCGCTGCGGGCGGTCCCTCGAAAGCGCCCGGCCACCGTGTGGTCGACGAACCGGAACTGGCCCCGGACGAGGAGGATCGGACGCCTTTCGTCGTCGCTCTGAGTGCGCTTGGCCTCGATGACCCGCGTGACCAGCAGCTGATCGTCCGCGTTACGCGCCACGTCCACCATCCACCCCCGCCCATAGAGCCGGAAGGCGCTGCGCTGATCGGCCTGCGGGTTCGGGCTGCTCGACAGCAGGACTCGCGTCGAGCCGCCCAGGTCTGTCACGAAAACCCGCTCCTCCAGCCAGGCGATGACGTCGCCGATCGAGCTCAGGCTCTTGCGCTTGCTCCGGACGGCCTCGACGACCTTCTCATCGACGCCGAGGTCGACGGGCTGCGGCCACACGTTCTCGGATGGAAACTCCCGAATCTCCAGGACGAGCGACGTCGCCGCGACCCTCTCGTCTCTCGGCTCGCGGGCCGCCACCCACGCGACGCGCGGGAGGGCGCGAACCAGAACCCCCGACAGCAGGTCTTTGTGGTGGGCGTTGGCGCCTTCGATCGTCCAGGTCGACTTCCCGACGCGCAGCAGCGCTTCGGACTCGAGCCCGCTGGAGAAGACCTCGACCTCGGTCATCGCAGCCAGAGGGCCGAAGTTGTCCTTGGCTCCAGGGACCACCTGCAGCACGGTCGGCTTGCCACGCTGAACGTCGCTGATCCTCACGATTCCCTCCCAGGTCGAAGCTCGAAGCTGAGCAATCGATGAAGACGCCCCATCTCGCCGAGGTGGAGGCGCCAGGACGCCTGCCCGAGCACGAGGCGAACCGTCTGCTGGCGGTCAGAGACCTCGGTCTGCCGATCGCCAGACGCGGAGAAGAGCGGGTACGTCCGGCCGTCCAGGCTCCGAAGCGAGACCCGGTCGCGCGACAGCGACGCCTCGACGACCGGCTCGTCGGCGCCGGGTCCCTGAACGTCGAAGGCCAGGCGCCGTGTGACGATGAAGCTGGTTGTGGAGGTCACCGCGCCATGTCCGACGATGACGGGACGGGCCTCACCGCGTTGAGGCTTCGTGAGTACGCCACCGGCCGGGCCTTGGTTCGGATCCCAGAGGTGAAACACGGCCGTCGCGAACGTTGGTCGTTCGGCGTCGCACCATGTGCAGCGGGGCTGGTTGAAGTAGAAGGCGCCTCGGCATCCTGGGCAGGGAATCGTCGCATCCGCTGCGGCGAACAGGCGCTCGGCCCACTCGGCAGCCCCCGGCCGCTCGGATGGTGTCACGCGACCTGCGCCGAAGGTCCGCTCGAACGCATCTGAGAGACGCGTGGAGAGGACCCACCCACGCGGAACCCCGAAGGTCGCGCGGTTGCGATCGTCGCTCGCGTCGTCGACCCACGGGATCATGCCCGCGAACGCTTGCTCTTCGAGCTCGGGCTCGCCCTCGTTGACGAAGTCCCCGATGAACGGATGGGCGAGCGCGAGCACTTGGAACGCGATCACCGCGAACGCGTGTACGTCGGTGAGCGTCGTGACGCCGGACTTGCCCTGGACGAGCTCCGGCGCGCCGTAGCCGGGCGTGTAGACGCCGGCGAAGGTGCCAGGCGATGACTCGTAGCGCAAGTTGTCGGTGTCGATGAACCACACCTCGGCGAAGGCGGGGTCTTCGGAGATGAAGATGTTGGCGGGAGAAGGATCGGAGTAGGCGAGGCCCTTTCCATGCAGCTGCGCGAGCGTGTGCGCTGCCCGAGCCAACACGAGGAGGCGGCGATGCAGGCCCCCAGTCCGCAGGTACCACTCCACGCCCGTGGTCTCGCCCTTCGGCGGCGCAAGCAGCGTCCTGATGGGAACCATGCCGGTGAGTAGCTCCATCACGTAGCCGGTGTGCGGGGGGCGGAGCATCTCGAGCGGCTTGGCGAGCGAGAGCTCCCCGACGGGCAGACGCCTGACGTGCGTGAGCTGGTTGCGCATACGCTCACGGTCGCGTTGGCTGCGCCCGGCGACGAGCTTCACCGCCAGCCGGCCGCCCCTCACGGCGTAGACGGCGCCTTGGCCACCTCGCCCGAGGAGCTCTATCAGCTCGTATCGAACCCCGTTGGCGTCCACGACGGACCTGGCCTTGCTCATGTTGACTCCTCGTGAACCGGCGGCGGGCTGTGAACCACGGCCAGCGTCTTGTCGTCGAGATGACCAGGAGTCGGCCAGGCCCGCAGTTCGGCGGCCAACCTGCAATGACGTTCTCGCGGCGGCAGGGGCTCGAACGACTCGATGAGCCAGTCGCAAAACCCGTCGAGACGCTCCGGGAGGAGGTCGTCAGCCACACCGTCGGTCGCCAACACGGCCACCCGCTCAGCGTCGGTAGGCGGGAACTCCGCTAGCGTCCACGCGCGCGGCCCCGTCGACGCCCCCAGCCCCTTCGTCTCGTTGGCGAAGTCCTCGCCGCGGTCACCGACGATCACTCGCAGGTCCGCGCCGGTGCGCACGAGGGCGAGCCCGTCACCCACTCCACCTACGATGCACCTGCCGTTGATGGTGGCGAGCGCGAGGAGGCAGGTGGTCGCGGCGCTGTCGGGCGGAGTCGGGTGTAGCCGCAGGCGCCAGAGCACCTCGACGAGATGGGAGAGGTACGACAGCGGAGCGTCATCCGCCTTCGACCAGCGGGACACCGCCTCCTTGACCGCGGCGCATCCGGCCCGAGCGCCAGCGCGCGCGTTCGGCCGGGAGCCCAGCCCATCGCACACCACGGCCAGCGTTCCGAAGGGACCGCGAGCGTGCAGCCACGCGTCCTCGTTTGGCCGCCCCTCGCTGCGGTGGAGCGGACCTCGGACCGAGGCGCCGAAGATGTAGGTGTGCTGAACCACTTGCCCCTCTCGTCAGAAGTCGAACTCGTCGAGGTCGGTCGGCTCGACCATGACGACGCTGTTCGGGTTCGCGCTCCGAGAGCGGGTCGTCACGCTCATGGTCACCCAGCGGAAGAAGTTCTTGATCTCCCTCGCCTCGTGCGCCTCGAACACCCGGCCCTCGTCGTTGGCGAGAAATGCGGTTAGCGTCTCGCGGTCGGAATCCGCGCCGATGCCCATTGCGAACCGGGTTGCCTTGGACGCCCGCTCCGACGTGAGGAGCGTGGCGAGTGGGGCACGCCAGTCGTCGGTGGGCACTCCATCGGAGACGAGCACTAGCGTCGGGCGGTACGCGCGGCTCGGCACCGTGTCGCGGTCTTCGACCATGGTTCGGGCCAACTCGAACGCCTCGCCCATGGGGGTCCGACCGGCAGCCGACATGGGCTCCCAGCGAGTCTCACGGGCCGGTCGCAGCGGCTTGTGGATCGAGGCGCCGCCGCCACCGAAGGCGATCACGCTCACGTGGATCTCTGCGCGGGTGTCGTCCTCCTCCGCGAAGGTCGCGATCATCTCGGAGACCGCGTCGTTCAACGCGTCGATCTTGCCGTTCGCGCTCATGCTGCCGCTGACGTCGGCGAGCACGATGACCGGCAGCGGCCGGGCCGACGACATGGTGAATTCCTTGAGTTTGCTCATGTGCTTCTCCTGCTTTGGGACCGCGGTCCCTTTGCGCTGTGTGGGTGTCGTGTCTGCTCTCCGAGCACGGCGCGCGTGGTTGTCGTTGACCCAGCGGCTGACGATGTCCTCTTGGTATTTGGCCCAGCCCATCGCGTTCCTCCCAGGTGCTTGGTCAGCGAGCATGATGACGGCGAGGCCGGCGCGAGCGCGGGCGGAGACCCCGAAAATCCCGGTTGCGGTAAACGGTCAGGATCGCGTCGCTGTCGGTGCATACGACCTGAACGCCTTCGACCGACGACAGATCGATGCCGACCCGCCGATAGCACTCGACCTCCTTCCGCCCAACGACGTAGATGGTCGCGCCCCGAGTGTGGGCAACGCGTCCGTAGATCAACACCAAGCGGACGGCGGCAGGGGAGAGCCCGCGCCCGCTCATCCGCTCCCACGCGTGTCGCGTGAGGCTGTACTCGCTCTCGAGGTCGATAGTCTTGTGAACCGTTTCCATGTCCTTGCTCCTCGTGGCTCGTGCTGACGGCCAACCCGTCTGCACTCGGTAGCCCTATGAGCGAGGAGTGTGCCAACACCCGAGCGAGGCAACCGCTTTCGACTGCAAGAGACTGAAACAAGAGACGATATCGCCATTGCGGTTCAGTGAGACAGGGATGCCGCATCCGCTATTTCCCCTCTAATTCGGAAGAGGACTTCCGGGCGAAGGATGGATTCTGCCGGCTTTTTGTCCACTCGCGGATCGACCGCTCTGACACGTCGCACAGTTCGTCTACCGGTACGCCGCGGGCGGCGGCGATGCGGCGCAGCTCTGCTGCGATGAAGGCGCGTAAGTCGGCAACGACCTCGGCCGTCGCGATCCGCCCGTCCGATTGAAGCAGGTCGTCGATGGGGTGCCCGCTTGAGAACGCGCGCGCTAGCGCCCGCGACATCGACGCTGCACGGGTCTCACCGGAACGTGGATCTCGCAGCGCCTCCAGTCCGTACTCGACGGCTTCTGCAGGGGCCAGCGGAGCGTCGACGTCGTTTCTCGCGGCGAGGACGCGGTAGGCCACGCGGAATAGGTCGCGGAGATTCCCGGGTAGCGGGTGACGCTGGAGCTGCGTCACGACCCGGCCGTGGTGCGCAGCTCCGAGCATGGCACGTCGCCTCGTCACACCTGCTCGGAGCGTGGCCTCTCCGTACACCACCTCCCACAGCCACGGAAGCTCGCCGCCGACATCACGAAGGGGAGGGAGCTCAAGCGTCAGAAGGCTGATCCGGTCGCGAAAGTCCGGGTCGAGCCGAAGTTGCAGTTCGGGCTCGTCGATGTTGGTCGCTGTGAGCAGTCGGAAGTCGCTCTCGCTGGGCTTGTCGTCACCGAGGGCGAAGTACCTCTTCTCCTCGATCGCCTTGATGAGCAGCCGCTGCAGGTCCCGGCTGACATCACCGACTTCGTCGAGGAATAGGGTGTCCCGGTGGGCCGCAGCCAGCAGGCCTTTTCGGTCAGCCGTCGCGCCCGTGAAAGCGCCCTGCTTGTACCCGAACAGCTCGGCCCGCATGGTCTCTGGGCTGTACTGGCCACAGGCGACGCTCGGCCACTTGGCGTCCTGCTCTTCGCGCTTGAACGGGCTGTTCGACCGAATCCAGCCCGCAAGCGTCGTCTTCCCTGTGCCCCGCTCGCCGCGGATGAGCACCGGAACATTGAGCTGAGCGTAGCGGCGCGCCTCCGCATAGACCCTTCGCATGGCGTCCGTCTGGAAGCGCGCTGGATCCCATACGACGCGCTGTTCCTCAGAAGCGACCTGGCGCGGGCTGGAGGCCTTGTAGACCTTGTAGAACGTCTCGATTCCGAGCTCGACGGGAACGACCGCAGGGCGACCGCGCCGTTCAGCGCGCCTGTACGACTTGACTACGGTGAATGGCTGCTCGATGAACCCCGTCTCGGCCATCAGCACCCAGACCGTGTGCATCGACGGAGTCCCCGGACTGATGTGAAGCACCAGCTCACGACCCGGGAAACGCCGACGGAAGTCGGGGAGCTTGTCGCGCAGGAACTCGAACACCGCACGGTGGTCCGTCGGGTCGTCGCCGTCCCATGGGACACGGTTGACCCTGATCGAGCGCTCTCGGAGCGCCTCGCTGAGTTCCTCCACCGCTTGCTCTTCGCGCTCGTTCACGCCGCCTGCTGGCGCACGGTGCAGGAGCACGACGTCCTTGACCCGTCCGGCGTACGGCGACTCGTCGTCGCACAGGAGCGTCAACGTCGGACCTGGGATCGGTGCGCCGTCGACGAGCCGCGCCGTGCCTGACTGGCCGTCGCGTTCGTACGGGTCGTTGTTCACGGCGACCCAGGTGAGGAGGACCGGCGCCGCGCTCATCTGCCACCTCGTTCGGCTTCGGATCGACCATTCGTGTACCCGATCAACACCGCAATCCGAACGCCAAGCTCGCCACGCCGGGACCGCCATCGGCCGCCGACCTTGAACGCCGGTAGCTCGCCTGACTGATCCGTCGCGCCGAGCATCTTGGTCCCCATCCATGGCAGCGCGGCCTCTTCGCGGATGGTCTGGGTCTCGGTAGGTTCGGCCATGGGCACTTCCACAGGATCACCTCACGGGGGCGAGCAACGAAACGCAAGGAAGCGAGACATACCAAAAGCCACCATCGTCCACCAGCCCCCATCTTCGCGATAGCGTCTCCGAAGAGCTGACGCCACCTGCCCGAATTCCGAAACGCCGGTGACTTGTATTGAGTCGGTGCCGCAGTTGGTGTGCTGCTGGTTCAGTGATGCGGCGATCGACAGATGGCATGGCTGCTGGTAAGCCCTTTGCGCTTGAGTGGCGGGCGAACTGAGACACGGACGGCGGGACGTCGTCGGGTGGACTGCCCGTGGTTCTCGAGACCATGCGGGCGGCCTGGGTGAGCGAGTCGGCCAACGAGCAACTCCGTGCCGGTCTCACGACGCTGGGCCGGTCGCCGCGGCCAAAGCGCGGCTACCGCCAGACGGCCGCGCGGTCATCGCGCCCGAGGATGCTCCGCCTCGGTGCTGCTGGGAGGGGCCCAACGACACCGACCTCGAAGCAGACCACGGCGACTTCTCGCCGAGTCCCACCGGTCCGCGAAGCCTGGGGCGCCAGGCCCACCGCGAGCGGCGGGCTCGGGCAACGCGAAGCGAACCCCGCAGCACGGCGCGCACCGCGCCGCGCGAGGACCGCAAGCGATGCACGAGACCGTCGCTCGCGGGAAGACCTCCGGATCTGCCCCTCGCATCTGCCGATGACCTACAGGCTCACCAATCCATATTCGACGTCAATCTTCCGTGACCGTGCGGCGCCCGCAACGAGCAATCCTTGCTGCGGGATTGGGGCACCGCCGCGTTCCTGGCAACGACGGCCTCGCTGTGCTAATGGTCCGCCATGACCGCCTCGGATAGCGACAACCTCCCTGCCATCACCGAAGACCTCATCCGCGCCCTGCCGAAGACCGACCTCCACGTCCACCTCGACGGGTCGATCCGCATCGCGACGCTCATCGAGCTGGCGCGCGAGCAGGGCATCGTCCTGCCGTCGACGACGGAGTCCGGCCTCCGCGAGACCGTCTTTCGGGACAAATACGCCTCGCTCGTCGAGTACCTCGAGGGCTTCAAGTACACCTGCGCCGTGCTGCAGACGCCGGAGGCGCTGGAGCGTGCCGCCTACGAGCTCGCGTGGGACAACATCGAAGAGGGCGTCTATTATATCGAGCCGCGCTTTGCCCCGCAGCTGCACATGGGCCAGGGGCGCACGTTCATCGCGGTCGTGCAGGCCGTCAATAGCGGGCTGCGTCGCGCGCGCGACGAGTGGAACGCCCGCACCGAGGTCGCGCAGGGCCTGCGACCTCGGTTCGAGTACGGCATCATCGTGTGCGCCATGCGGATGTTCACGCGCGGCTTCTCCGAGTACTTCCGGCAGCTCATCGACGTCCACACGCACGCGCCGGCCGAGGACGTCTACGCGATGGCCTCGCTCGAGCTCGCCCGCGCGACGGTGCAGGCGGTGCGCGAGTATGGTGTGCCCATCGTCGGCTTCGATCTGGCGGGTCGCGAGGACGGCTACCCGGCCTCGAATCACGTGCAAGCCTATGAGTTCATTCACAAGAGCTTCTTGAAGAAGACCGTCCACGCCGGCGAGGCCTACGGACCCGAGTCCATCTTCCAGGCCATCACCGACCTGCACGCCGATCGCATCGGCCACGGCTATCACCTCTTCAGCCCGTGGCTCATCGAGGACCCCACGACCGACAAGCGGCGCTACATCCAGGAATTGGCCGAGTACATCGCAGACCGCCGCATCACCATCGAGGTGTGCATCACCTCCAACCTCCAGACCAACCCGAACCTCAAGATCATCGAGCATCACGCGTTTCGCGACATGCTCGCCGGCAGGCTGTCCTGTACGTTCTGCACGGACAACCGTACTGTGTCTCAGACGACGGTGACGCGGGAGATCCTTCTCGCCGTCAAGGCCTTCCACCTCACGCAGCGAGACCTGCGTCACTACATCATCTACGGCTTCAAGCGGTCGTTCTTTCCGGCCGGCTATCTCGAGAAGCGTAACTACGTACGGCACATTATCGACCACTACGATAGCGTTCTGCAGCGTTTTGCCGCCGGGCCGCTCCCGAGCGCGCTCACGGCGGATCGCGACGTGGTGGAGATCGCGACGCACTAGCGTCCGCTGATGCGCGCCGCCTCCGAGCTTCCAGCCATCGAGGGCTACACCCTTCACGGGGTCCTGGGGCGCGGCGGCATGGGCGTCGTGTACGCCGCCGACGACGTCCGGACCGGGCACCCGCTGCCCGTGGCCATCAAGGTGCTCGTCAGCGCGGATCCCACAGCGAGCCAGCAGCGCCGGCTCGAGCGCGAGGCCAGGGCGATGGTGGCGATCCGCCATCCGAACGTGGTGCGCGGCTTCGGCTCGGGCCGCCTCACCGATGGCCGGCTCTACGTCATCATGGAGCGGCTCGAGGGAGAGGATCTGGCCAGTCGCCTCTCGGAGGTGGACTGGCTCTCCGTCGAGGACGCCGTGCGCGTGGGCCTCGAGGCCGCGGCAGGGCTCGTCGCAGCGCATGCGGCGGGCATCGAGCACCGCGACATCAAGCCCTCCAACCTCTTCCTTGCCCGCGCGGCGTCCCCGGCCACCGGGGTGACAGAGACCGTGAAGGTCCTGGACTTCGGGCTCGCGCTCGCGACGCTGAAGGACGGCGCCGAGGGTCGCAGCATCTCGGCGCCGTTGACCGCCGCCGGCGCTATCCTCGGGACGTGCGCCTACATGGCCCGCGAGCGCTTCGACGACGCCCACAGCGCCGGTCCGCGCGCGGACGTCTACAGCCTCGCCGCGACCATCTACCGGTCGCTCACGGGCGTGCCGCCGCCGGGCGCGGAGTCCATGGCCGAGGCGGTGGCCTTCCTGCGACGGGCGCGGCCGCCCACGCCGATCCAACAGATCCGCGAGGACGTCCCGGATGGCCTGGCTGGTCTGCTCATGCGGAGCCTGTCGCATGAGCCCGGGGATCGCCCGGAGAGCATGGCGGCCTTCCTCGCGCAGCTGGCCGAGACCGTCGAGGCCGCGGGCGGGGCGCTCACACGCGCGGCGCCTCGGGTCACCTCGCACATCCTCCGCCGTCGGGTCGAGGGCACGCTGACCGAGGAGCAGCGCCGCATCACGGTGCTCACCGCTCACGGACTTCAGGCTCCCGAGCTGCTCTCGGATGCGTGCCGTGTGGTGGAGGACGCCGGAGCCCGCGTCGTCGTCGCGCGGGCCGATCAGCTCGTCGCTCACTTCGGGCTCACGCGCGGCGACGGCGACGAGCCCGTGCGCGCCGTTCGGGCAGCGCTGCGGCTGCTCAAGGTCGCGCGGTGCGTCGTGTTGCAGGCCGGAGTCGCCACTGTGGGCGAGGACCGCGTCTCGCGCGTCCGAACGGTCGAGGACGGCGCCGCTGAGGGGCAGACGCTCGCCGCGGAGGCCGGGGTCGTCGTGGATCGCATGACCGCCGAGCGGGTCTTGCCTTACTACCGCATCGAGGGTGGCGTGGTCGTGTCGCCCGATGACGCCGATCCCCCGCCAGTCGAGCTCCCGTTCGTCGGACGCGACCTCGAGGAGATGGAAGTCCTGCGCGCCGCACGCCGCGCCTTCCCGCGCGGACCCGCAAGTCGGCTGTGCTATCGCGGCCCGATCGGCGTCGGCAAGTCGCGGCTGCTGCGACAGGCCTCGGAGGTCGTCCTCGCCCACTACCCGAACGCCACGCGCCTTGCCTCTGCCTCGTCGCCCAACCGGCAGGGGGAGGCCTGGTCTGGCGCCTCGGACTGGATTCGCGAGGCGCTGCGTCTCCCGCGGCAGCCCGGCTACGAGGAGCTGCGCCTTGCGGCCACGAGCGTCGGTCTCGCCGCCGCCGCTCCCTTTTTGGGCCTCGCGCTCGGCCTCGTGCTCCCCGCGGACGCGTTCGCTGCGGGATCGCCGCCGCGTGACGTCGAGACCGTGCGGCAGGGGGTGCTCACGGCGGTCGTGCAGCTGCTCCAGTCGGTGCTCCAGCGCGGGCCCGTGCTGCTGCTGCTGGACGACGTCCAGTGGCTCGACCCGGAGAGCGTCGAGGCGCTCGATCTCCTGCTCCGGCGTGCGGGCGGGGCCCCGCTTCTGGTGCTCGGCACCGAGCGCAACGAGGCCGGCTCCGATCCGAGCGAGGCCGCAGCCCGGCTGTTTCGCGGAGTCGACCGCGAGCTCACCGACCTCGAGCCCGCGGCCGCGCAGGAGCTTGTCATCGCGGCGCTGGACGACCTCCATGCGGCGCTCGGCGAGCACGTCGTCGCGGCCATCGTCGACACGGCCGGTGGCAACCCGCTCCATGTCCGCGAGTGCGTGGCCCACGTCGCTGTGCGCTTTCGTCGGTTTGGCCGCGACGGAATCGATCCCGACGCGCCGACTTTGCCCCACGGCGTACAGGCGCTGTTGCGGTCACGGCTCGACCACTTCGATCCGCTGGAGCGCGACCTGCTCAAGCGCGCGAGCGTGCTCGGTGCGCGCTTCTCCAAGGAGGCTGTCGAGCACCTCGGCGTCCGCGACGCCGCAGAGCTGCTGCGCCGCCTCGTCGCCCACCGTATCGTGAGTCCGCCGCCGTTCGACGCCGCCAGCGATCCCGCGCTCGAGGAGTACCTCTTCGTCCATCCCGTCATGCGCGAGGTCGCCTACGATCTGCTGACCGACGCTCAGCGCCCCGTGCTTCACCGGCTGGCGGCCGAGTGGCTGCTCCCTCAAGTCGTCGTGCCCCGCGCCGAGGTCGCCGACCACTGCCAGCGCGGAGGTGACTTGAGCGGCGCGGGCCGTCTGTGGCTCGAGGCCGCCGAGCAGGCCGAGCGGTCGGGCTCCGGACGGCAGGCGCTGCTCGCCCTGGGCCACGCGATCGCGTGCGGGGGCTCCCCGGCCGAGGAGCGGGCGCGGCGCACGCGGCGGGCGGCCCTCGCTGTGACGCTGTCTCACTGGGAGCTCGTGGCCGACGATCTTGCGGCGATCGACGCGCAGCCGGCCGAAGCCTCCGAGGCCGAGCCGGTCTTCCGGCGTGCCCAGCGACTCTACGCTCGCGGTCGGCTGCTGCGCACGACGCGTGGCGGCGGGCCAGAGGCGCTCGATGCCAGCATTGGGCTATTGACCGAGGCCGCTGAGAGCTTCGCTCAGGCGGGCGCCACGGTCGAGTCGGTGCGTGCGCTTGGCGCCCTCGCGGTGGCCACGTCGCTGAGAGCGCCGGGGACCGGCGGCTGGGAGCTCGCGCACGAGGCGGTCGCGCGCGCGGGCGAGGACGCCGAGGCTCGCGCCGTCGCACTCTCGGCGCAGTTCACCGTCGCTCTCCGGGAGCGCGCCAAGGACGAGGCGCTGGCGATCGGTCGCGAGGCCGTCGCCGCCGCGAGCGCCGTTGGCGACGAGCGCACCGCGCTCGGCCACGAGGGCAACCTGGCCTACCTCGGCG
Source organism: Pseudomonadota bacterium (assembly GCA_005776585.1). Classification (GTDB taxonomy): domain Bacteria; phylum Myxococcota_A; class UBA9042; genus SXOX01. The sequence goes on along the minus strand of SXOX01000331.1, from coordinate 39,518 downwards.
CGACGCTGGGCCAATTCGAGGACGCGGCGGCGCGCCTCGAGCGCAACCTGGCCGCGGGTCGAGAGGCCGAGAAGGCCGACGTCGTCGGCTACGCGCTCCTCAACCTGGGCCTCGTGCGGCATCGCCTCGGGCAGTCAGCCGATGCGTTGACCTTGCTCGACGAGGCCCGCGAGGCCGCCGAGCGGCACCAGAACGTCCTCCTGGGGCTCTACGCCGCGGTCTATCGCGGTCTGGTCCTCCGTGACTGTGGTGAGCTCTCGTCGGCGCTCACGGTCTTGACCTCGGCGGCCGAGGGCGCGGCGGACCCGACCGCGCGCTTCTGGGCTCACGTCACGGCCGCCGGTGCGCTCGCGCAGCTCGGGAGGTCGGCGCAGGGCCTGGAGCTTCTCGCGCTCGCCGAGTCGGCCCGCCCTGCGGGTCCGATCGCGCCAGCCGACGTCGAGCTCCTGGACACGCGCGCGACGCTGCTCGAAGCGACGGGCGCTGTGGCCGAAGCCGCCGCGGCGCGGAGCGAAGCCCGCCGGACCCTCCTGTCGCTCGCCGAGCACGTCGCGGCCTCTGACGCGGCGCGCCAGGTCTTTCTCGGCGCCTTTGCGCTGCACCGTCGGGTGCTGGCAAGCTCGGACCCCGAATGACCACGCCCGAGCCCGCCGCCAACCCACGAACGACGCTCGTCAACGTCCCGGGTGTCACCGTCGAACGCTACATCGGCGCCGGCGGCATGGGCGCGGTCTACGCGGGTCGCATCGAGGCGACGAACCGCAGCATCGCGCTCAAGGTCCTGTTGCCCGAGGCCTCCGGCGACGCCGCGCGACAGCGCTTCGAGCGCGAGGCGCGCGCCATGATGGCGGTGCGCCACGAGAATCTCTGTGAGGCGTACGCCTATGGCGTCGTCGACGACGGTCGCCTGTATCTGGCGATGGAGCTGCTGGAGGGCGAGGACCTGTCGGCGCGCATCGCGGTGCGCGGCCCCATGGCTGTCGCCGAGGCGCTCCGGTGGACTCGTCAGGCGGCGCTCGGCCTCGGCGCCGCGCATGACGCCGGGCTGGTGCACCGCGACATCAAGCCGTCCAACCTGTTCATCCACGCGGGCGCGACGCTCAAGGTGCTCGATTTCGGCCTCGCGGTATCCGCTCGCGCGGCCGTGGAGCTCGACCGCGTGACACGTACTGGCGAGATCGTCGGGACGCCCGCATTCATGGCCCCCGAGCAGGCCCGCGGCGATCGGTCCGAGGACGCGCGGACCGACGTCTACGGCCTCGGCGCCGTCCTACATCAGCTGCTTACGGGGAGCCCGCCCCACGGCAGCGGCCGGCCGCTCGAGGTGCTCGTCCGCGTGCTGACCGAGGAGGCGCCGCCCATTCGCGATCGCCGGCCCGACGTGCCCGAGGCCGTCGCCGCCCTCATTCATCGCATGATCGATCGCGAGCCGGAGCGCCGTCCGGCGTCGATGGCCGAGGTCGTCGCGGCCATCGATGCGGTCACGCTCGGTCCAGAGACGCAGATCGCTCCTCGCTCCCTCACTCAGGTCGCTCCCCCCGGCCTTACCGAGGAGCAGCGCATCGTCACGGTCCTGATCGCGACCGACGTCGCCCCGGACGCGCACGACACGATCGCGGACGCCATCACCAGCTTCGGTGGCGTCGCGACCTCGCTTCCGGGGCTCCGGCAGGTGGTCGCGGTGTTTGGTGGCGCCGTCGGCGAGGGCGACGAGCCGGAGCGTGCGGCGCGCGCGGCCGCGCGGATTCAGCCGTACTGTCGTGCGGTTGGCGTCGGGACCGGCAAGGCCACCGCCGGCCGTGGCGGCGTCGCGGGGGAGGCCGTTCAGGCCGCCGCGGACGTGACCGTCGGGCTCGCGGCCGGCGTGGCGCTCGACGCCGAGACGCGGCGGAGGATCGGACACGCCGGACCCGCGAAGGGAAGCGCCGACGGGCTCACCGTGGTCGAGTCCGTGCGCGACGTCGAGCTGCCGCTGCTCGGACGCGATGCGGAGCTGCTGACCCTCGACAAGCGCGCTGAGCGCACCTTCGACGATCGCGAGGCGGGCATCATCCTCATCACCGGCGCGCCCGGGGTCGGCAAGAGCCGGCTGCTGACCGAGGCCGTCGCGGCGCAGCAACGCAAGCTCCCCGAGCTGCGTGTACTCACTGCGCGGGGCCAGAGCACGCGGCGCTTTGCTCCCGGCTGGCACCTGTCGGCCATCCTTCGGCAGCGCCTCGGCCTCCCGCCCGAGGGCGTTATCACCCTGGACGAGGGCCGCCGGCGACTGGGGTCGCTGGCGCTGGAGACGGGTCTCGACCGCGAGCGCCTCTTCCTGCTCGCCGCGCCGCTCGGCCTGCCGGTGCCCATCGGCGAGTCCCGCGTGCTCGACGCCGCCCGCTTCGACGGTCAAGTAATGAAGGACCAGATGGTCTCGGTTTTGGGCGACGTGCTCCGATTCGACCTCGAGTCCCCGGTGCTCATCGCGGTGGACGATGTACAGTGGATCGATACGCTCACCCTCGACGTTCTCACGGTGCTCGTCCATCGCCACGCCGAGGCACCGCTGCTCCTCGTGCTCGCGGGCCAGAGGCACGCCATCGCCGAACGCCCCGAGCTCTTGGATGACGCCGCATGCACCGAGGTCGCGCTCGAGGACCTGCCTCGCCGCTCGGCGACGCGGCTCGCGACCGTGCTCGGGCTCAACCCCGCGACGGCGGAGCGCGTGGCGGAGCATGCGGGCGGAAATCCGCTCTTCGTGCGGGAGCTGGCTCGCGCACTGCAGGAGGGTGGACCGGACGCGGCCGCCCTGCCCCTCTCGATCGAGGCCGCCGTCCAGACGCGCCTCGACCACCTCGGTCAGGACGACAAGGACCTCATCAAGCGCGGCTCGGTCCTCGGGGTGCGCCTGCCGACGGACGCCCTCGCCGCGCTGGCGACGGCGCCCATCGCGGCTCCCGTGGATCGCCTCGTACGCGCCGACGTCTGGCGCCGCGCGGAGGGGCACATCGTCTTTCGTCAGGCGGTGTTTCGCGACGTGGCCTACGGCATGCTCACCTCGGAGCAGCGGCGGTCGCTGCACGCGCGCGCGGGCCGTCACTTCGCCGAGCTTGCGGCCCGAGACGGGCTGGCCATGTCCTCGTCAGTGGTCGATGCCGCAAATCACCTGCGCCTGGCCGGCGAGGTCCGCGAGGCCGCGCCCTGGTTCGACCGGCTGGCCGCGGTCGCCGAGCGCGACGGCGATCTCGCTGCGGCGGCCGAGGCGCTCGCGCACGCCATCGACGGGACCAAGGACGACGTCACCCGCATCGATCTCCGCCTGCGCCGCTTGGGCGTCGCGGCGACCGCCGGGCTCTGTGAAATCGGGGACGCCGAGGTGGCGGCCTTGGCCGACGAGGCGACGCCGCTCGACGAGCATCGCGAGGCCGATCGGCTCTTCTGGCAGGGCGCGATGGCGCGATGGCGTGGCTCCTACGCCGCGGCCCGCGAACCCCTGCTGCGGGCGACCGCGTTCTACGAAGTTCAGGGTCGGAGCGACTGGCTCTCGCGGGCCCTGGCGTCGCTGGCGGTCACGACCTGCTACGGCCGCTTGGGCCACGGGACGCCGATCGCCGAGCGCGCCGTCGCCGTCGCCGGGAGCGATCCCGCGGCGCGCGCCCGTGCGCTGCATGCGCTCCTCGCTGTCCACATCCACGAGCGCTCGCTGGCCGAGGCGGCGGTCACGGCCGAGCGGGCCGCGGAGGCCGCAGAGGCCATCTTCGATCTGCGCCGCGCGCTGGAGGTCCGCGTGACGCAGGCCTTCGTGATGCGCCGCATGGGGGACTACCGTGGCGCCGTGGAGCGCTTGCGCGACGCCATCGCGCGCAGCCAGCGTATCGGCAATGTCAACGCCGAGGGCTACGCGTGGCACAACCTGAGCCTCGCGCTCATGCACACGGGGGACCTCGACGGGGCGCGGCAGGCCTCGGCCCACGCGGCGCTCATCGCCCGCCGCCACCACTTCGAGCGACTGAACATCGGGGTCAGGATGTACGACGCGTTGATCGCGAGCGAAGCGGGAGACTCGGTCGCGGCCCTGGCCGCCGCGACCGAATCCGTCGAGACCGCCCAAGGCACGACTGAGGAGGCCGAGGCCCGGGCCGTGCTCGCAACCGTGCTCGCCGCCGCGGGACGCTTCGCCGACGCGATTCGGGAGTCGGCACAGGCGCGCGCCTTGGCTGCGGCCATGGGCGGATCGCTCGACGTCGATCTCGAGCTCTCGGTCGCGACCGCGCGCAGCCTGATGAGCCTGGGCCGCGCCGCGGAGGCGAGCGCCACGTGGCAAGACGCGCGCGTTCGGCTCCTGCGACTGGCTGAGGAGCTGGCACCCGACGAGGTCGCGCGGCTGCGCTACCTCGACGCCACCAGCGCGCGCCGCGCCCTCCGCGACGCCGAAGTCCTCTAGACTACGGGCATCCGCCGCAGACCTTCTTCTTGGCGACGATGACGCCGGTCATGGTCGTAGGCTTGGCCCCCGGAACCTCGAAGACGTTGACCGTGAGCTTCGCGCCCGCCGGAACATCGACGGCGATCGCCTCGGGGATCGGCGCCGAGTGCAGATCCCCGTCGAGCACCATGATGTCGCCCACCGTCGAGACGAGGGCGGAGCCACCGAGCTCGAGCCGCGACAGCTTCCAGACACCGCGATAGGTGCTGCCGACGGCGGTCAGGGTCGCGAGAGCGTCGAGCGGCGAGAAGAACAGGTTGTCCGCGTCATTGCCGAGGACCTGAAGCACCGGGTTGTCCGTGAGCGTCCCGGCGCCTGCGGCGACGTCGGGACGGATCCAGGTGCCGGCGTACCGATCGGGCGGGAACTTGCCGTACTCGGTGAGCTTCGTGGCGGAGACGTCGAGGACCGTCCCTTCAGGGACCGTGGGGAGGACCGTCTCTACGAGCGACTTGGCGTTGTTGATGACGGCCAGCGAGCCGTAGGCCTCCGTCTTGCCCTTGAACCAGACGGTCCCCGCGGCGCACGGTCCTCCTTCGGGTCCACTGCCACCGTAGGCGGTCACGTAGGTGAGCGCGCCCGGCAGGGCGAAGTGATTGGCCAGCGTCGTGTACCCGACGATCGCGATGCGCCCGCCTCCGCCGCCATGACGCGACGGCTTGTAGCACGTCGTCCAGCCCTTGCAGCCAGTGATCGTGGCGAGCCCGCCATTGGCCGAGAGCAGGCCATTCCCGATGACCTTGGTCGCATGGACGAGCACCGAGCCGCCAGCGCCCGAGCCGTAGGTGACCTGCTGGCCGCTCGGACCTTGCACGCCCGGGAGGCCGTCGGCGCTGATGTGTCCGTGAATGGTCGCCACGCCGCCCGGTGCGAGCTGAAGCCGGACGACGCCGCCGCCACAGCCGCCGATGGCCAACGGTCCACTCCCACCCGCGGCCCCCGCATGACGCGGATCGGGGATGGAGTCGTAGGTCGGGTTGGTCGTGCCCGCGCCGGTCGCAAGGCCTCCATGGCTGCCACCCGTGGCCGCCTCCGCCGCGGTCGTTCCGGGCGGCGCGGCGCCGGGCTCATAGCCCTTGCCATCGACGTCGATCGCCGAGGTCGCGTCGACGAGCAGCCCTCCCAGGAGGAGCTCGAGCCGATTGGGCGACGCCGAGCAGCCATCATGGGTGACGACGCCACCGTTCAGGACCTCCAGCTTGTTGAAGGCCATCGGGCCGCAGCCGTCAGTATTGATGACCACCTTCCCGCCCTTCACGACGAGGTTCTTGTTCTTGTAGAACGCATAGTTTCCGCAGTCTACGGTCGTCTGGCCCGCCGCAATGAGATCAATCTCTTCGATGAAGGCCACGGTCGCCGAGGCCGCGAGCGCCTGACCGTTCACCGTCGCCGTGAGCGTCGCGAGGCCCGGCACGGGCGGCGCCTGGAGCGTCTGGATGTAGAGCCCGCTGCCGAGATAGCTCACGCTCCCCTTGAGCGTGCCTGAGGTCGTGAGGACCACCACCGTCTGCGCGTCGATGATGGCCTGGCCGAAGTCGTCGACGAGCGCGACGGTGACCGTCGTCGTGCTCTTGCCGTCGGCCACCAGCTCCGTCTTGTCCGCATAGATGACGCTCTTGGTCAGGCTGGTGCTGCCGAGCGGGGGGTAGGTGACCGAGACGATGCCGGTGGCGTCCTGAGTCACGTTGGGCCCCACGGGCACGGCGACGAGCGTCCCAGCGGTCCCGGGCGTCTTGGGCGCAAACGTGACCTGGGTCGCGGGCCCGGCACTGACCGCGTCGAGACTTCCGGTCACAGTCCACGTGCAGCTCACCTCCGAGAGGTAGAGCCCCTTCTGGTCATAGCCCGCCGCGTGCAGCGTGAGCGTCTCGGCCACGCTGAGCTGACTCGCGCCGACCTCCTGACCGAGCCCGCCCGCCGCCGAGCGAATCACGATGTGATGCAGGGGACCGGGCTGCACGGGATCACAGGCATCTCCGAGCCCGTCCAGGTCGCTGTCGGCCTGGTCCGCGTTCTTCATGTCGGGGCAGTTGTCCTTTGTATCGATGACGAGATCGCCGTCGTCATCCAGGTCCACGCAGTCTGCCGCGCCGTCCTTGTCGAGGTCCGGGAAGCCCGTGTCGACGCCGCCCTGACAGTCGTTGTCCAGCCCGTCGCACAGCTCCTTTTGGCCGTGGGCGATCGCCTTGTTCTCCGGCGCGCAGTCCGTCCCGTTCGGGTCCCCGTCGCCGTCCACGTCCGGATCCACACAGTCGGCCGCGCCGTCGGCGTCGAGGTCTCCGAAGCTCTCGTCGGTGATGTCGTTGCAGTTGTCGTCCTTGCCGTTGCACAGCTCCTTGGCGCCGGAGTAGACGTCCTTGTCCTGCGGCTGGCAGTCCGCACCGTCGGCCACGCCATCGCCGTCGTCATCGGAGTCCACGCAGTCCGCCTGGGCGTCCCCGTCGGTGTTGGGGAACGCCTCGTCCGTCTGAGAGTCGCAGTCGTTGTCGACGCCGTCGCACAGCTCCACCTTTCCCGGCCCCGTCGCGGCGTCGTCGGGAGCGCAGTCGAGCCCGTCGGGCGCGCCGTCGCCATCGTCGTCGGGGTCCACGCAGTTCGCGAGGCCGTCCTTGTCGGGATCGGGCGCGCCTTGATCCGTCGTGCCGTCGCAGTCATCGTCGAGTCCGTTGCACACGTCGGCCGCGGGGGCCTTGCCCGTGCAAGTGAGGCCCAAGAGCCCGTCGCACTTCTGAAAGCCCGGACAGCTCCCGTGCGCGTTGTCCAACGTGCACTTCCCCAGCGCCAGGCCGTCATCCTGGAGGCCGTTGCAGTCGTCGTCCTTGCCGTTGCAGGTCTCCGACGTGGCCTGCGGTGCCGTGCAGCCCTCCCAGCCGTTGGGACCCGTGCAGGTCTCCAGGCCAAAGCAAGTTCCAAGCGCGTTCTTGGTGGTACAGGGGCGCGTCTTCCCAACGAGCTCGGATGTGCAGACGCAGGAGCCGGACGCCGGAAGGCAATGCCCCGAGACGCATCCACCACCGCCCTGACCTTGACAGTCGAGCGCCGTCTCGCACGCGGAGACGCAGAAAGTGCCAGAGGCGCCGATCTCGACACAGGCATCCTGTGAACCACCGCAGTCCGCTGCCGTCGTGCAGGCCTTGCAGGGCGTGGACACGTCCGGCACGCACGCGGAGCTGACGTCGCTCCCGAGGCTCGTCACGCCCTTGCAGACGTAGCCCTTGGGGCAGACATCGATGCACGGCGTCGTGCAGTAGCTCGCGCCGACCTTGGGCTCGTAGCAGAGGCCCGAGGCGCAGTCGCCGTTCTGCTTGCACGGAGTGAAGGACGCCCCAGGCCCGGGATCCTCGCTCTTGGGCGCGTCGTGCGGAGCGGGTTCGGTGTCACCGTCCTGAAGCTGGGCGTCGATGCCGCTGGGCCCGAGCCCATCGAGGCTCACGGTAGCAACATCGACTGGATGGCCCGAGTCTACACCCGTGACCTCTAGCGCGACGGACCCGCCAAGGTCGCTCGACGTGGCCGCCGCGCTCGTCGGACCGGTGCCGCAGGCCATAGCGGAGAACGCGGCGACGACGACGAGCACACCAGAGACGATGAGGCGACGTGAATTGGAGTCAGCGTTCGGGAGGTGCATTGCCCCAGCTTACGTAAGGTCGGCAGCGGGGCAAAGGGGGGCCAGCGCCTAGTCGTACTGGGAGAGGGACACCGTGACCGATGCGCCGCGCCCGAGCCCCAACAACGACGCGGCCGAGGCGCTCGGGCTCGCCACCTCGAGCCAGTCGTCGGAGCCGAACAGCGCGACGAGCCGTGCCCCTGCGGGCGCCTCGCCGTACGTGCGCACCCACGCGTCCACCGTGCGGCCGCCCACACGGACGATCCCCGGCCGAGGCACGTGGTGGCGCGACAGGTTAGTGACCAGGTTGCCGAAGGCGTCGACCGCGACGACGTCGCCCACGACGGTGTCCGCCGTGACCCGCGGCACGGGCCAGCCCTCCAGCGGAGCCAGCGACCAGGCCGGCCCCACAGCGCGCGGCTCGAAGCCCAGCGTAAGCTGGCCTGCGAGCGGGGCGAAGACGTCGCGGCCATGAAACGTGGGGCTGGCGCTGGTCGGGAGGAGATCGGGCCGCGCGATCCGGTGCGCGTCGCCGCCGCCGAGACGCTCCAACACGAGCTGGAAGATGCCATTGTCGGGACCGACGAAGACGTGACCGCCCCGGTGGGCGCGCACGACGACGCCCGCGCGCGCGGTGCCGACCCCCGGATCGACGACGGCGACGTGCACGGTGCCCTCGGGAAACCACGGGCAGCTCGATGCCAGCACACGCGCCGCCTCGCGGACGTCGTGCGGGGGGATGGCGTGGGTGAGGTCCACGAGGCGCGCGTCGGGTGCCGAGCGCAGCAGCGCCCCTTTCATGGCGCCGACGTAGCCGCCCGAGAGGCCAAAGTCCGTGGTCAGGGTGACGAAGCCGGAGCGCATTGGAATCAGCCTACCATGCCATCTTTCCGTTGCGAGCGGCCCGCCCGCGTGCTATAGCGCCGCCGCCTGCGGCTAGGGGGTCCCCATGAGACTTTACCGAGGAAAGATTCCCGTCATCAGCGACGAGGTCACTCAGCTCCTCATCAACGACGGCTGCATCGAGGTCGATCCCGCGAACGTGGCGGAGGTCTCACTCGACGTGAAGTCCGTCCTCGACGAGTACGCGCGGGTCGACTACGAGATCCTGGAGAAGGCCAAAGACATCGTCTCGACGCGGCGCATGGACTACGGCCAGCTCACCCGCGTGCGCGAGGGGCTCGCTCGCGAGCGGCACTTCGGCATCAATGACGAGGCCTACGAGTGGATCATCCGCCAGATGATCGAGGTCCTCATGTACTCGAAGAACGTCGAGGAGATCTATGCCGAGGACTCGGAGCTCCGGCGCCGCATCCGCGACGTGCTCCGCAAGCACACGAACCTCGACGACGAGCTCGACCGCCAGGTCAAGGCCCGCATCAAGAACCTTCAAGAGGGCACGACGGACTTCGAGATCGAGTACCAGCGCGTGCTGGGCGATCTGCGGCAGCAGAAGCGCCTGACCTGATCAGGCCTCGCTCGGGGCGACGACCACCGTTTGGACGGCCGGCGTGCTCTCCACCGTGTCCGGAATGCGGCTGGCGCTCCGCTTGCCCTTCCCTGCCTCACCGCTCTTCACCAAGGCCACGCGATAGAGCACCGGCGCGACGATCTCGTTGATGGCGACGATGCCGAGCACGAGCGCGCTCGCCGCGGAGCCGAACTCGGGAAACGTGCGCGAGAACAGCAGCGCGAGCGCGAGCGCCAGTCCGGCTTGCGGGAGCAGGCCAAAGCCCGCGTAACGCTCGACAACGTCTGGGGCCTTGGCCAGACGTGCGCCGATGCGCGTGCCGACCAGCAGACCGAACGCGCGGGTCGCGACGAAGATCCCGGCGGGGAGCCCCACGAGCGGGAGCACGTCGAGGTGAATGCCCGCGCCCGTGACGGCGAAGAACACGACGTAGACGGGCAGTGCCGTCGCTTCGATGAGCTTCTGGACGCGGTCGCCGCCCGTCGTGACGTTTCGGACGTACATGCCGGCTGCGAGGGCGACGAGCAGCGGGTCGAGCGCGAGGCGCTGGCCGACCTCGGCGACCGCGAAGCTCACGGTCAGGATGAACAGCGCGCCGCCTTCGGCGATGAACGAGACATAGAGCTGAAAGAGCACACCGACGAGCACGCCGACGACCATCGAGCCGAGAATCTCCCAGGCGAGGTTGCCAATCGTGAGCCAGACGTCCGAGGTCCCGTCGTCCGTGCCAGCCCCACCGCCAAAGGTGGACTTGGCCAGCGTGGAGAGCACCGCGAACAGCAAGATGACGACGAGGTCCGCGAGCACGACGACGCCCAGGACCGTCTGGGTGAGCGGCCCATCGGACTCGGCCTCGTCTCGGAGCGCGACGACGACCGCCGGCGACTGGGCGGCCATCACCGCGCCAAGGACGCCCGCGACCGCGACAGTCTGGAGTGTCGTCATGTCCACCATGAACGGCAGCAGGTCGCGTGCCAGGTAGACGGTGATCGCGAGCAGGATCACGGTGCCGACGACGGCGGTGAGCGTGATGTAGCCGATGCTCCGAAGCAACGGCCGCATGCGCTGGAGTTCGATTTCGAGGCCGGCGGTCAGCGCGATGAGGGCGATGGCGACGCCATTGAACAGCTTGAGGCTCGTCACCATGGACGGCGTGAGGAGGCCCAGGACGTACGGGCCGGCGGTGATGCCGATGGCGATGTACCCCGTGAGGCGCGGGAGGCCGAAGCGCTTGAAGACGCCGCCGGCAAAGAACGCGGAGAGCAGCACGAAGCCGAGGCCGAGCGAGGTCGCGGCGGGCGTCCCGGCGTCGCCACTCGTAAACGAGCGCGTCGCATGCATGAGGCCGAGCAGGATGAGGACGATGAGCAACCTCACGGAATCGACCCATCGGGCTCGACTCCGGGCGGCAGCGTCGCGGGCAGGTCCCCCACGGCCCGGACCCGGTTGGCGATCTGCACGAAGACCTCGGTCACCGCCGCGCCGCCGATCACGGCGGTCACGATCCACGACACCGTGGCACCCTGAAAGAGGTCCTGGGCCGTGACGACGATGGCGATGGAGAGCGTGCCAATCGGGCCAACGAGGAGCTTGCGCTGCTCGCTGGGGCGCAGGTCGCCGATGTGCTGCCGGCGCGCGATGACTCCGGCCAGGAGCTTTCCGGCGAAGCGCATGCCGACGAAGATGAGCAGAAGGACCCAGCCTTGCCAGTCCTGAAAGCTCCAGAGCGCGCCGGCGACGACCAGAAAGAGGAGGTAGGTCGGACGCTCCATGCGGTGCAGCGTCGCGCGGAGATCCGCGTGGAACCGGCCTGGGAAGTTGACCAGGATGACCCCGGCGATGAAGCAGACCGCGACCGCCGACACGCGCAGGTAGCTCGCCATCCCGGCCAGGAAGGAGAGCGAGCCGAGCGTGACGACGAGGAACTCGCTCTCCGAGCGGAAATGGCCAAGAACGGTGTACACAAGAACGCCCATCGTGGCGCCCATGCCGAGCGTGAGGAAGAGCCAGCCGACGCCGGGGAGCTGCCAGGCGACCTGACTGTCATGCGGGCGAAAGAAGCTCCCCAGCACGACGAGGCCGACCATGGCGATGAGCTCCTCGAGCTGGAGGAGCCGGGTCGTGCGGTCGACGATAGTGACGCCGTCGCGTGGCAGTACGCGCCCGGTCATGGCGCCGGCGGTGCCGAGGATCAGGGCGTCGCGCAGGAACTGGCCGTCGAAGAACGACTGGCCGGCGGCGAGCAGCAGGAGGCTCGAGCCGCCGACGATCGTGGCGAACGGGACGAGCGTGTTGAGGGCGAGCAGGCTGCCAGCGGAGGCCGGGAGCGAGTCGAGCAGGCGCGCATCGAAGCGAAAACCGACCGTGAAGCCGATCCAGCCCAGGCCGAGCTCGAAAATGGGCATGAGCTCGTAGAGCATCGTGGTCGACAGGATGTCCACCGCCGGCAGGCTCGCGATAGCGCCGAGCGCCACATAGGGGAAGCCTGCCGTGACCACCGGCGAGATGCCTAGCCGCTCCTCGAAGTGCTGAATGCGCGGGTGGCCCCCGAGGTAGGAGAGCCCGAGGAGGAGGAGCAGGCCGAGAATCGTCTTGATGGCGATGCCCCGATTGGACGGGGGCACTGGGGGCGTTGGCTTGGCGGGGCGGTTTGCGTCGTCGTGTGATGGCGACGCGACAGGGCTCGCGGGAGGCACTGCCGAGGCGTCGGTAGGGGCGGCCAACGCGGGCGCAACGTCCTCAGCCTCAGGCGCGGTCACTAGAGTGGCATCACTGTCGACTGGCGCCGGGGCGAGAGGGCCCACGTCGCTGCTAATCGCCTCAGGGTCCGTTTCGGCGCCCTGAGCGCGGGCGGGCACCCAGGCCAACGCCAGACTGAACAGCCACGCTCCCAGAAGTGTGACGCCCTTCGGAACCGGCGAACGGCGTCGAACAGTCGGTACCACGCGGGGACCATAGCCGACCCAGGCCAATGGCGAAAGGCTCAGTCGAGCTCGAAGAGTTCGCTGGACGCCGTCTCAGTGACATCCGCCACGCCCGTCACGCCTCCGGGGACGGGAATTCCGTAGCGCTCCATCCAGCGCATGATCTGGAGGCGGGACTTCTGGTAGTGAATCGCGACGTCGGCGACGCGCCCTTCGAAGCGGTCGAGGGCCGCGGCCAGATCCGCGGCGGAAGGACGGCTGAAGGCCACGGTCGTGGTCTGAGGTGCGGTGAGCCGCCGTCGAATCGGACGCGAGAAGACCTCCGGCAGCGCATCGAGGTCCAGGCGACCATCAATCGACGGTGCAGTAGAGGCGCGGCGGATGACCGAGACGAGCTCCCGCAGGTTGCCCGGCCAGCCTGCGATGGCGAGGCCCTCGCAGGCATCGCCGGTCAAGCGCACGTCTCCAGTGAGGTGGCGCAGCACCGCGACGATGTCCGGCCGACGCCGTCGAAGCGACGGGACCGAGATCATGTGCGGCAGGAGCCGCGAGGCGAGATCGGGCAACACGCGGCTCGCCAGGGTTCCCACTCGGAGATCGAACGTGCTGGCCACAACCACGTGGGGTCGACGCTCTGAAGCCTCTGCAAGAAGCCGGACGAGCGCGAGCTGCGCGTCCGGCTCGACGTCCGCGAGCCCATCGACATAGAGAGTATCGGCCGAGTGAGCGCCCGAGAGCGAGAGCGTCGCGTCGAGCGCCTTGACGTCGAGGGGCGCCGCAGGCGAGCTGCGTACCAGGGTAAACGCGCCGGTGCTCGAGCGGCGCGCGTGCAGCAGTCGCGCGGCCGACTCGCGGCCCGACCCGGACTCGCCATAGAAGAGCAGCGGCGCGGTCGACTCACGGACGGCCTCCAGGTCGCGCCGAAGCCGTGCCGCGGCGACCGAAGGGCCGCTAAAGATGCCAGGTGAGGCGAACTCGGGTGCAGGAGCGCACGCTGTGGCAGGCGCCTGCTCATAGGCGATGACCGTGTCTCCGAGGCGAATGACGTCACCGTCGGCAAGTGCGCGCGAGATGGTCCGTTGCCCGTTGACGAAGACGCCGTTCTTCGAGCCAAGGTCCTCGACGACGACGAAGATCGAGCGGTCGTTCCAGCGGAGCCGCGCATGCGTGCGGCTCATGCGCGCATCGGAGACGGTAAGGCCCGGCAACGGCAGATCGCGGCCGATCCGCGTCTCCTCCGCGGAAAGCTGGTGTACCGCCGCAACCGCACTTGGCGCATTGAGGAGATGAATCAGGTGGCGGATGGCCATGCTGGGCATTGAGGGCAATCCTAGCCCATGTCTTGAGCAGGCACAATTCAATCGTCAAGCGATAGGCCAGATCGCGACGGGGTGTCCAGTGCAGGCCGTCACCCACGACACGGAGCCGCTACTCGGCGAGCTCGTAGACCGCGAAGCGACAGGCAAAGGTCTCCTCGCGGGCCGCGTCGGCGCCGAGGACGAGATCTCCGATGACGAGAGACTGGCTCACGAGCCGCTCCAGCGCGACATGGACCACGTCGAGGGAGCCGGAGGCCTGCGCCGTCACGCGGCGGGCCGGAAAGCGATCGATGGGCACAGGCGCGGCGGGCTCGGCGGCGACGTCGACCAGGCCGGCGTGCACGAGGTTGCCCCGGATGCCGCGGTCGTCGAACGTCGCGCCGCTGCGAGCGCGCCTGAGGAAGCGCGAGGCGAGCGCGGACCACTGCGTCTCGAGCGCCGAGACGTGGTCCAGCGCGCCAATGGCGCTCGAAGCGACGGCGGCGGGGTCGGCGTCCTTCCGTCGAAGCTCGGGGGATTCCGGGCGCACGGGCAGCTCGAGCTCGTCGACGATGCGAATCGCGAGCACCCGCGAAGCGCCGGGCGCGCTGGGATGGATGAAGCCGAACTCGAAGCGAATGGGCTCGACGACCGCGCCGCGGGCGGGCGGAGTCGTCGGTGCCTTGGCCAGATCGGTGCGCTCGAGCAACGTGACCGTCGCTGGCGAGATCGGGTCGAGGCCGACGCCACGTCCGACGACGCCAAGAAAAGTCGCGACGTCGACCCGAGCGCGTGCGAGGCCGTGCCCCGACCACGACGCCCCGATGGCCTCGACGCGGGTGAGGGACAGTCCTTCAGGGGCGTCCTCGAGGGCCGAGCGCAACGCGGCGACGACTTGAACGCGCCCACGGCTGCGGATAGTGACGCGCTCGATCCGCTCGATCTGATCGCTCAGATGCTCCGCCCGGCGTTGCGAACGCTCGGTGATGGCCGCGTCTCGTGCGACTCGGCGCTCCTCGCGCGCCTCGGTCACCGCGGGATCGGCCGGCGGGGGCAAGGGAATGGGCGGAAGCGGCTGAACCAGCGCTGGGTTGCCGGAGCCACTACCTGCGCCACGACAGCTGGCCGTGAGCCCGAGGACGGACATGGCGACGAGGGCAGCGACACGTGAGGCGCGCCTCGTCATGGAGCCCGACGAGAGAAGTGCTTGCGGCGGTAGGGTCATGGCGTCTCAGTCATGGCGCGGTGATGGTCCAGTTCAAGAGGCGGTCCCCGTCTACGACGAAGCGGCGCTGCCACGCCATGCGAGAGTCGTCGCCAGAGATCGCCCGGACGACGATCTCTCCGCGCTCCAGGAGCGCGATCCGCTCCCGTTGGTGAGGCAGCGCGATGCCGGCGACACGGTCGCCGACGCGAATCGTCACCGGGGACGGCGTGCGATTGTCAACCAAGATGGCGGCGGGGCCAGCGTCGGCGACGCAGTCCACAGCGCGGTCGTGCCGCACGCGAACCTGGCGGCGCATCGACTCGAAGGTGCGGCGTCCGACGAGCTCCACCCACCGACCGCCGATGGGAACGACGAACTGCGCTCGCGGCGCCGGTCCGTCTTCAGGCCGCGCGCCGACCTCGCCGACCTCGACGTGATCGACGAGCACCCGCACGGCCTCGTCCCGACGGTTCTCGACGACGACGACGCCGCGGGCGGGCTCGATGGACCAGCGCGCGACGACCCCCGGAGAGACCTCCACCGCCGTGCGATAGAGCACGCGGCTCCAACGCCCTTGCGCGGTCAGCCAGCGTCGCCCCGTGGGCCAGGGGCCAAAGCTCTTGATCTGACCGGGAGCAGCGACGCCGAGGGCCTCGCCACGGGCCTCTGCCGTGGGATGCTCTGAGGAGAGCGTGAGGTCCAGCGTCTCGTTCGTTCGGTTCTCGACGCGGACGACGCCGAGACGGGCGCGAATCTCCCACGTGGCCGCCACGGCAGCGCGGGCAAGGACCGTCGATTCGGTGACGTCATTCGTTCGCTTGCCGACCGCCATGAGCCGGCGGGCACCCGGAGTCACGGCCAGGACCCGGGAGGAGCGGGGTCGCAGCGTGGCGATGAGATCGCCGTCGATGTGCACGTGCTGGCGCTCGCCCGTTCGATTGAAGACGTGCACGGCGCCTCGCTGCGGGTGAACGACCCAGGTGACACCGTCCGCTGGCTCCGGCCGCAGCAGGACCCGCCGCGTGTAGCGGAGGCCGGATGCCTTACCGGTCGTGTGCGCGATTCGGGGCCCAGGCGGGAGCCGCACGGTGATTGAGGCCCCGTCGGCGAGGGCGTCGTCGGTCGTGCGCCACGCGGGCGGAAGCAGGAGCGGCTCGCCCGAGCGATTCTCGATGACGAGCGCGCCCGTGCTGACCGCGACCGACCAGCGAGACGACGTCGTCAGGGTCAGCGTCGTGCGAATGGGCGCGCCGCGTGCCGGGGCGGCCTCCAGCAGGTGCGCGCCGCGCGGCACATGCGTGAAGACGGTGCGCCCTTGGGGCTCGACGGTGCCGATGGGCTTGGCGTCGAGGTAGACGCGGAGGGTCTCGTTCAGCGAGTTCTCGACGAGCAGGCGGGCGACGGGCGCCCGGACGCGCAGGTGCGCCGAGCGCGCACAGGAGATCACCACGCGATGCCTGCGCTCGGTGTACGAGGAGAGGCCGCGCGTCGACAGCGTGACCGGTCCTTCCGGCAGCCCGTCGAAGGTCGCGACCTGATCCGGCGCGACGCGGCCCAGCACGCGCTCCCCGTGTCGGAGCTCGACGTCCTCCGGGAGGCCGTTGCGCACGACGAGGGTGCCTTCGCCCGCCCTGGGCGTCCACACGGTCTCGCGACCCGGCCCCAACGAGACCACCGAGGCAAAAATGTGGCCCGTCTTCACGCCACGCGCCTCGACCGCGACCGGGCCCGGGCCGAGCCGCTCGACGCTCAACGACTTCCCCGCCGCGAGCTCGGCGCCTCCGCCCGGCCAGCTCACGGCCAGGCCCTCTCCCGTCTTGTTGACGATGGAGAGCCGACCGCCGGAGGCCGAGAGATCCCAGCTCAGCGTCGTGTCGGCCGTGAGCTGCACGGTGCGACGATGCTCGATGCCCGTACGCTCACCGTGTGCGGTCAACGTGTGCACGGTGGCCAACACCTCAGAGAGGGTGACCTCGGCGCCGGGCGCGACGGGCGTGGGCTGTGCGTCATCGATGCGGACGAGCACGACCTCGGTCGTGGGGTTGACGATACGCAGGCTGCCCGTCTCGACCCGCAGCACTGCGCGGACGACCGCGTCGCCCTCGAGGACGGGCACCGTGAGGTGCCTGCGGTAACGAGTCTCGGGCACCCGAAGGCGGAGCGCACGTTCGCCGACCTGCACGTCCGTCAATCGCCGCCGATCCCCCGGCAGCAAGCGCATGGGCGCGCGGTCATCCAGCTCGACGAGGAGATCCTGGCGGGACGCGTTCTCGAGCTCCAACGTCCCAAATGGCGCGGGCGAGGCAAGCGGCGCCTCGGCGGGGACGATAGAGACGCGCGTGACCTGGCCACCGAGGAAGGCCTCTTCGCGGTCGAGCGTCGCCACGCGCCCGGTGACAAACGCGGTCACACGGCGACGTCCGGGTTCGACGGGACCCAGACGCGCGCGTGTGCCCGCGGCGACTTCCCCTAGCTCCCAGCCGTCTACCGAGACGCGCTGCACGTGCAGCGAGCGGTTCTCGACTTCGAGCTGCGACTGCAATGAGCCCTCGCCCGGGCGGGTCGTGACCGGCGCTGTGGCACAGGCCACAGACACGAGCGCAAGCCACGAAGAGCACAGCACCGGCAGAGGTCGCTTGAGTTCGACTGAACGCACGAGGCGCAGCCTAGCAGACGCGGCCGTTTCCTCGAAATTTGGCGCGATCGCGGTGCGGAGGACGCGCGTCACTGTCCGCGCAGCGACTGGGCGATGGCCAGCACGTCGGCCAGGACGCCCGCGGCCGTGACCGCGCCGCCCGCGCCAGCGCCTTGGACGATGAGGGGGTAGGCGCGATACCGCTCCGTGGTGAAGGCCACGAACGCCTCGGAGCCGCGCAGCCGCACGGCCGGGTGATCAGCCGGGATGGCCACGGGCCCGACCGTCATCACGGGACGCCCCGAGGCCGCGGCCTCGGGATCGATGCGCGCGAGGTAGCGCAAGGTCTCGCCTCGCTGCCGGTAGCTTGCGATGCGGGCGCTGAAGTCCGTGTCGATGGCCTCCAGTCGCGCGAGGAAGCGCGGCACGTCGGTCTCGGCGAGCAGCTCCGCGGGGACGAGAGGCTCAACCAGGACGTCGTCGATCTCGAGCCTCAGGCCCAGCTCGCGCGCGAGGATGAGGGCCTTGCGCGCGACATCCAGCCCGGACAGGTCGTCCTGGGGCTGCGGCTCCGTGTAGCCCAGGTCGCGGGCGACCTGCACGGCCTGTGACAGCGGCACGCCGGCCATGACCTCGTTGGTCAGGTAGCCGAGCGTCCCAGAGAAGCTGCCCTCGATGAGCTGGACGCGATCGCCGGTGCGAATGAGGTTCTTGAGCGTCTCGATGACCGGCAGGCTCGCGCCCACGGTCGTCTCGTAGCGATAAGCCCGGTGGTGGCGGCGGGCGCCGGCCATCAGGTCCTGGAGCGCGGTCATGGTCGTTCCGGCGAGCGGCTTCTTGTTGGCCCCAACGACGTGAATTCCGCGCTGAAACGCCTCGAGGTAGAGCCGCTCCATGGCATCGGCCGAGGTGCAGTCCACCAGGATGGGCACCGAGAGACGACGCAGGCGGTCGAGCAGCCCGGCCACCCCGCCGAGCTCCGCATGCGGCCGCGCGCCCTTCCACGCCGTCTGCCAGTCCACGATGCCGTCGCCGCGGTCGTCGAAGACGGCCTGCGTCGCGCCGCAGATCCCGACGACCCGTACGAGCACGCCATGGTCGCGCCGGAGCACCTCGCGCTGAGCCTCGATCTGCTGGAGGAGTTGGCTGCCCACGGTGCCCTTGCCGAGCACGACCAGGGACACGACCTCGTGGGCGAAGTTGAAGGCCGCATGCACCGTTCTCACGGCGATGGGCGTATCGGCTGCCGAAATGACACACGAGATGGAGCGCTCGCTGGCGCCCTGCGCAATCGCGTGGACGTCCACGCCGATGCTGCCCAACGCGCCAAAGAAGCGGCCAGAGACGTTGGGGCTCTTGCCCATCGTCTCACAGACGAGCGTCAGCAGCGTGACCGGGGAGCGCACCCCGACCGGCTCGACCTCGTGCTTCTCGAGCTCTTCGGAGAGCTCCGACTGAATGGCCGCCTTGGCGGTGTCGAGCTCCGCGAGCGGAACGACCACCGCGACGGCCTGGCCGTGAGCCGCCTGCGAGGCCATCCAGACGGTCACGCCGGCCGTCTCGAGCGCATGCAGCACGCGACGGCCAATCTGAGCGGGCACCGCGAGCCGGCGCCACTCGATGTCGACGATGGCCAGGCGCTCGAGCGAGGCTACCGACGTGGGCCGCGCCCGGTCCAGCGCACCGACGGCGTCGATGACCGTGCCCGAGGACGCCTCGTCGGTCGTCGAGCGGATGCGCATCGGGATGCCGGACTCGATGAGCGGGATCATGGTGCGCGGGTGAAAGAGCCGCGCGCCGTAGTTCGCGAGCTCGACGGCCTCCATGTACGACAGCCGGTTGAGCGGGTAGGCCTCGGCCACGATGCCCGGGTCCGCGGTCATGACGCCGGAGACGTCCGTCCACACCGTGACCTCGGTGGCGTCGAGCCCGCGGCCGAGCAGCGTCGCGGTGTAGTCCGAGCCGTTGCGCCCGAGCGTGGTGGTGCGCCCATCCGGGGTCAGTCCGATGAAGCCGGTGTGGATGGGGACGACGCCGTCCCACTCGCGACGCAGCTCGCGAACTTTACGCCGCGTCTCTTCCCAGTCCACGGTTGCCGTGCCGAACTTCGCGTCGGTGACCACCCACCGGCGGGCATCGACGTAGACCGAGGGCAGACCGCGATAGCTGAGCACGGCGCTCACGAGCGTGGCCGAGAGGCGCTCACCAAAGGACAAGACGAGGTCCTGGCTCTGCGCGGTGCGCTCTCGGAGCAGGCTGATGCCGAAGAGCAGCTGACGGAGCTCCCCAATGAAGCCCGACACGAGCGACTCCACGTCGGGCTCGGAGGCATCCGGGCTCGGGCGAAGCGCAAGCACGTGCCGAATGGTGGCTACCGCGACCTCACCGACGCGCGTGAGCTCCCGCTCCGCGGCCGGGTAGTCCCCCGCGGCAGCGTGCTTGGCGGCGTCGATGAGCCAGTCGGTCGTGTCCCCCATGGCGGAGACGACGACGGCGATGGGGCCGGTCTGGCGCTCGCGCTCGATGATCTCGAGGACGCGCGCGAGTCGATGGGCCGTGCCGACGGACGAGCCGCCGAACTTCATGACACGAAAGCGAGGGGCGAGGCTGGACATGGCGACCGCGCACCTTAGAGGCGAGCGTGCGTGCGGGTCAACCATGCCCAGCGGGATCGCGGTTGACGCGTGCCGGTCGCTCTGCTAACCCGCCCCGCCATGGCCAAGTCCTACATCACGCCCCGTGCCGTCCTCTCCTCTGAAGAAGAGGAGTTCGAGAAGCTCATCGCCGAGGCCGGCGGCCTCGAGGCTGCCCCGCACTTCGATCGCGGTGAGCACGTCACCGGCATCGTCGTGCGCGTCAGCTCCGACGCCATCTTCGTCAGCATCGGCGGCAAGGCCGAGGGCATCATCGAGCGCTCCGAGATCGACGGCGACCTGCCGCAACCCGGGGACGCGATCACCGCGATGGTCGTCGAGACGGGCGGCGGGATTCGCTTGTCGCAGCGGCTGGCCCGTGGCGTGCGGGATCAGGGGCTGCTCAAGGAGGCCTTCGAGCTGCACCTGCCGGTGGAGGGCAAGATCGCGGCCCGCAACAAGGGCGGCTTCGACGTCGAGATGGCCGGCCTGCGCGCGTTCCTGCCGCTCGGGCAGCTCGACATGGACCACCAGACGGACCTGGACGCCTGGCTAGGGCAGGTCCATGCATTTCGCATCATCGAGTACGACCCCGACGCACGCCGTCTGGTCGTCTCGCGCGCTGCCCTGCAGAAGGACGAGCGGCGTAAGAAGGGCGACGTCCTGTGGTCGGAGCTCCAGCCCGGGCAGGTGCGCAAGGGGACCGTGCGCAGCGTCGCGGACTTCGGCTGCTTCGTGGACCTGGGCGGTGCGGACGGCCTGGTGCACGTCTCCGAGATGCAGTGGAGCAAGGGCGCGCAGGCCAAGGACCTCGTGTCGCCGGGCCAGGAGGTCACGGTCACGGTCGTCGAGGTCGACCGCGAGAAGAAGCGCATCGCGCTCTCGATGAAGCGGCTCGAGAGCGATCCGTGGCACCGCGTGGTCAGCGAGACCAAGGTCGGGGATCTGGTCACCGGTCCCGTGTCGCGGCTCGAGCGCTTTGGCGCCTTCGTCGAGCTCGCGCCCGGCGTCGAGGGCCTCATCCACGTCTCCGAGATGACCTTCCTGCGGCGCGTGCGGCATCCGTCGGACCTCGTCAAGCCGGGGGATCAGGTGCAAGCCGCGGTTCTCGACATCGACCCGATTACGCGGCGTATCGCGCTGTCCATGCGCGCCGTCGAGGGCGATCCGTGGATCGAGGCGGCCAGCCGGTTCACCGTGGGTACGATGGTCGAAGGCACGGTCGACCACGTCGAGACCTTCGGCGTGTTCGTCACGGTCGCGCCCGGCATCACGGCGCTGCTTCCGGCGAGCGAGACCGGGCAGCCCAAGAACGCCGACCTGGCGCGCGCCTATCACAAGGGCTCGCCGGTTCGGGCCAAGGTCATCTCGGTCGATCCGGTCGAGCGGCGCATGGCACTGTCGGTGCGCGCCATTGGCGCAGACGCCGAGGCGGCCAACGTCAACGACTATCAGCAGCGCTCTGCGGGTCGCGCCGGTCCGGGCCTCGGCACGTTTGCCGACCTGCTCAAGAACGTAAAGCTCTAAGACTCACCCGCCGTAGCGCGTGTCCAGCTCGCGGCGCGCTCAGTTGCCCAAAGGCACCGGCTTGAGCGTATCGCCGCGATCGGCGGGCGCCGCGGGCGTGGGCGCGGGGGGCGTGGTCGGTCCGGTCGCAGGTGCCGCAGCACCCGGCGGTGCCGGCGGCTTGGCGGAGTTGAGCTCGCGTTGGAAGCGGTCCATGTCCGACTGCGACGAGAAGCACTTCGTGTGGCTGACCTTGGCGGCCCCGACCCCGCTCGACCACACGGCCTTGTAGCGACAGTCCTTGTCCGCGCCTTCCTTGGGGCCCTCCGCCTTGGTCTTGGCCTTGAGCGCAGCCTGCGCCTTCTCCAGATCCTCCTTGCTTGGGCGCTCTGCGCGATAGCCCAGCTTCAGGTTCACCTGGAGGGCCGCGTCGCGGGCCTCTTTGGAGGCGAACGATCGCTGCAGCGTCTCGAGCTGCGCCGTCTGCGGGTTGATGCGGTGCAGCTCGAGCTTGAAGGGCAGCTCGGCGGACGGTCCCGTGGGCTCGCCCGTCTGACCTCCAGGCGGCTTCTTGCCGAAGATCCCGCCGGACGCAGGCGGCGTGCGCCCTTTGGCGCCGGCGGTGAGGTCTTCCTCGGCCCCCCAGTGCCGCTCGATCGGGCTGATGTCGATGGGGTGAATCTCCATGTCCGCGTAATTCGAGGACGGCTCGGCGGTCTTGCCGGAGAACAAGCTGCTCGCCGTGCCCGCGTTCGGAGCGCGCTGCAGGAACGCAGGGAGGCCGCTGCCGAGCTCTCGACGGCGAAGGCCCAGGCGCTCAGACGTCGACAACGCCTTCTCTCCCGCGTCGGCACCGGCATCCGCTCCCGCGTCGGCACCGGCGTCGACGCCCGTGTTCGGGCCCGCGGCCGCGGCGCCGTCGGAGGCCGTGCCTGCGTCGGCCCCCGCGACCACATCGGCGGCGCTGACCTTCGCGGGGTCGGGCTTGCTGGGCGGTGGGGGCGCGTTGGGCGGATCGTCCTCGCACGCCAACGCCAGCGCCGCCATGGGCAGGAGGACGCCGAGGCGACGGCACGCCCGCAGGAGCGCTCGGTCGGTCCAGGTGGGAGTTGAGGTACGCATCGACGCTCCTTCGGCAACGATCTCGAGCGGCCCCACGTTCACTGGTCTCGCGCGGTCATCGTCGCTCGTCTCCGGAGCATAGCACGCCTCGGGTCGGGAGCCAGGACGCTACCGTTGCTCGAGGTCGTGGAGGTCGTGGAGGTCGTGGAGGTCCAGGGTGGCCAGCCCGAACGAGGCCACAAAGGGCACGATCCCGCGCTGGCGCAGCTCGAGCACCTCTTTTCGGGCGGTCCCCGTGCGGGGATAATCAACGGCGAGCGCGACGCGTCCCGCCGCGCGGGTTCGGGCGAGATCCTCCAGGATGGGGCCCGTCACGTCGTCCGAGAGCGGCGCGCCGGTGTCGTCCAACAGCAGATTCTCCGCCGAGACGCCGTCACAGCTCGACCAGAATCCCGGCTCGCGTGTCAGCTCCGTTCCGTTTTGGATGACGACGACAAACCGAGGGTCCACGGCCCGTCCGGCGGCCGCGACCTTGGACACGAGCTGAGCCATTGCTCGGCGCGCGGTCCGCGGCGCCAATTCACGACGGTGTTGTGACCAGACCTCGAAGGCGTCGACGCGGTCCAGATAGACGCCGTCGAACCCCTGTGTCGCGGCGCGACGGACCTCCTCGAGCACGAGCGACTCCCAGCCTGGCAGCCAGTAGCGGACCTCGTGATGCTTGGGCCAATCGGGATCCTCGGGTCCGAGCCAGTCCGGCCGCTCGCGATGCCATCGCGGGTTCCAGTGCTCGCGGTAGGTCTCGACCTGGCCGACCGAGACGTAGGCCAACAACACGCGGGGAGCCCCGGCGCGGGAGCTGCGCAGCGCGCTCAGTTCGGGTCGGGTGAACGGTTGAGCCCCGCGGGCACCGCGCGTCCGATCGACGACGATGAGATCCAGCGCGGTACGCGCCAGGCGCTGCAGGTCGATCCCGTCGAGCTGCATGGCCCAGGAGTGAATCGGCGTGTCGCGCAGGCGGGCGGGAGCTTGAGCCTGCCCCTTCGCGGTGGCGCACCCGAGCAGCGAGGTGCACGCGACGAGGAGGAGGAGCCGCGCGCGCCGGTGAGGTCGAGCCACGACCACAGCATCGGGCCTGCCGCCCAAAAAGTGAAGCGACAAGGTGATTTGCCCGAAGCCGCCCATGTGAAGAGAACTGGACAAGGAGCCGTCCATGCGGCTAAGGTTGCGATACTTCGATGCCTGTTAGGCGCGAGTGCCAAGACCACCTCCTCGGAAGACGATTTAGGGAGCACGTATGACAATTTGGAAAGCGATGATTGTGGGCGCGATGGCGGCGATGTCGCTGGCTGTCACGGCCTGTGCGTCAAAGGCGACGACCACGACGCCGGCCGGAACGGACGCGGGCACCGGCGGCGCAACGGCCACCGACAACGGCGGAACGACCGGCAAGACGGACTCCGGTACGACGGGTACGGCGGACTCCGGCACGACGGGCACGGCGGACTCCGGCACCACGACGGGCACGGCGGACTCCGGCACGACGACGGGAACCGATGACACGGGCACGACCTCGGGCACCGATGACACGGGCACGACCTCGGGCACCGACGACACGGGCACGACCTCGGGCACCGACGACACGGGCGGCACGGGCGACGACGCCGGCACGACCGGCGGCACGGGCGCGTGCAAGAACGCCGACGACGACAAGCTCGTCGGCGACCCGACCAAGCGCAAGGAACTCAACGACTATGCCCAGAACACCTGCGGCATCCCCTGCCTCGGGCAGCCGTCGACGTGTTTCACGGACTGCCTCATCAAGAAGTACCCACTCAGCTCGGCGTGCGCCGGCTGCTTCGCGGACACCTTCAACTGCGGTGTGAAGCACTGCGCGGGGCAGTGCCTCGGCGGTGGCAAGCCGTGTGACGACTGCCTCGGAGCCAACTGCCTGCCGGCGTTCTACACCTGCTCCGGCCTGGATCCGAGCTGATGATGAGCCGCGCCGCTCGGTTCATTCTGTGCGGCGTGGCGCTGCTCGCGGGGGCCCCTGTGGCCCTCGCGGGCGGTTACGACACGCCCATCCTTTACAACGCACGCCACATTGGGATGGGCGGCACGGGTATCGCGTTCGCCAACGACGCGTCGTCGCTGTTCCACAACCCGGCCGGCATTGCGCACGTCGGATTTGCCTCGATCACAGCGAACTTCTCGCCGCTGATTGGCAAGATTCAGGCGAGCCCTGCAATCGACGGTGACGCCGTGGTCAACACGGAGTCGGATACGACGTTCGCGCCGTTCTTCATGGTCGGCGGCACCATCCGCGCCACGAAATGGCTGTCGTTCGGCGTGGCGGCGTTCCCGGTGGCCTCCGCGGGCGCGGAGTTCAACTATCGGCTGAACAGCAGCTCACAGAACGTCTTCGACAAGACGCGGCTGAGCTTCATCGAGATCACCCCGGGCATCGCGTTCGATCTTCCGGGCAACCTCAAGATCGGCTTCGGCTACCGCATCGACATCGTCTCGCTCCAGCGGCAGCAGACCCGCTCGGGCGCGACGGAGGTCAAGTTCTACGACCTGGACCTCAAGGGCGTGGGCTACGACGGCTTCCGCGTCGGGCTCCAGTGGCAGCCGATTCCGCAGCTCCAGCTTGGCTTCGTCTATCGCCACAAGGTCACCGCTGACATCAAGGGCACCGAGGGCCGCCTGCTCGGGCAGGAGGTCGGCGACCCCAAGATGACGTTTACGCTTCCGGCCAAGATTGGCTTTGGCGCACGCGGCGATCTCGGCCCGGTGGGCTTCGCGGTCGACGTGGAGTTGGGGCTCAACAGCCAGAACGTCAATCAGACGGTCGAGACCACGCAGAAGGGTCCCATCGCAGTTCCGCCCATCGTGAACGAGTTTCGCTGGTCGGATGCGGTCACGGCACGCTTCGGCGTGGAGTACCGGCTCGACTTCGGCATGCAGGTGCGTGCGGGCTACATCTTCGACGGAAAGACCTCCAACGAACACTTCCCGACCGCCTTCGGCACGCCGCCGGCGCCGACGCACTCGGTGACCGCGGGCCTGGGCTACCGGGGCAAGCTGCGCAATATGAGCTACGAGGTCAATCTGGCCTACGCCTACCGCACGGGCAAGACGACCATCACGTCCTATGACCTGGATCCGTACACGTCGATCGACGGCTCGAAGGCCTTCAAGACCAACCTGCCGGCCAGTGCCAACCCGTACAACTGCATCCCGTGCAGCAAGGCGGGCGACTACAGCATCAACCTCCACGGCATTTACGTGGACTTCTCGTGGTACTGGGACACGCTCAAAGAAGAGAAGCCAGCCGCCGCGGGCGATCCGCAGCCGAACTGACCGGGGCGCCCCGCTCGGGGCGCCGCTCCAACCATCCGCGCTACAGCGTCTCTTGGTCCGGCTCGGGCCGGCACTTCTTGAACTCCTCCAGAGTCGACTTCTCGACGGCGCACTTGACGGCCTTCTGGTCCTCGTAGCGGCACAGGTCGAGCGCCTTCTCCTTGCCCTTCTCGCCCTTGAGCTCCTCGAGCTTGTCGGCCGGCGCCTTGGCCGTCTCGAGCATCTGGACCGTGTGGTCGTAGAGCTTCTCGCAGTTGTTCTTGCAGCCCAGCCCGAGGAGGGCAGTGGCGGCGGGGACGGCAATCAGGATGTTCAGCTTCATGGTGTTCTCCGCGCGGGGCCTGCGCTCCCGGGCAAAAAGGCGGGCGGAGGATGCGTCGGGATCACGGTGCTGTCAACCTGAAGCGGCGAGCGGCTTGACCGCGTGGCTCAAAGCCCCAACAATCGCGCGAAGAAAGGCGTGCTGGTTCCGGTCATGAACCCCAACGATGTCGCATTCGGCGCCAAGGCCGTCGAGCTAGGCCTGCTCTCGGTGACGCAAGTCGCTGAGGCGCTGCACGAGCTGTGGTGCGGGCAAGACTCGCCCGAGGCGCTGTGGCAGGTCCTGGTCGTGCGCGGCGTACTCGACGTCGAGCAATGCGAGCGCGTATCGCAGCTGTTGGCGGGAAGCGACCGCGCGGACGAGGCGGTGCACTCGCCGGGTGCGGCGTTCCTGCCTACGCCCGAGCTCCGCTACACGTTCGAGAAGCGGCTTGGCGCGGGCGGCATGGGCGTCGTTCGGCAGATGAAGGACAAGGCGCTCGGTCGCTCGGTGGCTATGAAGCAGCTGCACTCCGAGAACGCCATGCAAGACGAGCTCGTCGGCGCGCTGCTCGCCGAGGCGCGCGCTGCAGGGATGCTCGAGCACCCGAACATCATCCCCGTCTACGACGCCGGCATTCGGCCCACGGGCGAGGCCTACTACACCATGCGGCTCGTCGACCGCATGAGCCTCAAGGACGTGCTGGACCTCCTCCGCTCACAGAACCCCGAGGCCGAGCGCCAGTACCCGCTCGTGTCGCTCTTGCGCATCTTTCAGAGCGCCTGCCTCGCAGTCGACTATGCCCATAGCCGCGGCGTGCTCCATCGGGATCTCAAGCCCGACAACATCCGCATTGGTCGCTACGGTGAGGTCCAGGTGGCGGACTGGGGCCTCGCGCGAGTCGACGGTCTGCCGGACCTGCCGCTGCGCCGCGCACTGCGTGAGGCCGCCGATCGCGGCGACAACAACCCGTGCATCGTCGTGGGAAGCCCGAACTACATGAGCCCCGAGCAGGCCATGGGCAAGAACGACGAGATCGGCCCCGCGAGCGACATCTACGGTCTCGGCTGCATCCTCTACGAGATCTTGACGCTCCACGCGCCGCACGAGCACGTCGACACCCAGGTGCTGCTCGAGATGGTGGAGGTGGAGCCCGTCGTGCCCCCCCGCGAGAGGTCGCCGGGCCGGTACATCCCGCAGATCCTCGAGGAGGTGTGCCTCGGGGCCCTCGAGCGGGATCCGCTGAACCGAGTACAGGACACGCGCGTGCTGTGGAAGGCCGTCGAGGACTACGTCTCCGGGCACCTCGAGCGAGAGCGGCTCGGAGCTCAAGCCGCGCAAGAGCTCGTGCGTGGCCATCGGTTCGCGAACGCCTACTGGCGCAAGCGCGAGGCGCGCGTGCGGCTGACCCTCAAGGGGGAGAGTCTGTCCAAGGTGAGCCAGACGGCGGAGCGCCGGGCGCTCGATCGCGAGGTGCGCCTGCTGGATCTGGACATCGTCACGACGTGGGCCGAGGCCTACGACGCCTACGGCCGGGCGCTGGCGTACGATCCGTCCGACAAGACGGCGCGAGCCAAGGTCGCTGAGCTGTCCTGGGTGCGACTCGCCGACGCCGAGGCGCAGGGCGACGAGCTCGGCTGCCACCTCTTCTTCAACTTCCTCCGCCGACACAACGACGGCGCCTACGACCGGTACGTCACGGGCACCGCGGTTCTGACCGTGGAGAGCAACGTCCCCGAGGCCGAGGTGACGCTGTATTCGACCACGTTGGAGGGACACGAGAATACGCCTCTGCCTCCTGAGGTCGGAAAGACGCCCTGGGTCCTTGGGAACGTGCCCGCGGGGCTTTACCTCGTGCTGGTCGAGGCGGAGGGCTTCCGGCCTCAGTCGCGCCCCGTGTTCCTGTACGCCGGACGCGAACGTACGGTCTTGATTGAACTGGAGCTAGCCTAGGACGCGGTGGAAGACCGGCGGTTGCCGGCGCTCGGTGGACCGCTCCACGAGCGCGCCGAGCTCGAGCAACGTCGACTCCGACCACGCGGGCCCCATGAGCTGAAGGCCGATTGGGAGCCCTGCCCTGTCGTAGCCGCATGGCACGCTCAAGGCCGGCAGACCTGTCACATTGCCGTGGAGCACGAAGCGCATCATGCGCTCGACGTTCTCGAGGTTGGACTCGCCGGTCGCGAGCGCATCCGGGAGAATCGGCATCGCGGTACCCGCGGTCGTCGGAGTCGCGAGCACGTCACACGCCGAGAACGCCCGCACGAAGTGTGTGCCGATGCGACGGCGAACGCGCTGCGCGTGCACGTAGTCGGTCGCGAGCAGGCGTCGGGCGAGCGCCAGGTTGACGCGGGTGTCGAGCCCGTAGTCCGTGCGGTGTTCTATGTAATGGGCCAGGTGCGCGGTGGCCATCTCCGAGACGATCGTCACGAGCTGGACCGCGCGTGCGCGGCCGAGCTCGGGGATGGACACCTCGACGAGCGTCGCACCCGCAGCCACGAGGTGCGCGACCCCGGCGCGCGCAGCGGCGACGACCTCCGGATCCGCGTCCTCGAACCAGGCCGGAAACACGCCGACGCGAAGGCCTGCGAGCGAGGCGCGCGCGAGGTCGGGCCGCACCGGCGTGGGCTGGTGTCGCGTGCCCGGATCGTGTGGGTCGCGACCGGCCATGACGAGGTAGGCCGCCGCGACGTCGTGGACCGTGGCGCCAATCGGGCCGACGTGCGCGACCGTCCAGCACAGCGGTGAGGCGCCATGCTCCGAGAAGCGACCGAAGGTGCCCTTGAGGCCCACGACGCCGCAGAGCCCCGCCGGGATGCGAATGCTGCCTCCGCCGTCCGCTCCGACGGAGACGGGGCCGAGCCCCGCTGCGACCGCCGCCGCCGAGCCGCTGGAGGAGCCGCCGGTGACATGATCGGGTGCGTAAGGGTTACGCGCGGCGCCGTGGTGCGGGTTGATCCCGGTCACGCCAATGCCGATCTCGTGCATGTTGTTCTTGCCGAAGAGCAACGCACCCGCATCGCGCAGGCGACGGACGACCTCCGCGTCCGCCGTGGCTGGAGCGGTGCCGAGGAACCGCGTACCGACCGTCGTACGGTAGCCGCGTTGGTCGAGCTCGTCTTTGACCGAGACCGGGACGCCGTCAAACGGGCCTAGCGGGCGGCCCTCGCGCCACCGGAGCGTCGACGCCTCCGCCTGCCGCACCACATCGTCCCGATCGACCGAGAGCAGCGCACGCAGAGGTGGGTCGGCGCGGTCGACGGCGTCGGAAGCGGCCAGGACCCGCTCGGCAACGTCGCGCGGAGTCGTGCTCCCCGTGCGGTAGGCGGCGAGGAAATCACCCGTGCTCGGATAGCGAAAGCCCCTGCCGTGCGTCTCGGGCAGCGGCGCCTCCGTGGTCAATTCGTGGCCCGCATCCGCGGTGGGCGGGGCCGGGACGACCGCAGGGTGGTCGTAGCTCAAGGCGTCGTCGCACGCGACGCGTCGGAGGGCCGAGATGCCGGTGTCGGCAAAGAGCTTCCGCGTGAGCAGCGGCCCGGTCAGCGCGCTCTCGACGAGCGCCGTGGCAAGGCGCAACGTGAAGCCTGCTGTCCGTGGCGCTCGGACGCGCGTCATGTCGTAGACCGGGTCAGGTGCTCGATTGGTCATGGGTCAGCGTAGCGCGTCTCTCTGCGCGGCGAAACCGCCGGAGCGGCGCGTGCGGCCAGTGCCGTCCACGTAGCCCGTGCAGCCTACGCGCCGAGCCGCGCTCCGACGGGGAGACTGAAGCCGCGCAGGAGGTCCGCTATCGGCATCCGCCGCCGGCCCTCGAGCTGAAGCTCCGTCACGCGCACTGCGCCGTCGCCGCACGCGATCACGAGGCCCTGTGCCTCCGCAGCCAGGATGGTGCCTGGGGTCGCGCCCAGAGCGCCTGAGACCGGCTCCGACACGCGCACTGCGGGCGGGAACAGCTTGAGCTGAAGGCCACTCAGCTGAGTCGACGCGCCAGGCCAAGGGTGGAAGCCTCGGATATGGTTGACGACGCTTTCCGCCGCTGCCGTGAAGTCCACGCGCCCGTCCTCACGGGTCAGGATGCGCGCGAGGGTGACCCCGCTCTCGGGCTGAGGCACGGGAGCGAGGGCGCCCGCGATGACAGCGTCGAGCTGCTCGGAGAGCAGGGCGGCGCTCGCGAGCGACAGGCGGTCGTGGAGGTCGGCCGCGGTCTCGAGCGGGCCAATCGGGAGGATCGTGCGCGCAAGGACGGGCCCGGTGTCGAGCCCGGCGTCCATCTGCATCAGGCACGCACCGGTCTCGCGATCGCCCGAGCGCACCGCCCATTGGATGGGCGCCGCGCCGCGCCAGCGTGGCAGTAGGCTCGCGTGGAGGTTCACGCAGCCCAGGCGCGGCAGCGTGAGCACCGACGTCGGGAGGATGCGCCCATAGGCCGTGACGACGATGAGGTCCGGCCGCAGGGCAGCGAGCGCGTCGGGGAAGTCACCGGAGCGCAGCTTGAGCGGCTGCAGGACGGGCACGCCCAGGCGCTGCGCGGCGAGCTTGGTCGGTGGCGGCACCGGCTCGCGGCTGCGACCGGCGGGCTTGTCCGGCTGACAGACCACGGCGACCAGCGTGCACGAGGGGTGCGCTGCAAGCGCCTCGACGCACGGCACCGCGAACTCGGGCGTGCCCATGAAGACGACACGGGACGGGCGCAGCATGAGGTGAGCGGGCTACAGCGCGAGCTGCTCCCCACGCTCGGCGAGGGTCTTCTTGAGATCGCGTAGCAGCAGCTTGCGCTTGAGGGGAGAGAGGTACTCGACGAACGTGATGCCGTCGAGGTGGTCGATCTCGTGCTGAATGCAGACGGCCTCGAGCCCTTCGAGGACCCGCTCCTGCCGCGCGCCGGTCACGTCCTGGTAGCGCAGCGTGACGCGCTTGCTGCGAGTCACCTCGGCGAGCAGCCCCGGAAACGAAAGACAGCCCTCCTCGTAGACCTGGGTGCCTTCGCGAGCAACCAGCTCGGGGTTGATGATGAACGTGAGATGAGACTCGCCATCCGGCTCGCCATCGGGGCCCTCCCGCGGTACATCCATGACCAGGACGCGCTTGGACACGCCGACCTGCGGCGCGGCCAGCCCGATACCGCGTTCGAGGTACATCGTCTCCGCCATGTCTTCGACGAAACGGACGAGCGCCCGGTCGAACTCTTCGGGCGCGACGGGCCGCGCGGGGGTGCGCAGCACCTCGGCAGGCCAGAACTGGAGCGGGAGCACGGCCATCGACAGACCTCCTGCGCGAGAGCGACCGCGCTGATGAACTATAGCCGGAAATGCCGCGGCGTCACTCGAAAACGCGATCGCGGGCCCGTGTGTGTGGTGGGTCAGCCGCGGACGAGCTTGGGGAACAGCGCGACGGCCAGGCCGAGGTAAATGCAGTCGAAGGCGGCCATGAGCATGACCCAGTCGAGCACGTCGGCGCGCGGATCCGACAGCAGCGCGCGCGTCGCGCTGACGCCCTCGATGAACACGGGGGTCACGAGCGGGTAGACGACGATGGGGAGGAGCACCTCGCGCATGCGGACGTCGAGCAGCAGCGCGGCGAAGAGCGTCCCGACGATCGAGAAGCCGATCGTGCCGAGAACGATGACGAGCGTGAGCCAGGTCGCCGAGCGCGCGTCCAGGAGCTGAAAGACGTCAAAGAAGAGGAAGAGCACTGGCAGCGTGCACAGCTCCATGGCGCCGACGAAGACGAGCTGGACGAGGAGCTTCCCGAGGTAGAGCGCGCGCGGCTCGAGCGGCGAGAGGAGCAGGCCGCCGAGGCAGTCGCTCTCGCGCTCGCTGTCGAACAGACGACCGAGGCCGAGCGTGCCGGCGAACAGCACGACGACCCACAGGATGCCGGGGACATAGGCGCGGACCTTGTCGTCGTCGACGTAGAAGCCGAGCGCGAACACGAGCGTGGCCAGCAGGCTGAACGTGAGCATCGAGAAGGCGACCTCGCGCGAGCGCCGCTCGATGGTCCAGTCCTTGTCGAAGATGAGGCGCGCGCCTCGTAGCAGTGCGCCGAGGCTGCCGTCGTCGAGCCGGCCCGGTTCTGACGCCGTCATCCGATGTGCTCCGAGAAGAGGCGCTCGACCTCGGCCGCCGCGGCCGCGCGGTCCTCGGGCAGTGGGCCCGTGTGCGCGATCCGACCGCCCGCGAGGACGACGACGTGGCGCGCGAGCTCGGCGACGAGATCGCGGCTGTGCGAGGAGAGCGCGACGACCTTGCCTGCGCTGACCAGGCCCCGAATCTCCGCTTCGAGCCACGTCCGCCCTTTGGCGTCCAGGCCGCTGGCGGGCTCGTCCAGCAGCCAGACGGGGGGATCGAAGACCAAGAGGCGCCCAATCGCCAGCCGCTGCGTCATGCCGCGCGAGTACGTGCGCACGGCCCGATCGGCGGCACGCGTGAGGCCGATGCGCTCGAGGATCTCCGGGAGCCCGTCGGTGGGCCGCCCATGCAGTGCGGCGACGAGCGTGAGGTTCTCCCGGGCCGTCAGCGCGCCGTACAAAAACGAAGCGTGCGCCACGTAGCCGAAGGAGCGGCCGCGGTCGCGCTCGGTCGTCTCGGTGCCGGCGTAGTGGACGCGACCGGCAGTCGGCGGGATGCGGCCTGAGAGCACATTGAACGTCGTGGACTTGCCTGCGCCGTTCTGGCCGATGATCGCGGTGACGGCGCCGCGTGGCAGGGTGAACGTCGCGTCGCGGAGCACGGGGCGGCGGCCGAAGGTGCGTGCGAGCCCGTGCACTTGGACGTTGCCTGCGGCCTCTCGGCCGGTCATGCCGAGGCTCGCCTGAGCCACACGGAAAAGAACAGGACACCGAAGACGAGCGCCAGGACGCTGCCGCCGCCAATGGCCAACGTGCGTGGGATGCTGCTCTGGATTGGCAACCGGTCGAAGGACAGCACGACGGGCGTTCCGGCCGGGAGGGTCGCGGTCGCTACGATCTCAGTGACGTTGAAGCCCTGCCGAACGTCGTGGCCCGAGCGCGAGGGGACCTCCAGCCGCAGGTCCGGAGCGGCGCGATCGGGCGAGGCAAACGTCACCGCAAATAACGTAAGGTCTAAATCAGAGACGAACCCGAGCCGCAAGGCTTCGGTCGAGAACGGCACGGTCTCGCTCAGCTCGAAGTACAGTCCGCCTCCGGGCGGTACCGGCCCGCGATAGGCGACGCCCCCGGCCTCGCTGACCAGCGTGCCTTGCCCGAGGCTTGGCGGCTTGACGCCGTGAAGTCGCCCCTTGGGCACGATCCCCGACACGGGAATGCGGCCCTCCAGCGCGCGACCGAGCGGAACGGCGAGGATGGGGACGTGCAGGCCGCGCGGCGCGTGGGTGTAGTCGATGGTCACGTGCCCCTCGTTCAGCACGCGGACCGTCTCGGTGAAGCGGAGCTCCGTCTCGAGGAGGTCGATGCGGAGCGCGACCTGGAGCGTGAGGCGCCCCGGCAGCGGCGGGGCGAGCTCGCCAGAGGGAGCCGGCACCACGCCGTGGACGCGCACCTCCGGCGGGGCGGGGTCCATGAGGCCGAACTCCGTGGACCGATAGAGCACGCCCTGATGCGGCACGGCGATCTCGAAGCGCGCTCCCGGGACCATCTCGACCTCGGAGAACGACAGCCCGCCCGAGCCCGTCGACATCGAGCGCCATCGCTTGGCCGTCTCGGTCGACGCTCCGTGCGCGCCGGGCTTGTCCTTCTTGGCGATGAGCCACGCCTCGGCGTGCGCCAGTGGCGCCAGCGAGCCATCGAGCCGCGTCTCGATTAGCACGGTCTGCACCGGTGTCGGTCGTCGCGGAAGAGTGACGGGCCCCGCCGCATCGCCCTGCTGAATTGCGGCGTGCGGAGGCGCCGCGACGGCGACGGTGACGAACCACGTGGCCACGGCCGTCTCAAGCATCTTGCGCCTCGTCCACCTCACGGAGCGCACGCGCCGCGACCGGCTCGAGACGTCGGCGCTCGCGCTCGGCGTCGCCTTCGCTCAGCTTGCCCGTCCGCCGATCGAGCTCGACCTCGCGCAGGTGCTCGAGGACGGCGTCCCTTTCCTCGAGCGCACGATTGAGGCGCGCGCTGTCATCCTCGCGACGGCCGACGTGAAACGCCCGGCCTAACGTACCGAGGTGCCGCAGCGCCGTTCCAAGGAGGATGAGCGCGGCGATGGCGAAGGTCAGGTCGAGCGCGGTCACAGGTCGTCGAGCTCGTCGCGGACCCGTCCGCGATCGGCGTCCGAGAGGCCATCCGGTGAGGTGTCCACGTCGTGGGAGACAGCCGCGCGGCGGCGCACGCGCCAGACGAGGAAGCCGACGAGCAGAGCCGTCCCCGCGCTCGCGATGCTCACGGGCAAAATCCAGCTCGACGCAGGCTCGATGTTCAAGACGATGTCGGCAGCTTTGAGCTGGGTCTTGCCCTCGCGGTGCGCTTGATTGGCTTCGGCGACGTAGGCCACCCGGATCTCATCGAGGGAGTGACCGATGGCGAGGAGGATCTTGAACTTGCGCTTCCAATACGGCGACCACGGGCAGTCCAAAGGACACTCGGACAGCGCCATTTGCCCACAGCCGCAGGTGCAGAGCGTGTTCTCCATGAGCGTCTTGTGCAGAGCCGTGTCGAAGCGGAGCAGGCGCTCGTTCGCGGGATCCTCTTCGACTAGCGTCGTCAGGATGGCCTGCGCCCGATCGGCGAACGCCAGCCCGGAACCCTCGACATGGAGCCGAATGCGCTGCTGAAGCCCCGAGCCCACGGGGCAGTCGCACTGCCGGAGCGTGCGGGTCGTGTCGTAGATGCGCTCGCCGCCGGTCTCACAGACGCACGAGAGCGTATCGAGCAGCTTGTCGCTATACGGGTCCGCTGCGGCGTGCGAGGAGCCGAATACCAGCACGCTGAAGGCCAGCATTGGCAAGAGCGTGGTCGCGCCCAAGGTCCGGGGCGGGAGGGTCCCGTCGCTCTCGCCGTCCTCGCGCGCGAGCTTGCGGGCCCGCGCGGCGAAAAGCTCGTTCGGGAACAGCAGGAAGATGCCGCCCGCGAACATGACGGCCGTGCCGAGCCAGAGGAGCAGGATGAGCGGGTTGACGACCGACAGCAGCTGGATGAACGGCTTGCCGATCTCGGGACGCATCGCGAGGTAGAGGTCCTCGTGCGGGCGACTCCAGATCGCGACCTCGGTCGTGGGTGAGGCGTGCTTGATGTAGGCGCGCATCTCCGGGTGGAGGTGGCGGCCGGTGCCCTCGGTCATGAGTTCGACCAGATCCTGCGACGGATCGT
The DNA here is from genome assembly GCA_005776585.1 of Pseudomonadota bacterium. Lineage (GTDB taxonomy): Bacteria > Myxococcota_A > UBA9042 > SXOX01. The sequence goes on along the minus strand of SXOX01000331.1, from coordinate 3,775 downwards.
AGCGACAGAGCAGCAGACCAGCGATGGCGGGGCCGTCCTCCCGGAGCAGGCCTCGGGCACGATCGTAGTCGGCGGTAGTCGGCCAGCGGAGGGACACGACGGCGCGGCCGGGTATCGCGTCGACAATCGGCGCGCCGGAGTCGAGGCTGCCCAACGTGCGACGTAGCTCGTCGAGGTACTTCATCACGATGGTCGGACGCGTTTGCAGGAGCTGCTGATCCCGAAAGCCCAAGACGATCTCGCGCGTGTCGGGCCGCTCGCTCGTAATCGTGAAGTGCTCCCGCACCGTGCCGCGCAGCGCGATCTCCTCGCGGAGACGGTCGCGGTGTACCGGGTTGACGAAGCGCAGAAGGATCTTGGGGCTCTCCGGCAGCGTCTCGATCTTGAAGGGCACCAGACCGCGCTCGGTGAGCGCCTTGGCGACGCGGTCGACGTCGGCGACGGGCACGGTCTCTTTGCCGCGGGTGACGACCAGCGTGGCGCGGCTGGCGATGTGGCCCTCGCCCTCGCGGTAGAGGTCGTCCATGCGCGCAAACGTGATGCGGTAGCCGCCGGTGACGACCGAGTCTCCCGGATGCAGCGGGGTCTCCGGGGTCTCCGACTTGTACGCAAGGCCCGCGAGGCCAATGAACGCGAGCGAGAAGCCCACGTGCACGATATAGCCGCCGTAGCGTCTTCGGGCGCGGAGGGTCACGTGCGCGACGTTGGCCCAGAGACCGCCCCCCTGAGCGCGCTGGCGCACGCGGCCGCCGCGCCAGAACTCGAGGGCCACGCCCGTGATCGTGAAGTTGGCCAGCCAGATGCCCAGCCACGCGTAGACGTGCATGAGGTTCAGGCCGTGCCACCAGCCGTTGAGCGCCTCGCCCGTCGAGTCGCCAAGCGCGGTCCGCTCGCGGACGCGGAGGAAGACGATGAGCGCGGTGCCGAGCGCGTGGAGCACGACCGACCAAAGGAGCGGTGGCACGAGCTGGATGCGGAGCGCCCGGCCCGTGGTGCGGCGCCACGGGATGAGCGGACCGACCGCGGTGAGCAGCAGGAGCACAAGCGCGGAGGGCACCATGACCTTGTTGAACCACTTCTCGCCGAGGTCCTGCGCCTGGGTGATGGGATCGACGGGGATACCGAGGCTCGAGAGCGTCGCGGCGAGGCCGTTGAACAGCGACTGGAAGCCGGCGTGGTCGGACAGCTTGGGATAGAGCGTGCCCCAGAGCACGACGCCGCCGCAGAACAGCAGCAGCACGTTGTTCAGGACGAAGAAGGCCTCGCGGGACAGCAGACTGTCGATGCGCTCGGTGGAGGCCAACGCCTTCCAGCGCCATGCCAATAGGCCGATGGACACCACGGCGATGAGGGCCATGTACCAGAGGAAGTAGTCGCTGAGCTTGCTGTCGGCGAACGCGTGGATGCTGACGATGAGCTGGCTGCGGGTGAGGAACGTGCCAAAGATGGTCAGGAACCACGTGAGGCAGACGAGCGTGAAGTTCCAGCGGCGGAGAATGCCGCGGCGCTCCTGCACCACGATCGAGTGGAGAAAAGCGCTGGCCGTGAACCACGGGATGAGGCCCGCGTTCTCGACGGGATCCCACATCCAGACGCCGCCCCAGCCGAGCTCCTGGTAGGCCCAGGCTCCGCCGAGGATGAGGCCGGTCGTGAGGAACAGCCAGCTCACGAGCGTCCACTTGCGCGTGTCGCGCGCCCACTCGTCGTCGAGGCGGCCAGTGATGAGCGAGGCCGCGCCGAAGGCGAACGGCAGCGTAAAGGCGATGTAGCCTGTGAGCAGCGACGGCGGATGGATGGCCATCGTGGGGTTCTGGAGCAGCGGGTTGAGCCCCTGCCCGTCCTTGGGCGCGGCGGTGAGCAGGAAGCGCTCGAAGGGGTTGGACTCGAAGACCATCAGGATGTCGTAGAAGAACACCGCGAGCATGAGGATGCCCGCGGCCCAGCCGAGGTAGGCCGGATCCTTGTGGCGCGCCTGATGGACGGCAATGGCTGAAAAGACCGTGAGCACCGTGGCCCACAGGAGCAGCGCGCCCTTCTCACCGCCCCAGAACGACGTAAAAAGATAAATTGGCGGCATCTCGCGGTCGGAGTAGGTCGCGAGGTACTTGTTGGCAAAGTCGTGACTGAACAGGCCGTGCCACAGGAGGACCGAGGCCGCCAAATACAGAAACGCGTTGCCGGTGATGCCGTGGCGCGCCGCGCGCACGATGCCCGGGTGCTTCAGGACGGCGCCGTAGATCGCCACGAGCGCGGTCGCGAGTGTCGTCAGAAACGAGACGTCGATGAGGAGATGACCAAGAGGTTGCATGTGGCGGGCTCGCGCTCCGGCCTAGCGCACGGCGGGCGCCGGCGCCGCCTCGTGCCGCGTCGGGTCGTACGTCTTCCACGAGTCGTCATCGGTCTTGTTCTCGTCTTTGTACTTCGACGGGCACTTCACGGTGAGGCGCTGGCAGGTCACGTGGTCGACGGCGTCGAGGACGCCCTGCACGATGACCTGACGACCCTCTTTGAACGCGTCGGGCAGCAGCTGGTGGTAGGAGACGCGGATGCGGTTGCCCTCGGCGTCGCCGATCGTGAAGGTGATGTCGATCTTCTCGCCCGCCGGATCCTTGACGCTTCCGGCGAGGACCACGCCGTTGACCCGGACCTCTTTGCCCAGGTACTGGTCCCGCTTCTCATTGAGCTCGCCGATCGTCATGTCGTAGACGCCACCCGCTGTGGACGACTTGACGACCATGATGAGCCCGGCGGCGACGAGCACGATGACCACGAGCGGCATCCCGAAGCCGCGCTTGCGGCGCACGGGTACCGGTGCACGTGGGCGCGTTGGTTCGTTGGTGTTTTCAGTCATGAGCGTCTCCTCAGCCGCCGAGGGCGGACATGGTCACGGCCGTCCTGAGCCCGCCGTCGGTCGGGTGAAAGCCGTGGCCGTCAATCTTGCCATAGAGCGCGCCGTGGACGGCGACGCGGACCTCGTCGTCGGTCGCCCCCGCCCGCAGCATGGCCTTCAGGTTCAGCCGCCCACCGTGGGTCAAGCATTCGCGCACGCGGCCGTCCGCAGTGAGCCGTACGCGATTGCACATCGCGCAGAAGTTGTGACTCAGCGCGGCAATGAACCCGACCACGGCCGCTGCGCCACCCTCCGGCGCCGTCACGTGCCAGTACCGTGCCGGTCCACCGCCGATGGGTCGCGCGTCCTCCGCCGGAGCGATGGAGAACCCTTGCCGGGTGAGCACGTCCCGGACCGCGTCGATTCCCAGAAAACGCTCTGGAGTCCAGTGGTTGTCGATTCCGATGGGCATGTACTCGATGAAGCGCAGGATGAGCCCGCGGTCGCGGCAAAATCGCACGAACTCGCCGAGATCCTGGTCAGACTGGTCCTTGAGGACGACGGCGTTGATCTTGACCGGGGCGAGGCCAGCCGCCACGGCGGCCTCGATGCCCGCAAGGACGGGCCGCACATCGCCCCAGCGCGTCAGCTCGCGAAAATGCACCGGATTGACGGTGTCCAACGAGACGTTGACCCGTCGCAGGCCGACGTCTGCGAGCGCCTGAGCGTGCTCGGCCAACAGGACGCCATTGGTGGTCATGCTGAGGTCGTTGACCCCGTCGATTCGGGCGATTCGCCCCACCAGGGACACAATGCCCCGTCGCGTGAGCGGCTCGCCTCCGGTGACCCGCACCTTGTCGATGCCGAGCGACACGAAAACGCGCACGATGCGCTCGATCTCCTCGAAGTCGAGGATCTCGCGGCGCGGCTTGAACGTCATCTTCT
>SXOX01000330.1 GCA_005776585.1 Pseudomonadota bacterium | reverse complement strand
CTGTTGCGACTCGCTGTTGCCCGGCAATCCCTAATCGCAACTTGTCCGGACCGTCCCCATGTCGGTGCCTGCACTCCAAGCCCTCACCTCACGCGCGGCGGCACTCCCGACCCTACGGCTCACGCGCGGCGCACTGGCGGTCCACGCTTCGGGTGAGTCGCTCTTCCTAGACGTCCCCGAGGCGAGCAGCGTCTCCGCCAACGGTGCGGCGACGCTGCGCCTCCGCGCGACGCTGAGCCACGCCGATGGCCGCCGTCACGAGCTAGCGCTCGACACGGTCGCCAACCCCGCCGAGCACGTCCTGACCGCCCGTGTGCGCCTGACGCGCCTCCCCGTGTCCGCCGCCCTCGCCGCCGTGCTCCCGTCGCTCGGCGTCCCCACGGGTGCGGAGCTCGACGTCGACGGAAATCTGATGCTCGACCCCGTCCGACAACTTGCGACCTTCGCCGGTAGCGCGACCGTGCGCGACCTGGGGCTCAGCCTCCGCCGCCTCGTGCCAGAGCCCATCCGCGGCCTCTCATTCTCGGCCACTGAAGTCGTCGCCGCAGTTTCGCTCGACGGCTCCCCCACGGGCTTCGCCGAGGGCACCATCGCGGTCAACGACGCCCGCTTTCACCTCCGCGTCCTGGTCCCACGCAGCGGCGAGTCGCCTCACCTCGACCTCACGGCAGTCGCCGACCCTCAGCCGTGCGCTGGGTTCCTGGCCACCGTCCCGGACGCCGTCTTGGGCCCAATCGCCGAGGCCGAGGTCTCGGGCCGAGGCCAGTTCTCCGCCCGCGTCGTCGTCGACTTCGCCAATCCGCCCGCGTCCCGCCTGGAGCTCGACGGCGACCTCACGGGCTGCATCCTCGACCGCCTCGGGCCCGAGTTCGACGGCAAGCTGCAGGCGCTCTCAGACCGAACCTACGTCCATCACTGGAGCGACTCCGGCGTGCGCGTGGGCCCCGGCACCTCGACCTGGGTCCCCCTCTCTGATCTCCCGCCGTACGTCGGAGGCGCCGCGCTCGTCACCGAGGACGCGCGCTTCTACGACCACGGCGGCTTCAGCGTCACCGCGCTCGAGCGCTCGCTCCGTGAGGCCGTCTCCTTGCGCCGCTTTCATCAGGGCGGCTCGACGATCTCGATGCAGCTCGCCAAGAACCTCTTCCTCGACCGCAAGAAGGTCCTGGCCCGCAAGCTGCGCGAGGCCGTGCTCACCTGGGCCATCGAGCGACGCCTCGGCAAGGACTACCTGCTCGAGCTGTATCTCAACATCATCGAGTACGGCCCCGGCATCTACGGCATCGAGAACGCCGCGCGGTTCTACTTCGACAAGTCCGCCGTGGGGCTCGATCCGCTCGAGACGGCCTTTCTGATGGCGCTCAAGCCTCAGCCACGCTGGGGCTATCGGCAGTGGCAGAAGAACGAGGTGACGGCCAAGTGGCGCGCGTACCTGGAGCTCATCCTCAGCCGGCTCGAGGAGAAGGGCTTCATCCCGGCGCTGACGGCCGAGACGTTCGCCCCCTATCAGCCCGCGTTTCGCCGCCCGGCGCCGGGTGAGCGCGCCCCCAAGACGAAGCGCTAGCGTCCGCTACCAGCCGCCGTTCGCCTTTCCAGGTGAGCCCTGGTCGTCGCTGGGCCCGTACTTGCCTTTCGCGGTCTGCCACGCCTCTGGCACCGTCCCGTCTGCCGGCGTCGCACTCTTGCGCTCCAGCGAGTGCCCGGGCTTGAGGACCGTCCACGGATCGAACGCGGAGTACCGCGTCTGGTCCACGAGCTTGCCGGCCGCGTCGAAGAGCAGCACCGCGCCAATCGTGTTCGCCAGGTAGAACCCGGGCCCATACGCCAGGTCCACGGGCGTGCCCCCGTTCTCGCTCGTGTTCGTCGATTGGCCGATGACCAGAAATCCCTTCGGCGGGATGACCGACCCCTCGCCGCTGAGAACGGCCTTCTGCTCGAAGCAGTCGCGGATCGAGAACCCCGCCACGCTCACCGGCTCCGTCCCTGGGTTGTACAGCTCGATCCACTCCCGCAGCGAGTCGCCCTGAAACGGATCGACCATGACCTCGCTGACCAGCAGCTTCTTTGTGCCCGGAGTCTCTGCCTGCACGATGCAGTCGCCCTTGATGCACTTCGAGACCGAGTCAGCGAGGCCCTTCTTGGTCGCGACCACGTCCGCCTCGGTGCGCGGCTCGATCTTGAAGTTGCCAAACGTGTAGTTGAGCGGCCCGGTCACGCTCGCGAGCTTGTCGCCGAGGCGCGCGGCCCACGTGTAGCCCTTGTCATCGATGCGCAGGCCGCCGGTGACCAGAAACTCGCCGAAGTCATGCGGGCAGTCGGGCTTGGTGTGGATGGTCTCGACCCCCTCGACGCGCACCAGCACGCCCTCGAGCAGCTCAGCCAGCGGGCCATCGTTCGCGATCCACTCGGGGTGTGCCACCACGTACGGCGCCGGAACCGTCGCCTTGCCGGTTACCTTCCACGAGGTCAGGTAGATCTGGCTCAGCTCGAAGAACTCGCCAAAGCTCCCCTTGACCTGGAGCTCGTCTCCCACCTTGAGCGCCGCGGTGGACTGACCGTGCGCGAAGATGGCGACCCCAGAGTAGGGCCCGCCCGACTCCTCCTGAATGAAGACCGTGTCAGCGAAGACGGCGGTCACGACCACGCCCTGCAGGTCCACGTCGATGCCCTCCGGCGAGAGCGGCACGGGGTTCGGGTGATCCGGGCAGTCGGGGTTCTGGAGATCGTAGATGTTCTTGGAGCCGCCCGCGGGCGAGCACAGCGACGTACTGACGGTCACGTCCGGCGGGGGGGGGAGATCGGGCGCGGGCCCCGGATCGGCCGGGCCGAGGTCCGCGGGTCCCAGGTCTGGCGCGCCCAGATCCTGAGGTCCCAGATCCGCCGGCTCCGTGAAGAGGTCCACGCCCAAATCGACGGGCGCCGGTCCCGGATCGACGCCGAGGTCGCCGCTCACCACATCCGCGCCGCTGTCGGTCAGCCAGACGAGCTTCGCGTCGCCGCCCGCGTCCGCCGCGGTTCCGCTGGCACCACCGCAGCCCGCGGCGACGACGCACGCGAGAAGGCCAGTTACGCTCATGATCGAATTTCTGCTCATCGTCTCACTCACTCTCCGCGCGGCCAAGGGGGTCGCTCGACGGGCGCGGACCGTACAACGGCGAGCCTCATTGGGCCATTGGATTCGTACGTCACGGGGCTCGAGCGCGGGCACGTTGGATAGACGGACATAATTTTTGACACGGCTCGACGCCACCCCGACCATGTGGCGGTCGACCTCGGCCTCGAGGCGACGGGAGAGCGCGCGGAGTGAGCACCCAGGACGGGCCCATCAGTCTCCGAGTCGTGTACGATCACGGCGTTCACGTCCAAGGCACCGTGCTGTGGTTCGATCCCGCCAAGCCGCGGGACTTCGCCGCGCTCTCGAACGCGCGGGTCCCCCACTCCGAGCGCCAGTCCAAGCTGCTGTGGAGCGATCGCACCGCCCGCATCGCCTGCCTCTCCCATGGCAAGAAGGTGCGCGGCCTCGTCACGCCGTTTCATCGCCGCTTCGACATGGGGCCCTTCGGCATCGAGCTGTGGCCTTCGGGCTACCTTCCGGGCGCCAGCCAGTTTCGCCTCACGCACACATCGGGCTTCACCGTCACCGTCAGCGGACCGTTCTCGTGGCAGCCATCGCGTACGGCGGAGCGCCTCGAGGTGCCGCGCTCCGACACGCTCGTCCTCGACGCCAACTACGGACACCCGAGCTTTCGCCTGCCTCCGCGTTCCGAGGTCTACGGCCGTCTCGTCGACTGGGTGCGCCTCACGCTGCGTGACGACCACGTGCCCATCATTCTGGCAGGAACGCCCGGCAAGGCACAGGACGTCATCCATCTGCTTGGCGCCGAGACCGACACGCCTATCGTGGTCCACCGCAGCATCTATGAGATGAACAAGGTCTACCGCAGCATTGGCGTGAATCTGCCGCGGTGCCGTACGTTCGACGGACACCCTCACTTCGGCCGCGTCCTCGTCTGGCCCGCGCACCTGCGCGGTTCGCCCGCGATTCGCAACCTCAAGCGCGCCCGGTTCCTGGCGACGAGCGGCATCGGCATCAACGCCAGCGCCACGCGCCGATTGCGGGCCTCCGTCGTCCTCCCCTGGAGCGCCCGTGCCGACTTCCCGGACCTCATCGCCTACGTCGACGAGGCGCGGCCGAAGCGCATCGTCACGGTCGGGCGCCACGCGACGGATCTCGCGACCGAGCTCCAGTCGCGCTTCGCGATCCCGACCGAGCCGCTGCTGCCCACGGCTCAGCTCGAGCTGCGACTCGGCTGAGCGCACTACTCGGGCAGCCGAATTGCGCGCCCCTCCACCCGCTCATCTCCAAGCCCTCCGAGGAGCAGCGCCCGGTCACCTTCACGCGAGGCGGCCGCGCCCATCGTCGCGTAGGGCAAGCGCACGCTCTGCTCGTTCGGAGGACGTTCGCTCGTGATCAACCAGACGCGATCGGTGACCCCGCGCGGCGTGCGGCCTCCCGCCACGAGGCACCCGAGCGGCCAGCTCACCACCGCCGGGCGCACGAGCCCCACCGCGAGGCGAGGGCCCAGCGTCATCACCTGCTGCGTGCTTGCGTCGAAGCGCACCACCTCATCAGACGGTCCCGAGTCGGTCTCACCCCCGACGATCCACACGTGCCCATCGGGCCCGAGCGCCGCGCTCGCCGAATGTCGTGGCGAGGGCAAGCGCGCCTCCGCGCGTTGGGCGGTCCCGGTGGTGACCTCGATGGCGATGATGTCTGCCGTGCGCACATCCCGAGGTGTGGCTTGGGGCTCCGCTGCGCTCGCTCTTCCGCCAAAGAGATAGAGCACGTCCCCGAGCTGCGCCGTCGCCGCGTAGCCGACCGCGGAGGGCAGGGTGGTCGTCAGCGTCTCGAGCACCTCGCGCTCGACATCGAAGCGATGCAGCTCCCGGGTACTCACGCCCTCGACCGGCGCACCCGGGTCGTTCGACGCCCGATAGCCTCCGGCGACGACGATCCTGCGGGTCGCCGTGTCTCGACCGGCAGCGGCCCCCGACAGCGCTGCCGGGAGGCGAGCCTCAAGGTTCTTGCTCGTGTAGCTCGCCGGGTCGTAGACCGTAATCGTGTCGAGGAGCTTGCCACCCGACTCGCCTCCAAAGAGCCACACTCGCCCACGATCGCTCACACTCGCCGCCTCACTGCGGGGCTCGGGCAGCTTGCCTGGCAGGATCGTGCCCACGGCCGCGGGACCGAGCGGTCCGTTCGCATCGCTGCGTCGCGGGACCGTGCCCACGGAGCGCCACGGCTCGAGCGCGAGCTCGCTCCCCATCGCGGCTACGAGGCGCTTGGCCACCTCGACGTGCCGCGACGTGGCGAACACGCCGGCGGGCACCGGCAGCAGCTCGCCCAGCGCGTCGGGCAGGTTGAGCACGAGCCCCGTGTCGATTCGCCCGTAGCCGATGAACACGTCGACCGTCCCGTCGCGCAGCGGCCCCGCGCCCGTGGTCGGAAGCGCCCGCTCCCGATAGCGACGCTTGAGTCCAGCACGCGTCGCGAGCCGACGCGCAGCCTCGGCACCGGTGCTCTTACCGGGATCGGGGATGCCGACGGTGACGCTCGGCGCGTCGATGGCCTCGAGCGATCGGAGCGCTTCGGCGCGCGGTCCAGCGATCGTCACGAGGAGCGGCAGATGCGTGACCGTGCGGATGGTCTCGGGGAGCAGCACGCCCGAGGCGCGGATCACCTCCATGGGCCCGTGGCCCTCGGTGATGATCAGGTCCCCGCCGTCGGAGCCCAGACGGCGCAGCGCTTCATAGACGTCGACCTCGTGAAGCTCCAGGACGAGCGCGAGCTTCTGCTCGGTGGCGAAGCGGCGCCCAATTTCTGCGACGGCGCTCTGCACGCCCGGCGGGACGTATACCTTGAGGCGGAGCGGGCCGACCGGCGCGGGCGGCTCGGTGGGCACGGCTACTGGCGGGGGCGTCGGTGCGCCCGGCGCTGTCGGCGGCGGTGTCGCTGGCGTTGAAGGCACCGATGGCGCCGCAGCCGGAGGCGAGGGTGCCGCTTCGGGCTTCGCACGACAGCCAGTGACGACGAGAAGGGCAAGCAAGGCCACGGGAACCGGCCAGACCGAGTCACGAGTGAGACGAGCGTTCACGGCGTGACCGTAGCACACCCCGCGGCCCGGCGTTGACACCCTGGATCGCACGGCGCTACGGTCCTTCCCATGGGTACCACGGTCAACGGCACGAGCACCACCGACGTCAGGCCAGCGCCCCGTGTCGATTAGCCCCGCCCCAGAGGGAGCGCTCCCCGTGCCGGTGTCCCCCGGCCCCGTCGGCCCGCCCGCGACAGGGACCGCGTCCGATCTCTGGAACCCGACGATGATGGCCGAGCGCCCCGGCTGGCTCCTGAGCCTGATGGGCCGCATCTTCTTCCGACCGGTGCGCTTCGAGACCGCGGCCCTGCAACGGCTGCGCGACGCCGTGGCCGACGGCCCCCTCGTCTACGTCATGCCCAGCCAGAGCCTGCTGGATTATCTGTACTTCAACTGGGCCTTCCTGCGGCTTGGCCTCCCGCTCGCCATCTTCGGCACCGGCATGCTGATGTGGCCCTTCCGCACGCTGGGATCGCAGCTGCGCCGGCTGTTTCGCCTCCTGACCGGCCGCGCCCGGAGACCCGCCACTGACGCCGTCATCGAGAGCGCGCCCGCCGTCGGTCGACCCGTCGTCCTCTTCCTCCGCCGAGCACGCACGTTGCTGCCGTGGTTCGGCGAGCTCAAAGAAGACCCGCTCGGCCCGCTCATCACCGCGCAAGATCGGCTCCAGAAGCCCATTCAGCTCTGCCCTGTGCTCATCGTCTGGGAGCGGTCGCCCACGCGGCTCAAGCGGTCGCTCGTCGATCTCATCTTCGGCGATCCGGACGCACCCGGGCGCATTCGCAAGCTCCTGAACTTCATCCTCAACCACCGCCGCGCGTTCGTACAGGTCGGCGATCCGCTCGATCTGCGCCGTACGCTCGCCGAGGCGCGCGCCCCCGCCGATGGCCGCTCCGTGTCCGAGGACGAGCTCGGGCGTCACATCCGCTGGTTGCTCAACCAGCGCGTCGATGTCGAGCACCGCATCATCAAGGGCCCGCTGCTCAAGACCGGCGCCGAGATGCGCGACGAGATCCTGCGCCTCGATCCGCTCGTGCATCGCCTGCAGGAGGTCGCCACCGCCTCGGGCCGCACCGTGGAGGAGGTCAAGAAGGAGGCGCGCGGCTACCTCAAGGAGATCGTGGCCGACTGGCGCCTCGGCTACATCGAGGTCCAGGCCATCCTGCTCACCTTCGTCTTCAGCCGCATCTACGCCGGCATCGAGCTCGAAGGCCTGCCCGGGGTGCGCGAGGCCGCCAAGCGCGCGCCGCTCGTCATCCTCCCGAGCCACAAGAGCCACATCGACTATCTGCTCATCAGCTACATGTTCCACGCCCACGGCATCGTCCCGCCGCACATCGCGGCCGGCAACAACCTCAACTTCTTTCCTCTCGGCCACATCTTCCGCAGGAGCGGGGCGTTCTACCTCCGCCGCAGCTTCGCGCAGAACGCGCTGTATTCCTTCGTCTTCAAGACCTACATGCAGAAGCTCATGAAGGAGGGCTACGCCGTCGAGTTCTTCATCGAGGGCGGCCGCAGCCGCACGGGGAAGGTCCTGCCACCCAAGTACGGGCTGCTGTCCCACGTCGTCGACGCGGTGCTGTCCGGGCACACGCACGACCTGTCCATCTGCCCCGCCGCCATCGGCTACCAGAAGATCATCGAGGGCGAGAGCTACATCCGCGAGCTGTCTGGCGCCGACAAGCAAAAGGAAGATCTCGGCGAGCTGATGAAGGCGACCGGCGTCCTCGTCTCGCGCTACGGCCGCGTGCATCTGCGTTTTTCAGAGCCGTTCAGCTTGCGCGAATTCCTTATCGCGGAGGGCTGCGTTCCCGGAGAGGACACGGGGGACGACGCGCAACGCCGGCGGGTCGTCAAACGGCTGGCCTATCGCGTGCTGTCTCTCATCAATCAGGAGATGGTCGTTACGCCGTCTGCTGTACTTGCCACAGCGCTGCTTGGGAATCCACGCCGCGGCATTGGTCGGGAGGCGCTGCTCGGCCGCATCGGCGCGATCCTGGACTTCTTGCTCCAGAGCGGCGCTGCGCTGAGCTCGGTGTTTACGCAGGCGCTTGCAGCCAACCGCGTGCTGCTTGGGACGGTGCAGCCCGCGCGCGCCGAGGGGATGTCCAGCATCGCCGCCGCGTTGTCAGCCTTCGACGGCGAGAGCGAGCGCGCCCAGAGGCTCGGTGCGGTCGTGGCGGAGGTGTTCGACGAAGCACTCTCGATGTTCGTGGCGAACAAGTGGCTCACGCGCAAGGACTACGGCTCCCCGGGCTCCAACAAGGACGTGGTCTATCAGCTCGCCCCCGACAAGCGGCTCGAGCTCGACTACTACAAGAACAACGTTATTCATCACTTCGCGCGCGAGAGCCTGCTTTCGGCCGCGTTGCTCCGCGGCATCACGAAAGACGACCTCTTCGGTGACCGCCTGCGCCGGGACGTCGCGCTGCTGTCGGGAATCCTGAAGTACGAGTACGTCTTCAAGCAGGGTGTGCCGTTCGACACGCAGTACCGCGAGACGTTGCAGGGATTCGAGGACGCGGGCCTCATTCGGGCCGATCGCGCCGCACGCGTCACCGTCACGCGCCGCGGCGAACGGACGGCGCGGCTCCTGGCCAGCCTCACGCTGCCGGTGCTGGAGGGCTACATCATCGCCATCCGCGGAGTGGCGGAGCTGACGGAGCCTGTCCCGGAGAAGCAGCTCATGGAGGACCTGCAGCGCCTTGGCGATCGACTCTGGCGCGAAGGGCGCACGACGTTCCGCGAAGGCATCTCCAGCGTCACGCTCGACCACGCGCTCGGTTGGCTGCGGGAGCAGGGCCACCTCGGGCGCGAGTCACGCACCGAGGGGCGCAAAAACGTCAAGTGGGCCGTGCCTGGCCCGAAGCGCGCGCAGGATCCCGAGGCCTTGCCTGCGCTTGCGACCCAGCTCTCGGAGTTCCTGTTGCCGCACCCGTGAGAGGACGTGATACCATTCGCGTCCCCTCATGACGGAGGAATCCATGTCACGTCACCCGCTTCTCGCCCTTGCCACGACCCTCGTCGGCGCCCTCGTCACCGTTGCCCCCGCGCAGGCGGCCACCCCCGGCGAAGAGTGGGTCGCCGCGATGAAGGCCAATCGAGCGGCCGCTGCGGCCAAGGTCACCGTCACCAAGGATCTGAAGTACGGCATCGATGGTCGCAACCAGGTCATCGCCGACAAGGTCGACAAGCACTTGGCCAAGCTCCTGCCCGCGCTCAAGAAGCTCTTCGGGACCGCGAACGTCGAGAAGGTCTCGTGTACGACGCTTGGCCGGGAGCTCGGCTTCATCTCCGGCGAGTGGAAGGAGAAGAGCGAGACGATGAGCGAGTGGATCCGGCAGATCCCTGAGCCCTGGTGCAGCGATCCGACCAAGGAGCCCGAGCTCTGGCTCGTCAAGGTCACCACCGACCTGCCGCATGCGATCGTGCTCATGCGGCCCAACATCGAGTCGCCCATCGCGGCGCTCTCGCACTTCTGAGCGGGCGTGACCCGCGTCGTGCTCGGCCTCGTCGGCGTGCTGCTCTGGGCCAGCCACGCGCGCGCCACCGATCGCCTGAGCGACCTGCTCCTCGACGCCGAAGCGGGCGCTCGCTTCACTCGCTCTCTGCTGCGGTCGTTCGTGGTCGTGACCTCCCGCAAGCCCGTGGCTCCCGAGGTGGCACGCGTGACGGCCGACGGCGGCCTCGCCGTCTGCATCGAGCACGCTGGCGCGCGGACGCTCGTCACGATGGGCGGCCTCGTGGTCGGCGCCTCGGAGGTGCGCGTGCGCTCGCCCTCCGGTCGTTGGCTGAAGACCGAGGGCTGGCGGACGCTCGGCGATGGCGGGCTCGCGACGCTCACCGTGCGCGATCCGTGGCTCTTCGCCGAGCTCGTGCCGCTGCCATTGGCCAAGCTCCAGCCCCGAGAGACCCCCGAGACACCGACGACCAAGCCCACTGGCCTCCTCGCGCCGTTCGTGGTGTTCACGGTCGCGGGCGTGGGTGGCACCATGCCGTCGCTCGCGCGCGGCACCGTCATCGAGCGCCTCGACGGGCCGCCCGGTGGCTTTCTGTCCAACGATCTGGACGGGATGTTCGGCCTGCCGCTCGTTACGGCGGACGGCGCGCTCGTGGGCATCAACGTGCGCCGTCATCCCGACCGAGAGCGCCATTGGCTCGCCGTGTCCTGCGAGCGGCTCGATGAATGGCTTCGTCCAGCGCGTCCTCCAGACCGTCCAGCGCCATGAGCTCATCCCGGGTGGCGCGCGCGTGGTCGTCGCCGTCAGCGGCGGGCCCGACTCCGTCGCGCTCTTGCGCGCCCTGCACGCCCTGCGTTCGCGGCTCCGGTTCGGTCTCGAGGTCGCGAGCGTCGATCACGGCACGCGCCCAGAAAGCGCTGACGACGTCGCGTTCGTCGCTGCGCTTGCGCGCACCCTCAGCCTCCCATTCCACGCGCTCGCCGTTTGTGTGCCTCAGCCCTCGGAGGCGGCGCTGCGCACGGGGCGCTACGCCGCGCTGGACTCTCTGCTCACGGCTCCCACCGACCGCCTGGCCACGGGCCACACGCGCTCCGATCAAGCGGAGACCGTCCTCCATCGCCTCGGGCGTGGCGCGGGCCTGCGCGGGGCCTCGGGCATTCCTCTGCGTCGCGACCGCATCGTGCGGCCGTTGCTCGAAGTCAGCCGTGCGCAGGTTCTCGACTACCTTCGAGCCCTGGGCCAGCCTTACGCTGTTGACGCCACCAATTTCCTGCTCGAGCCAACGCGCAACCGCCTCCGCCATCGCGTCCTACCTGCGCTGCGTGACGCCGTAGGTGATGCCGCCGACGCGCATCTTGCGGCCTTCGCGGAGCGTCTGCGTTCGGACGCCGACCTCCTCGATGCGATGGCCCAAGCTCACCTGGCTCGACACGGCCTCGCGCTCGTGCCGCTGCAGGCGCTCGAACCCGCGCTCCTCGCCGCCGTGCTTCACCTCGTCGCGCCGGGTAACCCGACCGCGGAGCGGCTCGCGGCGGTCGCGGTGGCCGTCGCTCGTGGCGCTGGCTGCGTCCAGCTCGAAGGCGGCGCCATCCACGTAGACCGCGTGCTGCGAATCATGTCGACCCCTTCGACGTGACCTCCACCGGCACTTTGGTGCGACCGCGACCTTGCGGCGGCATCGCCCGGCACCTATCCTGGCGGAAGGCGCAGTGCGCCCCGTTCCAATCGCGTGAGGGCCAAGACCACCACGCCAGCCCGGCCCGCGGTGTGGTGTCGACGATCGCGGCGAGAGGACATGTGAGTTGAAGCAGACCTACAAGACGCTCCTTCTGTGGTTCACGTTGATCGTCATCTTCGTGACCATCTACCAAGCGCTCAAGAGCTCCAGCACAGGCCAGAAGATCGATTTCAGCGAGTTCTACAAGCAGGCCACCGAGAAGGACGAGCAGGCACGCGCCAACACGAACATCGCCAAGGTGACCGTGCGCGGCGACGAGATCGAGGGCGAGTACAAGGCGGGCACGCCGTCGCGCTTTACGACCGTTGGGCACCTCTCGCCCAAGCTTGAGCGCGAGCTCATCGAGAATGGCGTGCGTATTGCGTACGAGCGGGACGACGCCAACGGCTTCTGGCTCTCCATCATCGGCACGTGGCTGCCCATGGTGTTCCTGTTCGTCATCTTCATCTTCTTCATGCGCCAGCTCCAGGCCGGCGGTGGCAAGGCCATGTCGTTTGGCAAGAGCCGCCACCACGTGCTGAACGAGTCCAACAACAAGGTCACCTTCAAGGACGTCGCGGGCATCGAGGAGGCCAAAGAGGAGCTCCAGGAGATCGTCCAGTTCCTCAAGGAGCCCAAGAAGTTCACCCGCCTCGGCGGCCGCATCCCCAAGGGCGTGCTG
>SXOX01000329.1 GCA_005776585.1 Pseudomonadota bacterium | reverse complement strand
GGGGTGGCCGCCAAGAAGCAGGGCAGCCGCCCGCTGGTGCTGACCGGTCACAGCCTCGGCGGAGCACTCGCGCAACTTGCAGCCAGCGCGTTCGCCCCGGACCTGGCGCTGCCGATCTCCGAGGTCGTCACGTTCAACGCGCCGGGCGTCCCGGCCTCGGTCGTCGAGGCCTTCAAGCGGGCGCAGCAAGACTCGAAGCGCCCCATCGGCGTCACGCACTACAGCAGCAACGAAGATCTCGTCTCACGGGTGGGCCAGGCGGCGCTGCCGGGCAAGCGGGTCAATGTGACGAGCAAGTCGGACCAAGCAGGGGGCGACCTCCTAGGCGCGCACACCGACCCGCTCATCATCGGAACGCCTGGCGCTCACGGCCTCAACGGCAAGGTGACGGACCCGGCGCTGCATGACGTCGACCGACCGCTGCTGGAGGCCGCGCGTCTCGGGGCCAATGAGCTCGTGAGCTGGCTGCAGGGCTTCGGCATCGCCGCCAATGCTCCGACGCGGTTTCAGGACTGGAGCCTCAAGCGAGAGATCATCGTGCCGCTCGTGCGCCACATCGTCCTCTCGCCCACCGGGCTGGACGACGTCCTCCGCCTTGTCGACAACCTCGTCGGGCGCGTCGCGACGATCTTGATGCCGTTGCGCGGTCTGAAGAACACGGGGTTCCGACTCACCCTCGCCAATGCGCTCGAGAATGGGCTCGACGACCTGAGTGACGCCCTCACGCCGACGTCTGAGACGGGGTGGCCCAAGGCGCTGGCGCTCGACAAGGTGCGAGGCATGATCGAGGCCTACGCCACCCGGCTGCGCACGGTCGTGCGGGCCCTCCGCGGTGCGTCGCCAAGACCGTAGACTCGCCAAACCAGGCTAGCTGCGCAGGCCTCGACGCCGGAGAACGACTGCGAGGCCGAGCAACAACCCCAGCAGCCCGGCGCTGGGCCGCGCGGTCGGAGCGACGCTGCAACCCGTCGAGCCGCCCGAGCTTCCGTCGAGCTTGGCCGTATTCCCGGTCGTGCTGGGCACGTACGGCGGCACGGGCTCGAGCGTCGTGCCTTCGGGCAGGCTCTTCTTTCCAGCCTCGGCGAGCGTGAGCAGCGCGTCGACCTTGGAGATGTCGCTCTTCGCGATGGGCGTCGGGCCGCCTTGCTCGTCGAGCACCTCGGCCCCGAGCATGGGCGACACGCCCGCGACCGGTCCGAGCGTGGGCGGACAGCTGAACTGCTGGCAGTCGAAGACGTGCGTCGAGCCGTCCTCGTACGTGGCCACGACGTGGCTGAAGCCGCAGGAGTTGCCCGTGTCCATGTGCGTGACGGTGGTGAGCACGTGGTCCTTCTTCACGTCGGGCAGCGCGGCGTTGAACGCAAAGATGGGGTCCTTGGTCATCTCCTCGGGATCAATCGTGGTGTAGAAGCGGGTCACCGTGCGCGTCTGGGCCACGAAGCCCTCCATCTCTTTCAGCGGAGCGAGCACCTCGTCCTGAATGCGCTGCTTGAGCTTGGCAAGGTCGGCGGTAATGGCGAGCTTCTGGTCGAGCCAGACGCTCAGGTAGTTGTAGAACTCGGCGTCGGTCGTGACGTGCGTGTCGTTCGGCTCGCAGCCCGGCGTCGGCGCGCCACCGGAGGCGTCCGAGCCGAAGCCACCGCCACCGGGAGCGTAGTAGCAGTTGCCGTAGGGGTAGCCCTTCAGGTCGGCGGGCTTGGTGACCGTGGCCTGAAGCAGCGACTGCCACGTGGCGTCGGCCGGGAGGCCCAGCGCGCCATAGGCATCGATGACGGCGCCGAGCGTCGTGGCCGACTCCAGCTGCGCGGCCGCCTTGGCGAAACCCGGGGCGGCGACGTTCGCGAAGTCACCCGCGAGGCTGTCGGTCGGGCCCGCGTACTCGGTCACGAAGGCGTGGCCGGCCGCCTGATCGACCGCGTCGGAGAGCACCTGCTGGTAGTTGCCCGCACCGGGCCACGTGAGCGCCTTGGGGTTGACGAGCACATGCAGGTTGTTCTTGGGCACGGCGCGTCCGGGTCCGAGAACGAACACGAGGATGGGCATGTCCGCCGTCGCGGCGATGGACGTGAGCCGCAGTGGCACGCACGGCGCGTCCTCGCCGAGCGTGAGGGCGACGGGGCGGAGGTCACCGGCGGCCTTGCCATTCTGGAGCTTGAGGCCCAGGAAGACGAAGTCCTTTTCGATGTACGTCTTGAGGATGGGCTTGGCGACCGGGTCCTGCTGGTACTGGTTCTCCTTGAGCCAGGTGTAGAGGTCGTCGGCGTTGGTCGCCTTGATGATGATCGCCGCGTAGGGGCCCACGTTGGCCTCCTGGAGCACGGTCACGCCCTTCGACTGATTGGAGGGCGAGCTGGCCGAGTCCTGCAGGACCGGACCTCCGCCGGTGCCCCCGGCCGCGGAGGCGAACATGCACTGGCTGCCCTTGAAGGTGTTGTTGACCCGAAACGACGGGGCGGTGTCCGCCTGAAGCTGGTCGAAGATCCGCGGGTGCGACAAACGCAGCGCCTTGTCCAGCGGCAGCGGCTTGCCGTCGGTGTCGAGTGGCACGTGCGGCAGCGGCAGCATCCACGAGAAGCTCGTGGGCTGGCCGGCGTAGGCGACCTCGATGTGCATCGTGGTGAAGCTGCCGTGCTTGATGAACACGACGCGCTCGCCCGCCTGGACGATAGGCACCGGATTGACGGCATTGCAGAAGAAGCCGCCGCACGCGGTGGCGACGGACGGCGCGAGCAGGATACCCGCAGACAGGCAACCGACGAGGCGGCTCCAGGAAGAACGATGGCGCATGAGAGGCTCCCTCCGAGTTCGAACGCCGCAGCTGCGGGTCACTGCGCAGTGCAGCAAGCCGCGTGCCACGCAACGAACGCGCGCGGTGACCCTCCGGGGACGAGAATGTGTGGAGAATCTCCTCAGTGAGGGACCTCCACGTCAGGCAATCATCCGCCCTGGCCGGGCTCTTGCGACAGCTCGGCGTCCTTGCCCGTGCGCGCCTTGTTCTCCTCAGCGTCCGGCAGCGGCTTGCGCTTGGAGGTGATGTTGGGCCAGGCCTTGACGAGGTTGGCGTTGAGCTCCGTGTAGTGCTTCCACTTGGCGGGGAGCTCATCTTCCTCGAAGATGGCCTCGGCTGGGCACTCAGGCTCGCAGGCACCGCAGTCGATGCAGTCCTCGGGATGAATGGCCAGGAAGTTCTTGCCCTCGTAGAAACAATCG
>SXOX01000028.1 GCA_005776585.1 Pseudomonadota bacterium | reverse complement strand
GCCCGCTCCCCTGCGCTGTAGCTGCGCCTCGTCCTCTTCGTCTCGTCTGTCACAACGACCTCATGCGTGCTGCCACTGGGCCGGACGGAAGTGTCCGGGGCCTCGGGTCAGCTACGCCGGGTCAGGGTGCGGCAAGGACAATTACCGCCATGGTCCGTATCCACCCAGGCAATTACCGTCCTGCTAATGGCGGCGAGCCACCCGACTGCCAACCGGTGAGCACTCATGACTTCAATGGTCGGGTTCGCGTCACAGGTGAGAAACGACGCTCCCATGCCGGAGCACCTCTTCAGGTAGGTAAGGCTGTCCGGTGCCGACGAGAAGCTGCTCGTGGAGCGTGCTTGAAGGACCGCATGCTCCGAAGTCACGAGGTAATCGGTGCCAAAATCTTCGGCATACGAGTAAAAGAGACGATCGGTCGAGGCTGTCTCACGGAACACGCCCGACACGAAGCCGACTGCGTTCTGGAGGCCGATACCCGTTACCGTCGCGGGCGAATTGCCAAGGTTCTCGTCATGCCCGACTAAGGTTCGGCGGTGCTGCCCGCTAGCCCACTGCCACACGCTCCCAGTCCAGGTGCGACCCGATGATGCCTTGGTGACCGCATTTGCGCTCGTGAGCGACGACTCGCCGCTGAACGTTGACGTGACGGTACGGTATCGGCCCGTTCGCGCTCGGCGGTCCGAGGATGTCGGGTGCGCGCAGGTCAAGTCCCACTCGTAGAGGTCGCGCCAGTGAGCGCTCGCCATGACGCCCTCGACCATCGTAGCGTATTCTCCGTTGTCGGGGTGTCCAAGTCCCTGCACATGACCGAATTCATGGACGAGGAGTCCCACGACGTCCCGACCACCGATGTCTGCGCCGTTTCCAAAGGTGCGGACGCAGAGCGACCCGCCCCCGGTCTGCGCCTCGCAGGTTTGGCCGCCAGGGCAGCCGACGTTGCAGGGAGGAGCAACGCCACCGCAGCACTGGGTATTGCGCCTGTACGTCCGGATGCGAAATTGGCCCCAGGTTCCACCCGAGGCGCATCTTCCATCAAATTGGCCGGCGAGGCTTCCGCTTTGGTCGTTGGTGAAGTTCACCAACGACCAGCCCGCGCCGGTGCACGAGGCGTCCGTTGCCGAAGTGCTTCCATCGTATTCGAACGTGGCGCCATTCGACTTGTCATTCCAGATCGCAGCTGCCAGCTGGGCAGCCTGCGACAGTTCGGACGACGTCAAGCCATACGATGCGGCATTGTCGGTGTTGATCTTGAACTTGTAGTGATTGCCGGGCGTCGTCATGGTGAACGTGGCATGGCACGGGTCGGGTGTACCGGGGCAGTCGCAGTCTCCAGCCGTCGCCCGTACCTCGCTCGGCACCATCAGCATCCCGAGCACGCCGAGGTAGATCAGTACCTGTTCAGTCCGCCCGAGTGGGGCGCGAGAGGTCAAGAGGAGACTTTGGTCACCCCACAAGATTCTCCCAGGCTTATGGGTTGAGATGTTGTAGGGAGGGGCGGGGGGGGGGGGGGTAGACCCTGGGCACCTGCTTCCGGGGTATAGGCCCGAGAAATTGAAAAAGTGCGTTGACCGTAACTGTAATTGCCTACCTTGGTCAACTATGGATCTCCCTAAACCTCGTGTCGAATTTATGGGCGTCGCTTTTGACGAATGAAACTCCATGTAGCTACACTTCAGCATTCGGCGTGCCACGGTAGCTATTTCTCGCAAGCGGCTGTAGTTTATGGAAACATGTCAGCCGACCACTGAAGCTTGTGTAGAGAATTTTCCCAGCGTGTAGTGAAATTCCCCACTCACCTCTCGTCACGGTGGTGAGCGACGCATAAGTAGCGCAACATCGGAAACTTGGGCGGCGGCATCAGTGCCGCGAGTCGAGCCATGAGTGGTACCGGCTGGAACTCCATTGCTTTCACGCCGCGAGCCCTCGTAACGCACCTCGGACGACGCACGCGTCGCTCGGCGCGCACGACGCAAGCGTCGCTCGGCGGTCGAAAGCCACGTTGCCATTCTTGAGTAACCCCGGCCGAGACGCCCGGATCGGCGGCCGCGCTAAGTAGGCGAGCAACTTTTGCAGCGCCGCTCGCGACTGAGCCGAGACGGCCACGCCGGCATGGGCGTCGAGCCGGGCAGTAGACTGAGCGGCCAGCTTGGCGACGGCAGGTTTGCTGTGGCTACCGGCGGGTCCCTCGCCGGCGGTCGTGCGCACGGCGATCGGTCTGGCTCGGGAGAGGCGTTCGAGCGCCTCCCGAGCCAGGGCGGCCTCGGTATCGGGTGAGGCGTCGCCGTTCCCATGCCCGCCGGAACGGATCCCCGCATCATGGGCGTCGGTCCGGTCCCCGCGACCCGAAAGCTCCTCACGCGAACGGGCCTCTCGACCTCGGACCTCGACCGCATCGAGCTGAACGAAGCCTTCGCCGCGCAAGCCCTCGCTGTCATGGCCGATCTCGAGCTCGATCCCGCGCGCGTCAACCCGACCGGCGGCGCCATCGCCCTCGGCCACCTCAATCCACACGGCCACTTCCTGATTTCGGACGCGGTGTTCGTCTCCGAGGGACCGTCGCACCCGAGCGCCGAGGCGCGCGCACGCACCATGACCACCCGTGCACCGACGCTTGCAGAAGTCCAGGCCGTGGCAGACCGAGTGGAGCACGATGTGCTCCGCCTCCTCGCGCGACGAGCCCGCGCAGACGCCACGGCGGAATCGGACCGTATTCGTACGATCCTGGAGCGCTTCGCCGCCGCAAAGCCGTCGGCGGAGACCCGCCTCCCCAACCAGAACAGTGGCCACGCCCCGTCGCGGGCGAAGAGTCCGCTCTGTGCCCGCTCCGCACAGGGCTTTGACGTGCATGCGGGCGTCACCGTCCCGGCGCATGCTCGAGACGCGCTCGAGCGCCTCCTCCGCTATCTCGCGCGGGCCCCGCTGCCGCTCGCGCGCCTCAGCCTCCGCGGAAACGGGAACGTCGTGGTC
>SXOX01000328.1 GCA_005776585.1 Pseudomonadota bacterium | reverse complement strand
GCGTCAACGACGCTCCGGCGCTGCGCGAGGCGCACGTGGGCGTCGCCATGGGCTCCGGCGGGACGGAGGTGACCCGCGAGGCGGCGGATATCGTGTTGACCGACGACAACTTCGCGAGCCTCGTCGCCGGCATCCATGAAGGGCGCGGCGTCTTCGACAACATCCGCAAGGCGCTCGTCTTCCTCGTGGGCGGAAACGCCGGCGAGCTGCTCGTGATGCTGCTCGCGTCGCTCTCGGGCCTGCCGCTCCCGCTGGTGCCGTTGCACCTCCTCTGGATCAACCTCGTCACCGACGGGTTCCCCGCGCTGGCGCTGGCGATGGAGCCCGTCCCCGCCGGAGTCATGGCGCGGCCGCCGAAGACGCCTGGTGAGCCCATCCTCGGGAGGACCGAGTGGCGGACGGTCCTGTGGATCGCGGTGCTGGACGCCGGTGTAACGCTCGGCATGTTCGTCTGGGCGCTCGGCGCGCACGATCTGGCGACCGCGCGCAGCCTCGCGTTCACGACGCTCGTGCTCTGCGAGGTGCTGCGCTCGTTCGCGGCCCGGAGCGCCGAGCAGCGCGCGTTGACGCTCGGGCTCGCGACGAACGCGCGCCTGGCATGGGCGGTGGGCGTCTCGATCGCCGTTCAGTTTGGCCTCCACCTGCTGCCGTGGACGCGCGCGGTTTTTGGCCTTGCACCGCTGGGTCTCGTCGAGGTTGGCCTGGTACTGAGCCTCGGCGCCATCCCCCTCGTCGTGCTGGAGCTTCGGAAGGGCCTCGTCGTCTAGTACAGCCCCACGATGTTACCCGCCTCGTCGAGGTCGATGTCCTCGCCTGCCGGGCGCGACGGCAGGCCGGGCATGAGCCGCATGTCGCCGGCGATGGCCGTCACGAAGCCGGCGCCGGCGCTGAGGCGCGCCTCGCGCACTGGCAGCCGAAAGCCGTGGGGGCGCCCGAGCAGCTTGGGGTCGTGGCTCAGCGACAGATGGGTCTTGGCGACGCACACCGGCAACTGGCGAAATCCGAGCCTCTCGAACTCGTCGAGCTGACGCGCCGCGACCGGCGAGAGATCCACGCCATCGGCGCCGTAGATGGCGCGCGCCACGACCTCGAGCTTGACCGCCAGCGGCAGGTCGTCGGAGTAGAGCGGCGCGTAGCTGGCCGGCTGCCGGAGCGCGACCTGCAGGGCCTCCGCCAGCGCGAGGGCGCCTGCCCCGCCATCGGCGAAGTGCGTCGACGCCGCAGCCGCGACCGCCCCGGCCGCCAGGGCCGCCTCACGCACGGCGGCGAGCTCGGCGGGCGTATCGCTCGGGAACGCGTTGATGGCGACCACCACCGGCACGCCGAACCGGCGCACGTTCTCGATCTGCTTGCCGAGGTTGTCGCAGCCGCGGCGCACGGCCTCGACGTTCTCTTGCAGCAGCGCCGGATCGAGCGGCTTTCCGGCCACGACCTTGCCGACGCCGCCGTGCATCTTGAGGGCCCGGATGGTCGCTACGACGACGCCCGCCGCCGGATGCAGTCCGCCCACGCGGCATTTGATGTCGAAGAACTTCTCACCCCCGAGGTCTGCGCCAAAGCCGGCCTCGGTACACACCACGTCCGCGAGCTTGAGCGCGACCCGGTCGGCGAGCACCGAGCTCACGCCCGGCGCGATGTTCGCGAATGGCCCCGCGTGCACGAACACCGGGGCGTGCTCGAGGGTCTGGAGCAGGTTGGGCTTGACCGCATCGCGCAGCAGCACCGCCATCGCGCCCGCCACGCGGAGATCGTCGCACGTGACCGCCGCGCCGCCGTTCCGCCGGCGACCGACGATCGTGCGACCGAGACGCGCGCGGAGATCCTTGAGCCCGCTCGTGAGCGCGAGCATGGCCATCACCTCGGACGCGCTCGTGATGTCCCAACCGGTCTGATGCGGGACGCCGTCATCCTTCGTTCCGAGCCCCACTACGGCGCCACGGAGGGCCCGGTCGCTGGCGTCGGTGACCCGCCTCCAGCTGATGCCGTGGACATCGAGTCCGAGCGCGTTGCCGTGGTGCAGATGGTTGTCGAGGAACGCCGCCGCGAGGTTGTGCGCCGAGGCGACCGCGTGGTTGTCGCCCGTGAGGTGGAGGTTGAACGTCTCCATCGGCACGACCTGCGCGCGCCCGCCGCCATTGCCGCCGCCCTTGATGCCGAAGATGGGGCCGAGCGTTGGCTGGCGCAGCGTCGCCGCGGCGCGGACGCCCAGCCGGCGGAGCGCGTCGACGAGGCCGATGCACGTCGTCGTCTTGCCCTCGCCGAGCGGCGTGGGCGTGATGCCGGTGATGACGACGAGCTTGCCGTCGGGCCGGTCGGCGAGCCGGTCGAGCAGCGACAGCTTCACCTTGGCGACGTCGCGGCCATACAGCTCCAGCTCCTCGGGCAGCACGCCCGCGGTGGCCGCGATCTCCGTGATGGGCTGCAGGCGCGCGGCCTGCGCGATGGCGAGCGAGGGGCGGCTGGTCATGGACTCCTCCTGACGTCGACGGCGGTGACCTTGTATTCCGGACAGTCCGACAGCGGGTCGACCACGTCGCTCGTAACACGATTGGTGCCCGACTCGGGGAAATGAAACGTCATGAACACGGTCCCCGGGGAGACGCTGTTGGTGCAGTGGGCCACGCCGTGCGCTTCTCCGAAGCGGCTCTCCACGATGACGGCGTCGCCTTCGACGAGGCTGCGCTCTTGGGCATCGACCGGATGCAGGGCGACCGCGTCGTGCGGAAGGAGGCGCGCGTTGGCGGTCCTCCGCGTCATCGAGCCGGAGTTGTAATGCTCGAGCGCGCGCCCCGTGACGAGCAGGAGCTTCCCGTCACGCTCGGCCTCGGTGAGCGCGGGCGAAGGCACGTAGTCGACGGTGGCGAGCAGCCCCCTGCCGCGCGGGAACTGCTCACGGTGGAGCACCGCGGTGCCCGGATGCGCCGGCGTGGGGACGGGCCACTGGAGGCCGTCGCCCTCGAGCCGTGCGTAGGAAGCGCCGGCGAGCATGGGCGTGACCTGTGTCAGCTCGTCGAATACGTCGGCAGGGCTCGCATACGGTGCCGGGACGCCGCTGCGTTCGAGCAGCTCTGCCAGGATGCGCCAGTCGGCGCGCGCGTCTCCGACCACGGGGACGGCCTGCCGCACGCGCTGGACCCGGCGCTCGCCATTGGTGAACGTGCCGTCCTTTTCGAGAAACGAGGCGCCCGGCAGGACGACGTGCGCGAGCTTGGCCGTCTCCGAGAGGAACAGCTCCTGGACGACCAGGAATTCGAGCGACGCGAGCGTCTCCTGCACGCGGCGTGCGTCCGGATCGGTCTGGACGACGTCCTCGCCCAGGACGAACAGGCCCGTGATGCTCCCCGAGCGGATGGCGTCGTAGATGCGAGGCAGCGTGAGTCCCGGTTGGGGCGGCGGCTCGCGACCCCACACCGCGGCGACGGCCGCGCGTGCCGCAGGGTCGCTCACGGGACGGTATCCCGGCAGAAACGACGGCTCGCAGCCCATGTCCGCGGCGCCCTGGCCGTTGTTCTGGCCTCGCAGCGGGTTCGTGCCGACCCCCTCGCGCCCGAGCGCTCCCACCAGCAGCGACAGGTTGCAGAGCAACATCACGCCCTCCGAGCCTTGGACGTGCTCGGTGACGCCGAGCCCGTGGACCTGCATCGGTCGCGCGGCAGTGGCGTAGAGGCGAGCGGCCAAACGGACGAGCGCTGCGGGGACTCCGGTGATGAGCTCCGTTTGCTCTGGCCGATAGGCGACGATGAACTCACGGTAGCGCTCGAGGCCCTCGGCCCGCTCGGCCAGGAACGCGGCGTTGGTGAGGTCCTCCTCGACGATCACCGCGGCGAGGCTGTTCAGCAGCGCGATGTTGGTCCCCGGACGGAGCCGCAGGTGGCAGTCCGCGAGGCGCGCGAGCTCCGTCAGCCGCGGATCGATGACGATCAGCTTGGCGCCGCAGAGCGTCGCCTGAACGAGGCGCGCGCCGATGACGGGATGGGCCTCCGTGGCGTTCGACCCCGCGACCAGCAGGCAATCGGCGCGCTCCAGATCGGCGAGCGTGTTGGTCGCCGCACCGGTCCCAAAGGAGCGTCGCATGCCGACGGCGCTCGGCCCGTGACACACGCGAGCGCAACAGTCGACGTTATTGGACTGGAGCGCGACGCGAAACCACTTCTGGGCGAGGTAGTTCTCCTCAGTGGTGCAGCGCGACGAGCTGAGGAGCGCCGCGCGGTCGCCGCGCGCCAGGAGCTCCCGGGCGACGAGGGCGAGCGCCTCGTCCCAGCTCGCCGGCTCGAGCAGGCCATTGCGCCGAATGAGGGGCCCACGCAGACGGTCGGGGTGCGTGACGAAGCCGTGGGCGTAGCGGCCCTTGACGCACAGATGCTCATGGTTCACGGGCGAGGCGGCGCCGTCGATGGCGACCACGCGATCGCCGGCGACGTGCACCGCGAGCTGGCAGCCGACGCCGCAGTAGGCGCACGTCGTGCGCACGGTGCGGTCGAGCGCCGTGGGGGCGGTCTGGCGGTCCACGTCGGTGATGGCGCCCGTGGGGCACAGTGAAGCGCACGCGCCGCAGCTCACGCACGCCGTCGTGGCGAAGGTGCCGGGTCCCCAGGTGATGTGCGTCGTCGCCCCGCGCCCTTCGGCCGAGTAGACGAAGCGGCCCTGTACCTCGGCGCAGACGCGCACGCACAGGCGGCAGGTGATGCAGCGGCTCAGGTCGAGCCGCAGGTAGGGGTGGCTCGCGTCCGTACGGCCGGGTCGGTCGAGCGCCGGATACCGACCCGTGGCGGGACCGAGCTCGGCGAGCAAGGCGTCCACCGTCGGGCCCGGAGCGACCTCGGAGCGCACGAGCTCGGCGAGATCGTGCCGATAGGCGCGCAGCACCTCGTCGTCGGTGACGAGCTCCATCCCCGCCTGTACGGGCGTGGTGCAGCTCGGGACGGCGCGCCCGCCAATCCGCACGAGGCAGCTGCGACAGTGACCACCCGACGGCACGCGAGCGTCGTGGCACAGCGCCGGTACGGAGCGGCCTGCGCGTCGCGCGGCGTCGAGCAGCGTCAGGTCGGAATCCAGCAGCGCGACGGGTTGACCGTCGACGTGAACCACGCGCTCGGCCTTCATGGCAGGACCTCGCCAGGAAACGCGGCCAGGAGGTCGGAGATCGGCTTGGGCACGCCTTGGCCGAAGCCACAGGCGCTTCCGAGCTCCAGCGTCCGGAGCAGGCGCTCGAGGGACGCCGTGTCGCGGCAGTTGAGGAGCTGCGCGCAGCCGACGCGGCACGGCGTGCAGTTGCCGCAGGACTCGCTCCGGGCGAACTCGGCGAGGTGCTCGAAGAGCGCGCGCGCGGTCACACTCTCGTCGAGTACGACGATGCCGCCGTGGCCGAGGCCGGGCAGCGTGTCGTAGGCCAGACGGGTCCCGGCGAAGTGCGCTGCGGGAATCAGGCGGCCCATCGGACCGCCGACGAGCGCCATGCGCCACGGCCGACCCGGCAGTGGACCACCCGCGGCCGCGAGCACCTCCGCCAGGGTGACGCCGAACGGCACCTCCAGACCGCCTCGCCACGGCACGGCGCCCGAGAGGGAGAGCGCCTTCATGTTGGCGGGACGGCCCGTGCGCACGAGCCAGGGGACGAGCGCCAGGGTCTCGATGTTCTGTACGACGGTTGGCAGCCCAAACAGGCCACGCTGCGCGGGGTAGGGGGGCTTCGGCCACGGCTCGGCGCGCAGGCCCATCAGCGACGCCAGCAACGCCGTCTCCTCGCCGGCGACGTACGACCCGCCGCCGCTGACGACTGTGACCGAGGTGCCGGAGAGCCACGCGTTGGCCTCGGCCTCCGCCAGCGCGGTACGCAAGCGCTCCTGAGCCCGTGGGTACTCGTGGCGCACGAAGACGACGGCCTGGCGCGCACCGATGGCCCGCGCGGCCGCGACGACCCCAGCGAGTACGGCG
The DNA here is from genome assembly GCA_005776585.1 of Pseudomonadota bacterium. GTDB lineage: Bacteria > Myxococcota_A > UBA9042 > SXOX01. Next base: position 17,806 of record SXOX01000328.1, on the reverse strand, counting down.
TGGGGCGCCTCCTCCAGCAGAAGCCGATCGATGTAGGCGCCGGGATCGCCTTCGTCGCCATTGGCGATGAGGAATCGGTCGGGCGCGGGAGTCTCTCGGGCGGCGCGCCACTTGACCGCCGTGGGGAACGCCGCGCCGCCGCGACCGCGAAGGCTCGAGGCCGCGACGGCCCCGAGGATCGCCTCACCGTCAGGGAGGGCGTACTCGGTCGCCCAGTCCGTTGGACCCTCGCCGACGAGGTGACGTAGCACTGCGGCCGGCTCGAGCAGCGAGCGGCGAGCGATGGGCCGTGACTCGCCGTGGCCGTGAACCGGCGCCTCAGCGCAGCGACCCAGGCATCGGACGATTCGGCCGGCGGGGAACGAGCTCGCAGGGGCGTGACCGTCCGGGAAGCTGCATGCCGTCCCGTGACACACGTCCGGGCAACCGGGCTCCGCATGCAGCGCGTCATAGAACGATCGCACGCCGTCGGCCCACGCGGCCGGCAGCTGCCGCACGCGCTCCACGCTGGGCCCGTCGCGCCACGAGGGCGCCGGCGCCGCACCCGGCTCTCGGTCGTGCCGCGCGACCCACTGGTTGAGCTTCTCGTGCATGACCCGCGGACTTCTTGCGTCGACCGTGCCAACGCCCACTCGCCCTACGCATGTGCGGTAGCGGCACGATTGGGATCGATATGCGCTCAGTCGGGTCGAATCGTCCCGCGGGCTCCGACCGCGAGGCTCATCTGTATGTCCGTGATGTGGACCCCGTCCACGCGGAACTGGTCGACGGCCCGGCCTCTCTCGACGAACCCGAGCTGCAGGTACAGCGCGAGCGCGCGGTCGTTGCCCTCGAAGACGCCGAGGTCGATCCAGTCGAGCCGCGGCTCGTCCTCAGCCCAGGCGATGGCGGCCTCCATGAGCCTCCGCCCTTGGCCCGCGCCGCGGTAGGCGCGCTCGAGACCGACGCCAAGCACCGCACGATGCAAGCAGGTCTCGAGCTCACCGCCGGCGAGGTGGACGCTCCCGACGACGGCCGCGCCGTGCCACAGGCCCCAAGCACGGCGCCAGCCGAGGCCGTCGAGCGGTGTCTGCCACCGCAGCAGCGTCCGCTCGCGCAGCTCCGCCTGGGGTGGCCAGCCTTGCCGGCCATAGGGTCCATAAGGCAGCTCGCCGTCGGTGCCCGACTCCGCCTCGTGTCGCATGAGGTGAGCCAGGTACGCGTCGACGTCCTGCTCACCAAGAAGGCGCACCTGGAGGTTCCGCTGTCCCACGCGCTCAGAAGATCGCGCCGCAGAGGGCGTGGCAGCGCTTGTGGCAGTCGGTGCGCGTGTCGCGCGGCTCGCTCCGCTCCAGGTCTGGGTACAGCGGCCGGCTATCGGGGCAGTCGCGGAGGCACTCACTCATGCGAGCGCGGCACTCGGCGCTCACGGGAATCGGGACACACCCCCCGAGCACGAGCACGAGAACCGCTAAGCCAAGCCAGCGCATGCCCCAAGCGTTGCCGATGGCGTTGGGAACGTCAACCTCGCCTGGGCGCGATTCTCACGACTGACACAACGTCTCAGGGGCTGGCCCATCGTTGCCGACGCTGCGTGCACCGGCCGGACGACAACCGGAGCATGCCGTGACCGCTGTCGCGACCGGGCGACCCCGAGCCTCGCGCTTCTCCAGACGCGGCACGGCCTCGCCACCAGCGCCAGGCCACCGCGGCACCTGGCGCGCGCGTTCCTGCGCGCCAAAGCCGTGCCCGAGCAGCACGCGCTTCAGAGTTCGCGTGTAGCGTTCCCACAGCGACCCGTCGTGCAGGTCGTGCAGCACCTGATCAAAGATCGCCGTCATCTCTTGTCGCCACGTCGGGTCAATGGTCACGGCCTCCTCGGCGAAGCGATGGCAGTAGCGGCAGGTCTCGCAATCCAGCGCCTCGCAGCCGAGCTCCTCGAAGCGGTCGAGGAACCCATCCAGCGCCCGATTGTCAATGTACACAGGATTGTCGCCGGTGCGCGGGTACAGCATCGACAGGGAGCGCCCCATCTCGACCACCTGGGAGAACCGCAGCAGGTTGACCTGCGACGGCTTCAAGAAGTAACGCGCCATCCGCTTGAGCGAGAAGGAGTCCTTGTCCTGCTGGGTCTTCATGCTCGACTTCGGGTATGCATAGTTCTGGACCAGATCCAGTAGGTTGCCGTCGTAGCGCCTCTGGTGGTACGCCCGGACCCGCAGCGCGAGGAGGTCCGTCGGCGTATTGCGCTCGACGATCTTGAAGTTCGTGTAGCCCAGCCGCACGTACCGTTCCAGGTCCTCGGGCCGGATCCAGTTGGCGCGTACGTAGTTGACCGGCTCCTCCAGCCGGTAGGCGTTGCAGTAGACCGAGCAGTAGTCGAGCGGAAGATGCTGCTTGTCGTTGCGCGACGCGTTGGAGAGCAGCACGGCGTGATTGGAGGCAATGGCGCAGTCCTGCCGACACCAGTTGTTCACGATGAGAGACAGGTCCACCTTGACCGCCTCGCGCATCGCGGCCAGCACCTCGAACTCGCGGTGAATCGTCGTCTCTGAGATCACGATGCAGTCCGCGCCGTTGTCCTCCCAGAAGCGCGCCTTGCGCGCGTTGTCAGTCTCGCGGTGGGAGCTCACCCGCACCCCAAAGTGGGGATACCGCTGCTTGATGAGGCGCAGGAAGAACAGGTTTGAGACCGTGATGGTGTCGACCTCGATGTCCGACAGCCAGTCGAGCAGCTTTCGCAGCTCGCGCTGTCCCTGCGTTGTGAACTCGACGTTGTTCATGCTGGACGAGTTGAGGAGGTAGTTGAACTCGATGCCCTCGCGGTGCGCGCGCTGCACGGTGCGCGTGAGCTGCTTCCGGTCCACGCTCGGCAGGTAAAACGACGGGCGGCCTCCGCCAAAGTAGTCGGTCGTCAGCTTCCCGAAGACCTCGTAAACCGGGTACGCTTTTACCTGCTCGATGAGCTCGGGATCGAAGTTGCAGGCCACCGAGAAGCGGACGGGCCGCTCGGCTAGGGGGAGGGCGTTCACACGATGGGAGGGGTAGCGCACGTCACGGTCCTTTCATGCGCCAGTCGGCTGGCGCGGCAAGTGAGGGGCAGGTGTCGAGCCGTAACCCCGGCATGGGGCGGCGCAATGTGCTCAGCAAGTCGTCGAATTCGGCGAAGTCGAGCTGCTGCTGGGCATCCGAGCGCGCGACGGCGGGGCAGGGGTGCACCTCGACCATGAGCCCATGGGCACCCGACGCCAACGCGGCGCGCGCGAGGTCCGCCAGGATGTCGCGCCGGCCCGCGGCGTGGCTCACGTCCACGAGGACCGGCAGGTGGGTCATGCGTCGGAGCAGTGGCACCGCCGAAACGTCCAGCGTATTTCGAGTCGAGCGCTCAAACGTCCGGATGCCCCGTTCACAGAGCACCAACCGCGTGTTGCCGTGGGACGCGACGTACTCCGCGGCATGGAGCAGCTCGTCGAGCGTCGCCGCCAGTCCGCGCTTGAGGAGCACGGGCCGGCCGGCGCTTCCGAGGGCCTTCAGCAGCTCGAAGTTCTGCATGTTCCGCGCACCGACCTGGAGCAGGTCCGCGTGGGCGCTGACGAGCTCGACGTGGCGCGGATCGACGATCTCGGTCACGACCCCCAGTCCGTGGCGTCGCGCGGCGCAGGACAGCAACTCAAGCCCTCGCCGCCCGAGCCCTTGGAACTCATACGGCGAGGTGCGCGGCTTGAAGGCGCCCCCGCGCATCAGTCGCACGCCGCGCGAGGCCAGAAAGCGCGCCGACTGCTCGACCTGGACCTCGCCTTCCACCGAGCACGGCCCCGCGATGAGGACCGGTTCGGCGCCGACGTCGACGCCCTTGACCGTGACGATCGTGTCCTTCGAGTTTTGCGTCCGCGCGACGGTCAGCGTCGACCGCTCCTCGCCGTTCATCAGCGCGACGGTGGCCTTGACCACCTCGTTGAGCAGGTGCGCCACGACCTCGTTGGAGAACGGGCCCGGGTTGCGATCCAAGGTGCTCGCCATCATCACCAACTCGCGCTCCGGATCGTGTACGGGGCGACCCACGGCGCGCTTTCGCCCGGCGATCTCGAGTGCGATTTGCGCCCGTCGCGACAGCAACGAGACCAGCTCGCTGTTCAGCCCATCAATCTCGCATCGCAGCCGGGTGAGGGTGTCTGACGTGTCCTGCGCAGCGGGCTTGGCGTGGTCCATGGCGATCTCCTCCATCGCGGCGAATCCCTATCGCGCAGGGTCGCCAGTTTCATTGACGCGGATCAATTTCTCTTCAGATTCCAATTATCTTGCGGCGACACCTTGTCGAGACCCCGGTCGTCGACCTATGGTCTCGGCATGCGTCCAGCGATTACGAGTTGCGCGGATTGTCCAATTGGGCGTACAGCGTCGCCCGGCCGATGCCCGATGGTGCCGGTTCGCCATCGGGCCGGTGCGCGTCTGCTGCGCCAAGGCCAGCGGGGCGACGTCGTCGGCTTTGTCCGTCGTGGCGTTGTCGTGTTTAGTGCCAACGACGATCGCGGTGCCGAGCGGTGGTGCGCGCTTCGGGGGCCCGGCGCGGTGGTCGGCTGGAGCTCACTGCGGGAGCTGGCCGAGCCGGCGTCTGCGGTCACCGTCGGTCGGACCGAGGTTTGCGCGATGGCGATTGGCCCGCTGCGAGCGTTGGTTGGCCAGGAGCGCTTCGTTCGGCTCTGGTTCGAGCTGGCTCAAGGCGAGCTGGTCGCCCGAGATGCGGACCGCGCTTGCACCATTGGTCCCGTGCGCACCCGGCTCGCGCAGTTCCTGCTCGACCGCGAGCGGGCCGGGCTCGGTCCCTATCCGTTGGGCATTCCGCGCCGGGTCCTCGCACGCGCCCTGGCGATGCGACCCGAGACCCTCTGTCGGGTGGAGGCTGGATTGCGAGCCGAGGGCCTCATCGAGGGCAAGGGGATGTTCGTCAAGGATCGGGCTGGGCTCTCGGCGATTGCTGGCTGAGCTCGGTCGGCCGAACCTACCGGTCGAGGCAGGCCTGCAATCGCCCCACGTGCCACATGACGCGCTGAATCGGGTCGCGTAGTCGCGCTGCGAGGTCTCGCGCCGCGTCGGGTTTGACGGATGCCAACGTGCGCCCGGCCCGCGAGAGCGTCGTGTGACCGCCCGCGACGGCGTGCTGGCGGGCGAGCCGATCTCCCAAGGCCGCGATCATCGCCTCGGTCGGCACGTCGTCGTTCAGCACCGCGAGCTGCACCATGGCGGCGTGAATTCCGGGAGCCGCTGCGTCGTCGTCCACGGCTTTGGCGAGTGCTCGCAGCGTCGGAAGGAGCTTCGCCAGCGCCGCGCGCGCCGAGAGCCAGCGCAGGCCGTCGACCGTGGCGTAGACCGCCGTGCCGCGGGCCGCGGACTTGAGCACCGCGACGTCGCGCTGCAGCCGGTCCACCACGCGCGTCGCGGCCTCCACGCCGATGGCGGCACCTGCAAACGCGTAGTCGCCGGTGACCTTCGCGCGGTAGTCCACCGGCTGCGCCTCGAGCCCTGAAAACGCCTGATCCAGCGCCACCTGCGCTCCTTCGGTGCCGGTGCGCGCCAGGATGGCGGCGCGGCGCAGCGGCAGGAGCGGTCCGAGCATGGCGGCCGAGTCCGCTTCCGGCAGCGTGGCGATCGCCGCCCACGCCGGTGACAACCCGCGCAGGGCGCGCACCGCGCGCTCGAAGCATGCCTCCAGCCGTATCGCCGGGTCCTGAATGGTCGAGGTCAGGGCCAACGCCTCGGCGTCGTCGGCCTCCAGTCGTGCGCGCAGCAGCGCCAGGCGGGCCCGGTCCAGGCCGTTGGGGCACGTGGCCAGCCATCTCTCGGCCAACGCCAGGCCCGAGGTCCAGTCGGTGCCGAGGCCCGCGTCGAGCGCGCCGCAGATGACGCGCCAGCCGTCGAACAGCGGATCCAAGGTCGGCAAGATCGCCTCGACCCAGTCGCTCCCGGCCCAGAGCGCCAGAGGCAGGTCGCGCGCGTTCCAGTCGCCCGTGGCCAGCGGCGCGAGCCGGGCTCGAAAGGCGGTCGCCACCTCGGGGGTCAACACGCGCCCGAAGCCCGCGGCTTGCAAGATGACCACGCGCGCTACGGGCTCCGGCAACGCCTCGAAGCGCGCGAGCGCCGTCGCCGGCTCGAGGTGCACCAGCGTGCCGAGCGCCATCGCTCCGAGCGGAATGCGCGCGCCCTCGGGCGATTCGGCGACCGCCGCGTCGATGTCTGAGAGAATCTCCAGGCTCACTTCTTCGACTCGATATCAATCTCATCGACCGAGAAGCCGACGCCGACCTTGCCACCCAACGTGTTCTTCTTGTCCTGCATGCTGAGATCGACGCCGGTGTTGATCTTCTTGACCTTCACCGTGGTCCCGCCGCTCACGAGCCAGAGTCCGGTGACGCCCGCCTTGAGCTTCGCGTCGAGCGACGTGCCAAGCGTGCCCGAGAGCGACAGCCCGAGATCCGCCTTGCCGCCGAAGTTCGTCGCGGGCTTGGCCTTGTCGTTCGGGATGAACTGGCCCTCGAACGGGCCTGCGCACCCGAGCCCGCCGCCGAGGCCGACCTGGTCGATCCACTGGCGCAAGGTCTTGATCCGCTCTTGCGTGAGCTCCTCGCGGTGATGGTCGGCGACGTCCCAACCGGTGACCTTATCGAAGAGCCGGAACATCAGGTTCTCGCCTTCGTCGACGATGGTCCGCCCGAGCCCCTTGCCGCCGGTGGCGAACGCATCGAGCCCGAGGCCGAGCGCGAAGTTGTCCCGAATGGCTTTGTCGAGCGTCTGCTGGAGCGTGACCGCGTCTTCGGCACCCTTCGGCGGCGTCGCCTGGTTCATGATGCCTTCGATCTGGTCTTCGGCGATGCGCTGGATGCTGAGCTTCTTGTCGAGCCACCCGGCGATGCCGTTGACGACCAGCTTCACGAGCTCGTAGTAGGCCGACGCCGGCATCCACGAGAAGATCCCTGGTAGCTCCGGCATCTTCATGCGGTTCGGGTCGAACAGCAGGTGCCCGTTGTCGAACGGGATCGGGATGACGAAGCCGCCTGGCAGCTTGACCATGATGGCGCCGTTCATGTTGCTGACGGTCGAGAGGTCGATGTCGAAGCGGCCCGTCGGCGAGCTGCCCTTGGTCGCCGCGGTCGCGTCGAGCTGACCGCCCGTCTTGCTCGCGTCGATCTGTCCCTCGACGTGCGCGATGTTGACCTTGCTCCCAGTGGGCCCATTGCTCCCGCTGATGGCCGGACCGCCGTTGTTCCCCGTGACCGACAGGTTGCTCACGCTCACGTTCGGGCCCGAGAGGCGCCAGACCTTGTTGACCACGGCGTCGGTCGGATGGAGCTTGAGCCACTGAAGGCTGTACTTCATCTCGTCTTTCGACAGGAAATCAATGTCCATCGCTCCGACGCTGGCCCCGCCGCGCCCTTGCAGGATCCCCGGGATGGCCGCCTCGACGTCGCTGAGGCTCGCCCCCGACATGCCAACCGAGCCCGTGAGGCCTTTGAGCTTGGACTTGCGCTCGCCCTTGGCGTCCGGCGCGGTCTGCTCGATGTCGACGTGCAGCGATTGCCCCGGCTTGCCGGCGGTGCCCGGCTTACCGATGCGGAAGCCGTTGAGCGCGCCCTGCTTCATGTCGATGCCCAGGTCCCCGTACCCGATGTAGACATCGTTTACGGCCATGCGCGTCGTCTGGACGTTCAGATCCACCGAGATCGTGCGGGCCGTCTTGTCGGTTCCCGGCGGGATGAGCACGCCCGCGTTGACGTTCGCGCCCTCGAGGGTCGCCTTCTTGATCTTGACGTCGAGCGCCTTGCCATCCTCGGTCTGGCCCACGTAGTCGACGCCCGCGACCGCCAGCGACGGCACGCCGACGCCAAAGGTCATTTTCCCATCTGGCGTCATCTTGAAGCTGGCGTTGCCGCCCTTCCCAGGCTCGCCGCCCAGCGTGACGGTCGCGAGGTCCTTGCCGTCCTGCTTGAGCTTCGCGTTCGCGTTGACGCCATCGATCTTGGCGTCGATGGTGCCGTCGTTGAGCCCGTCGACCGTGATGCTGTCCACCGTGGCGTCCACGTTGGCTGACAGGCCACCCTGCACGATGTTGAGCCCGTCGATCTTGACGGCCTTCGAACCCTTCTCGCCCTTCTCACCGGCCGAGAAGTGGAAGCCCTTCTTGCCCAGCGTGTAGTTCGTGAGCTTGACCTTGTTCAGTGTCCCGCTGACGAGGTCCACCGTGCGGTCGGCGTCCTTGTAGTGCAGCCCGCTGCCCTGCACGCGCTGAACGGTGAGCGACTTGAGCGTGAACTCCTTGACGAGCTCATCTTCACCCGGGTACTCGCCGCGCATCTTCTTCTGGAGCACGGTCGGGTTGAGCTTGACGCTCGCGTCGACCTCGACGCCAACCAGCGCGCCGCTGTCCATCTTGACGCTGCGCCCGCCCCCGTTCCAGTTCACGTTCGCGACCGACAGCGTGCCGATGGGCCCCTTGACGTCCAGCGCGCCCGTCTCGCGGTTGAGGTCGACCTTGGTCTGCAGGCCGCGCAGGTTGGCGGTGAGCCCAAGCGCGCCCGCCTTCACCTTGAGGTCCTGCACGTCCACGTTGCCCGGATCGAACGACAGCCCGCCGCCCTCGACCGCCGCGATCGACAGCCGCTTGGTCAGGTTGACCTTGCCGCTGACCTGCAGGTCCTTGCCGAGCTTGGCCTTGAGCGAGGCCTGCGCCTGATCCACGTGGAAGTTGCCGGTGAACGTCACCGGGTCGAAGTTCTCGAGCGGGATGCCGTCCGCGTGGACGCCCGAGAGCGTGGCGCTCGGGATCTCGAGGTCCAGCACCTCCTCGCCGACCGGCATCGACAGCGAGAGACCCGTGGCGCTCGCCGAGGCGAGATCCAGGCGCTCGAGCAGGATGGGCGTGACCTTGTAGCCGGGTCCGGCGCCATCGGCCGGCTCCTTCTTGTCGATGCGGACCTTCACCCCCACGTCCAGCGTGTTGAGCTTGGCCGTCTTGGCCTCGAAGCGCGAGCTCGGCGAGGCAAGCGCAAACGGCGACGTCAGGTTCAGGCTCCCGAGGTGCAGGTTGAGGTCGAGCACCTTCCCCGCCAGCTCCCATTGGTCGTCGAGCACGTTGCCGAGCCCGCTGGCCGAGACCTTGACGTCCTTGAGGCTCACGTCCGGGCCCGCGCCCGTCCCCGCGATCTTCTTGCTGGACTCCAGACCCTCGAGCTCCTTCTTGAGCGCGGCGAGCTCGGCCTCCTTGGCGAAGAGGATGGCGCCGATCTTCTCCTTCTCGGGCTTGGTCTTGGCCTTCTTCTTCTGGTCGGTCAGCGACTTGATCTCGCCCATCAGCGCGCCGATCTTGCCGGGCATCGCCTCGTAGTCGCTGATCTGCGTCATCAGCTCGGTAATCCGCGCCTTGTGCAACGCCCCGGCCGTGGGGTCCTTGGACGCCTCGATGTCCTTGAGCTCCTTCTCGAGCCGCGCAAGCTCCGAGCGCATCTGATCGATTTTGGGCGGTATCGAGACGCCCTTCGCTTCGATGGACGCCGCTTCGATGGCTATCTTTCCGCCCTCGTCCACGGTCGACGCGTCGATCTTCACGCCCGTCAGCGACACCTCGCCAATCGTCGTGCCGACGTCCCCGCCGGTCTTGATGCCCTCCATCTTGAAGCTGCCGGCCTCCATGTGGCCGTGCTTCATCTGACCTGTACGCCGGTCGCCATCGATGGCGAGCGTGAGATCCGCCGAGCCCGACAGATCGGTGGCCGTGATCTTCTTGATCTCGGTACCGCCCGCCTTGATGCCCGACGCCTCGATCTCGCCGACGGAGAGCCCGAACTCGCCTGCGACCGACGAACTCGAGGTCTGGGGCCCCGCGTCGTTGGGATCGCTGCTCTTGCTGTCGTTTTTGCCCTTGGCCGTAATCGCGACTCCGCGCACATCAATCGAGTCGATGTGCGTGGCCTCGCCGCGGATGAGGTTCTTGAGCCGCTCGCGCTCCGCCAGATCGCGTGGGCTCTGCTGAAGGGCCACCTCGCCCTTCTGGTCCAGCAACAGGAGGCGCTTGACGACGTCACCGAACGTGCTGCCGTCTTTGACCTTCTGCGTCCACTGCCACTGCAAGTTGGCCAGCTCGCGCGTCATGGCCGCGGTGCGCTCGCCCTCGGCGACGCCCTCCAGATTCGTCTTGCGTTGTGACAGCGCCCCGTAGTTCGGCACGCTCCCGCCGACATTCACGTCCGTCGCCTTGATGCGCTCGATCTGGAGGTCCCCGTTGAAGGTCGTGGGGCCCTTGCCCGCCGGCGTGCTGCCCGTGCCCATGGCCGAGGCGATCGCGGGGTTGTTGAGGAAGCTCATCCCGACCTGATTGGTCGTACCGACCGCGGAGATGCCGCCGATCTCGACCTTGCCGGTCGACTTGCCCGCCTCGGTCCCCACGCCCTCCATCGTGAGGGCGCCCATCGTGAGCGCCACGCCGCCCGCGCCGCTCTTGGCCTGGAGCACCTGGAGGCGCGCGAGCTGGTCCTTCGAGAGCGTTACGCCGTTCTTTTGGCGAAGGTAGAGGTCCAGCAGCTCCTTGTCCTCGGCCTCGATCGCCGGTAGCTGCGCGTCGATGCCGCTGATGTCGGTCTGCCAGCCGGTGACCTGGCCCTGGAGCCGCTTGAGCTCGTGCTCGTCGGTCGTCGAGCGCGGCGTCGTAGTCTCCAATGCCTTGATTCGCGCCTGCGCCGAGGTGATTCGGCCTTGCAGCACGCCCTTCTTGGTCTTCATCGCCTCCGAGCGGAGGTTGTCGACCTTGACTGACATGTCGCCAGCGACCGAGATCTTGTCCGCGTGGAAGCCGCCGCTGGTGGTGAGCCCTTCGATGTTCAGCTCGCTCGCGATGAGCTCGATGCCTCCGGGACCCTTGAACGCCGGTGGAACGGCGCCTGTGAGATTCTCGGTCGCCTTGCTGCCAATCGAGCGCAGGTCGTAGAGCGAGATGAACTCCCAGATGGCCTGCTGGATGCTCTTGGCCGGCAGCAGGTTCTTGACCGCGGCCTCCGCCTCGGCCGGCGTCTTGACGTCCTTGGCGAGCGCCGGCATCTCCGACATGCGCACGGAGAGCCGCTTGAGCGAGATGCGCTTGGCCGCGACCATGCTGCCGGGCGCGACCAACAGCAGCTCGGAGATGATCGGGTCCTCGATGAGCACCGAGAACGAGGCTGCCTGCTCCGGATGTTGCTCCGTCGGGAACGTGGCCTTGATCTTGACGAGTCCGGTGCTCAGGGGACCGGTCTTGAGCGTCGTCTCGCCCGACTGCATGGCGACCGACTCGATGGCCAGCCCCGGGATCGTGAGGTCGAGCGTGCCGGCACGCCGCTGGAAGGTGAGGTCGACCCGATTGGTCCGATTCTTCTCCTGCTCGGTCGTCGGCTTGGCGAACTTGATGCCCGAGACGCTCCCGCCCATGACGGTCTGCACGTCGTTCAGATTGACGTTGGTTATCGAGCCTTCCTTGAGATTGCTGTGCGTGAGCGCATTCCCAAGGAGCCTTCCGCCCGCACCCACCTTTTGGAAGAAGCCGACCTCGGCGACCTTGCCGTCGGCGTTGACGTTATTGGCCGTGTAGTCGCCCTTCTCGTCGCAGATCTTCAGCTTGACGAGCAGCGCCTTCTTCGCCGTGAGCTGGTTCATCGACTTGGCGGTGTCGTAGACGAGCTTGCGGTGACCGGCGGCCGCCGCCATCTTGGCCACGTTCTCGAGCTGGGCCTCGGGTCCCGTCCAGAGATCGGGCGTGGTCAGCTGCGACAGGATGGAGATGCGGTCGGCACCGCCTTCGCCACCGCCGTAGAAGTTGAGGTCCTCTTGGCCCTTCTGGCTGGCGTTGAGGTTCCCCGTAATCAGGCCCCACCACTCCGGATTCTGCTCTTGCACCCGCTTGCGATACTCGGGCGGCAGCGCCTTCATGAGGTTTGCCGCGTAGTACGCCTCGGCCGCGGAGATGGAGCCGGTGTAGAACAGGAACAGGTCGATGCCACGGTCCAGCAGCCGCTGGATGTGCGCGACCGACCGCATCGGATCGCGGGCGTGGAGAATGCCGACCGTGGTAAGGCGATTCTCCTCCGACCAGATGAAGTCGAAGCCGAGCTTGTTCATGATCGACTCGATCACGTTCAGCGCGTCGAGCCGTCGCACCATCGCCTGGCGGACCTGGAGACCTTCGGCACCCAGAGTCTGATACGCAGTCTTGGCGTTGGTCGGGGTGACACCCTTCTCGAGCTCGCCCACGAGCTTCATGAAGCGGTCCCAGCTGCCGCCCTCGTTGCTCGTCAGGAGCTTGTCCGCCTCCAGGTTGCGCTGCGCCTCGGCGTCCGAGCTCGCAGTGCCAAAGCCGCCCGTGGCCAGCTGGCCTTTGGCGTCCAGCGTGAACTGGTTCTTGTCCGTGACGACGCTCGTCCCGAGCTTGGTCTCCATGCGCTCGAGGAACTTGCCGTTGTCGAGCTCCCGCAGCCGCTTCTGCACCGTGGGTGGCTGCATGCGGATGATGTCGTAGGCGAGCTTCGCCTCGGCCGCGTTCGGCGGAAAGAGCCCGAGGAAGCCCGTGGACAGCAGCTCCTCGCACGTCTTGAGGGCAGCCTCGGGCGGGCGCCGACGCAGGATGTGCAGGAAGGCCCGCAGCGGCTCGCCGTCCGGGTAGTTGGCCGGCTTGAGCTTCTCGAGCCACCAGTTGACCTTGTTCGTCTCCTCCATCGCACGGGCGAACAGGCCGAGCTCGGTGCCCGAGCCGTCGCGCCGCAAGCTGCCCACGAGCTTGTTGAGGATGCCGACCGCGTCCTCTTTGTCCGAGAGCCGCGAGCGCACCCACTTGAGATCCGCCTCGATCGTGTTCTTGGCGTCCGTCCCGCGGCTCGCCATGTAGGCCTCACCGGCGGCGACGTCCTTGCGCTTGGCCATCTCGGCGTCGCGCAGCTTCTTCTCCTGCGCCGGGTCGACCGCCGCGTCGATCTTGGTCCGCGTGCTCTTCTCGAGGTTGGCGTAGAGCTGCCCTGCGTGCTTTGGGAATTTCTCCTGGAACTCCTGAATCCACGCCTGCGGCAGGTCCTTGAGGATGAGGTAGCCGTAGGCAGCCTCGTCGTCGGAGACGCCATTCAGGAAGCCCGTGCTCGTGAGGTCGACGAGCTTCTGCCACCGCCACTTGAGGTTGGCCGAAAGGATCGTGCCTGTCACCTCGCGCGGATAGGACTTCATGTGGTCGTAGTGGAGATTCGACAGGATGTCGTCGAGCCACTCGCCCTTGGCGTCCATCGCCCAAACGGCGTTCCACATGCCGACGATGGTTTGTAGGTCGTAGTTGCGCAGGATCTGGAGGCAGCCCGTGACGTCGCTCTTGCGCGTCGAGCCCTTGAGATAGCGGATAAGCTGCTGGAGCTCCGCCTTGTGCGTCTTCTGCGCGGCCTCCGTGTCGTTGGTTACCCACGCCGGGTCCGGCGGCGGCTGGTCGCTCTTGACCTCCTCGGTCCCATTGAGTGCCGGATCGGGCTTGCGTTGCACGCTCTGGCCCCCGATCGCCGTGACCGAGGCCTGCCCGCCGGACAGCGCCGCCGTGGCCACGTTGTCCGCTTCCGACTCGAGGTTGCCGGAGCCTCCGCCGCCCGACTTCATCTGCGTCTGCCCGCTGGGCTGGCCCGTCTGCTGCGCCACGTGCGCCAGCTCGTGGGCGACCGTGCTCGTGGGTACGTTGGGCGAGGACAGCGCGACGTCGGAGCCGTACGTGTAGGCCTCGGCGCCGAGCGTCTTGCACGCCTCCTGCGCGGCGGGGTCGCTGCGGACGCTCGCGTGGCTGACCGAGGTGCCCGTGGCCGATTCGACGCGCGAGGCAATGCCCGCATCGGGCGCTGAGCCCGAGCCCGAGAGGCCCTGCTGCGCGACCTGCTCGCCCTGTGACGACGTCGGCGAGAGCCGTTGAGAAGCCTCCTTGTACGAGAGGACCTTGAGCTGGACGCGGCGTCCGCCGCGCGGACCGGCCGACGGCGCGCTCGGCGCCGGAGTGGAGCCGCCGATGCTCTGCGAGGTGGTCGACTCGGGCGCGGCTTGCGGGGTCGGGGTCGGTGCGGGCTGCGATGACATGCGGTGCTCCTGGCCACGGAACGCGCCCGCAGCTCAACATCCTATGATACGATATTTACGTCGTACTGTGCAACTGCCGATCGCATGACCTAGGGGGACGGTCCTGACATGTTGACATTCCTGGCGCGCACCTAAAGTCAACATATCAGGACCGTCCCGGTTTCAACGCCTTGCGCATGCCCCTCCTCCGCGGTATCTTCGCTACGTGAGGTCTACGCTCGCATCGCTCCTGGTTCTCACGCTCGTCGCGGAACCCGTCAGTCGGGTCGCGGCCGCCTGTGTCGCCGAGTGCGAGCCCGCCACGGAGTCCGACGGCTGCTGCTGTGACCCGGACGAGCCGCCGACCGAGGCCACGTGGGTCGACCCGTGCTGTTGCCCCGATGGCGTCGCGCCTCAGCCGGTGCACACGCCCAGCGCGGCGGTCATGACCACCCCCGAGCCCGGGCCGCAGTCGCAGCCTTTGGCCTTCGCGGTGCCCGTCGCCCTCAGCCTCGATCGCCGTGCGCCGACCAACGCACCGCTCGCGGTTGCCGCGTCACCGCCCTCTCGCGCATCTGCGCCTCTCCATACCCGCAGCATCCGCTGCTAGCACACTGTCCTCGTCGTCTTGACGCCACGGCGCCTCCTTCGAGGTTCCGCCGTGGCTTCGTCGATGGCGCAACGGCCCGGCTGTTGCATCGATCTGGACCTCGGCTTCGGCCCCGGATCGGAGGACCCTGTGAATCTGTCGCATCCCCACCGCCTCTGGGCCCTCGTCGTGCTCATGTCCGCCTGCACGCCCGCGTGGGTCGCCGAGCGCACGCTCTCAATCGACGCGCTCATGGCCCCCGAGCCAGCACTCACGCCTGAGCCAGCGCCGTCGCTCACCACGGCGCTCACCGTGCGCGAGGCCATCGCTGACGTGCTCGCGCGCAACCCGGACCTCCACGCCATGCGCGCTGCGGTCCGGGCCATGGCCGCGATGGCGCGCGAGGAGCTTGGAGCGCCGGACCCCATGCTCGAAGTCGGCCTCTCCCCGCTCGCGATCCACACCGGGCGCGGTCAAATGATCGGCTACCGCCAGCCGATTCCGTGGACCTCGGGCCTGGAGGCTCGCGCTCGCGCCGCGCTGCAGGCCGCAGAGGCCATGGCGCACGATCGCGAGGCGATGCGCCGCATGCTGGCGAGCATGACGGGCGAGGCCGTGGTCGAGTACGGCGCCGCCGTCGCCATGCAGCGCGTGCTCGTCCGGCACCACGACCTCATGCAGCTCATGGCGCGCGCCGCCGTCGGTCGGGTCTCGGCCGGCAAGGGCAGCCCGCGGGAGGCGGTGCGAGCCGAGACCGAGAAGGCGCGCGCGGACCGGGATCGACTCCTGGCGCAGCGGATGGCGCGCGTCGCGCTGGCCCGCTTGGCCACGCTCGCCCATCGGCGACCACCGACGCAGCACGCCACTGCCACCAGCACGGTCGATGTCGACTCTATCCTGGACGCGCGCCCCACGGAGCTGCTGCCGCTCGACGGGCTCATCACCGCCGCGCACCGCGCGCGCCCCGAGCTCCGCGCCGCCGAGGCCCGTATCGCCTCGCGGAAGACGGAGGTGGAGGCCGCCGAGGTGATGACGCGGCCAATGATGACCGTTGGCGTGCAGCTCAACACCATGCCCGACGACCCCATGATGTGGCCCTCGGTCACCTTCAGCATCGAACTGCCGTTCGCTCGTGACCGTCGTCGCGCGATGGTCGAGGGTGCCCGCCTGCGGGTTGAGGAGGCCACCGCGAACGCGGCGACGGCGCGCGATCGCGTCTCGCAGGAGGTCGCCGAACGCCACGCCGAGCTCGTCGAGGTTCGGGCCGCGCTCGACGTCGTCGATCGCCGGTTGCTCCCGTCGGCGAAGAAGAGTCTGGAGCTCGCCGCTGCCGCCTACCGCGGCGGCGGAGGCATGGGTGAAGCGACCATGGGCATCGACCCGGTGGTCCTCGCGGCGGAGGCGGTCCTCGACGCCGAGATGAGCCGCATCGACCTCCGGCGCCGTCTCGTGGTCGGCGCTCTGCTCCTCGATCTGGCCGCCGGGCGCATGCCGGGGGGAGGGACCCCATGAGCGCAGAAGCCCCCGAGGTCGAGCCGACTCCCGCCGCCGTGCCCGAGTCACCCCCGCCCGCCCCGCGACACGTCCGGCGGTGGCACGATGTCCTCTTGCCCATGCTTCCGTCACTCGGTGTGCTCATTGCGGTCGGGATCGGCGCGACGACGTACCGCGCTCAGCTCATGGCCTGGTTCTCCGGGAGCCCCCCGCCCGCGGCGGCACCGTCGCCGCACGCCGGTCACGTGAGCGACGCCCACGAGGCGACGGCGGACCCGGAGCGCATCGTCCACTACACGTGCCCGATGCATCCGGCGGTCAAGGCGCCTGCGCCGGGTCAGTGTCCCTTCTGTGGCATGGACCTCGTCCCGGTGAAGCAGGGCGAGCTCGCGACCGGCACGATCCTGGTCGACGATCTCCGGCGCCAGCGCATCGGCGTCGTCACCGCCAAGGTCGGTCGCGCCACGGTCACCGCGCGCGTCGTCGCGCCCGGGATGACGACGTTTGCCGAGGACGGCCAGGTCGATGTCCTCGCGCGTGCCACGGGCTGGATCGACCGCCTCCACGTCGGCGCCGTGGGCGACCGCGTCAAAGCCGGTGAGCCGCTCGTCGAGATCACGAGCCCCGAGGTTCGCGCCGCCGTCGCCGAGTACCTCGCGGTGCTCCGCACGACCCGAGGCGAGGCGCCCCTCCCTGGCACGGCCCAGCTGGCGCGCGCCTCCCGCGACCGCCTGCTGCTGCTCGGCCTGCCCGAGGACGAGGTCAAGGCCCTGGTCAAAGCCGGGCGCGCCGCCGCGACCCTCGTGCTCCGCGCGCCGTTCGACGCGGTCGTCCTCAAGAAGGAGGTCGTCCAGGGCAGCCCCGTGGGCATGGGCATGGCGCTCATGCGGCTTGCGCGCACCGATCCCCTATGGATCGACGCGCGCGTCTACGAGCCCGACGCCGCCATCGTCCGCGGGCTCGTCGGGTCCACGGTCCGGGTCCGCTTCCCGATCGCCGAGATGTCTTCGGTGGAGGGCTCGGTCACGCTCATCGCTCCCACGCTCGATCCCGAGACGCGCTCCCTCGGCGTCCGCATCCAGGTCCCCAATCCCGACGGCGCGCTCTTCGCAGGCCTCACCGCCGTGGTCGTCTTCGAGCGCACCCTGGAGGACCAGCTCGTCGTCCCGGCCGACGCCGTCATCTTCGCGGGTGCCCGGCGCCTCGTCTTCGTCGACCTCGGCGAGGGGCGGCTCCGCCCGGTCTCCATCACGACCGGCATCCGCGACAACGACCAGATGACGGTGCTCGACGGCCTGACCGAGGGCACCACCATTGTCACCTCGGGGCTCTTCTTGCTCTCGGCGGAGAGCCGGCTGCGCACCGCGGGAGGCGAGGGCAGCCCATGGTAGCGCGGCTCGTCGGACTGTCCGCGCGGCACCCGCTGTTCGTGCTGTTCCTGGCCGTCGGGCTCGGGTTCGGCGGCTGGCTCGCACTCAACCGCATCCCGCTGGACGCGCTGCCCGATCTCTCCGACACGCAGGTCATCCTCACGACCGAGTGGCCGGGCCGCAGCCCCGAGCTGGTCGAGCAGCAATTGACCGCGCGGCTTTCCGCGGCGTTCCTCTCGGCGCCAAAGGTCAGGGCGGTGCGCGGCCAGTCGTTCTTCGGCGTCTCGTT
>SXOX01000327.1 GCA_005776585.1 Pseudomonadota bacterium | reverse complement strand
GTCCCGTTGATCTGGCCCGCCAGGAACAGCCCCGGCAGCCCACGCACGGCAAGCGAGCGGTCGAGCTGCCGCGGATCGACGTAGGTGTACTCGACGGCATAGCCAAAGCGCACGATCTCGGCGCGCTCGAGCCCCGGACTCGAACGTACGAGCGCGAGTTGCACCTCGGCGGGCAGGCTCGTGGAGATGCCGTTGGGGTCGATCTCGACCGTGTCGAGCCCCTCGGGCTCCAGGAAAATCTTGTGGCTCTCCTTGTCGGCGAAGCGGACGACCTTGTCCTCCACGCTGGGGCAGTACCGTGGCCCGCGGCTTTGAATCTGGCCCGAGTACATGGGGCTGCGGTGCAGGCTCTCGCGGATGAGGGCGTGGGTGCGCTCGGTCGTCTGCGTGATCCAGCAGCAGCGCTGGGGCAGCTCGGCGCCCTGGCCATGGAAGCTGAAGGTCGCCGGTGGATCGTCTCCCGGCTGCACCTCGAGCGAGGCCCAGTCGATGGTGCGACCATCGAGCCGCGGCACCGTCCCCGTCTTGAGGCGGCCGAGCTCGAGCCCATGCCGACGCAGCGTGCCGACGAGCCCCTTCGACGCCGGGTCGCCAGCGCGACCGCCCTCGCTCTGGCGCTCGCCGACGTGCAAGACGCCTTCAAGGAAGGTGCCGGTCGTGATGACGACCGCCGCGGCGCGATAGACTTGGCCCATCGCGGTGACGACGCCGACGACCGCCCCGCCGTCATCGAACAGCAGGTCCTCGACCGTGCCTTGCTTGAGATCGAGGTTGGGCGTGCCCTCGAGGCACGTGCGGACCCACGTCGCGTAGCGCGCCTTGTCGCTCTGACATCGCCGCGCCCGCACTGCGGGCCCCTTGGAGGCGTTGAGCCGCCGAAACTGGATGCCCGTCGCGTCCGCCGCGAGACCCATGACGCCGCCAAGCGCGTCGATCTCGCGCACGAGGTGCCCCTTTCCGACGCCGCCGATCGCCGGGTTGCAGCTCATCGCGCCAATCCTGTCGACGTTCATGGTGAGCAACAAGACGCGGAGTCCGAGCCGTGCGGCCGCGTGGGCGGCCTCGACCCCGGCGTGACCGCCTCCGATGACAATGACGCTGTATTCTGCCATCAGGTCAGCGGGTCAACACTTGAGCTTGAGCAGGCCCTTCGCCTCGGTGGACTCGGGCGACTTGGGGAAGTTCTGGATGAGGTACTTCCACATCCCCTGCGCCTCTTTGCACTTCTTCTGGTCGTGGAGCGCCTTGCCGGCCAGAAACAGCGCGGTGGGAGCCTCGGGCTTGTCCTTGTACCGCTCGAAGATGTCCTTGTAGACCTTGAGCGCGCTGTTCCAGTCCTTGGCCGTGCGATAGGAGTCCCCGATGGCCAGCAGGGCCTTGGGTGCGTCGGGATCGGTGGGGTTCTCGTGGGCGAACTGCCGCAGGACGGCGCGCCCGATGTCGACCTGGCCCGCCTTCAGCTTGTCCATGCCGTACTTGAACATCGCCTTGGGATCTTTGGGCACGTCGGGAGGCAACGCCAACAGCGTGGTCCCAAAGCGCTGCTCCATGAACTTGCGCATCACCTCGACCTGACCGCCCAATCGAACGGCGGTGAAGTCGAGCTCTTCGATCTGCCCCTTGAGCCTGCGCTGATCGTCGGCGAGATCGTTGCCTTTGGCTGTCGAGTTGGCGGTCGCCTTCTTGAGCTCATCGGCCTGCGTCTTGATGCGCCCGACGAGCTCCTCGAGCCGCTCCTGGTTGGTCTTGGCCGCCTGGAGCGTCTCCTCGCGGAACTTCTCCATGGCGACGACGCGCAGCTCGAGCTCTTGATAGCGACCGAGCGAGACACACCCGACAGACGTCAGGCCAACAACGAGGAGGGGGAGAATGGAGGCGCGCATGGGAGGCTGGGGGCCCGGAGGCCCCCGAGGAGCAGCCTACTCGAAGTGGAACTCGTCGCGCCGGTTCTTGGACCAGCACCCTTCGTTCGACTCCGTGCAGGTCGGCTTCTCCTTGCCGTACGAGATGGTCTTGATGCTTCCAGCCGCGATGCCCAGGTTCTGGAGGTACTCCTTGGCCGCGTTGGCGCGGCGCTCGCCCAGCGCGAGGTTGTACTCGGCGTCGCCGCGCTCGTCGCAGTGACCCTCGATGCGGACCGTGCCGCCACGGCCCTTGGCGCAGTCACCGTTCTTCGACAGCGTGCCCTTGGCGTCCTCGCGGAGGCGGTGCTCGTTGTAGTCGAAGTAGATGGCCTCCGCCTCGCAACGCGCGACGCAGCGTCCGTTCTCGCACACCTTGCCGGGGGGGCACGGCACGCCTGGGCCGCACTCGACGTCCGGCTCGCACACGCCTTCGGCGTTGCAACGCTGGCCGGGCGGGCACGGGTGATCCTTGTCGCACTGCTTGCCGCACCAGCCGTAGTTCTGACCGGCGACCATCCAGCAGCGCCCGTTGCGGGGGCAGTCCAGATCGCTCTGGCAGCAGCCCGACCGCTTGCTGCACGAGTTGCCCTCGCACACGCCGCAGGCCCCGAAGGACGAGCAGTGCGAGTCATCGCGGCACTGGCGGCACTGGCCGTTGACGCAGACCTCGCGCTTGGACTGGCAGATCTCGTCGGTGTCGCAGTTCGGATAGCTCGGCCCACAGCCGAACATCCCGGCGATAATTGCCGCCATCGAGAAGGTGAGCAGGTTTCGCGTCGTCGAGGTCATGGTCCACTCTCCCAGTCTGTTGCAGGCGGTGCAGGCGCGACATCGGCCGTGTTTACACCGCACACGAAGGGTACGGCCCCTTGTAGCGAAAGGGGCCCACCGTGTCAACAGCGCGTCGCTATTGGTCTAGCGACGGGCCGGGCCGCACTTGCCATAGGCCTTGCCGGCCACGTTCCAGCAACGACCGCCGGGGCACTCGGCGTCCGTGCCGCAGGCGCCAGCGACCTTGGCGCAGGCGTAGTTCTGGCACTCGAGCGTCTTGTCGTTGCCGTTGCAGTGCGAGTCCTGCGTACACTGGACGCAGACACCGTTGTTGCAGATCTGGTTGCCGCACTGCGCGTTGCTCGAGCAACCGCCGCCGCTGTTGTTGTTGCCGCAGCCCACGCTCAACAGCGTGGTGGCACCAATTCCGGCCAGGGCGAGCGTCATTTTCGTGGTCATCGAGTGGCTCCTTCGGGCGTAACGTTTTGAAATCGTTGAAGAATTCTGCGAATCTCCAAAACTCGGCCCATTATCGACAACAAGTTCGAGCGTGTCAACGCGACTTTGGGCGCCAGCTTGCCTTTGCTCGAAGCCTCCCCTACGGTGCGCGGGCCCTTGGGGCAGCAACCGCGCCATGAACTTTCGCTTCGACCGACCTCTCGCCTCCCGGATCCTACGCCTCGCGTATCCGATCGCGATCGCCATGCTCGCGCAGACGGCGGTCAACCAGGTCGACACCATCCTCGTCGGGCGCCTTCCCGCGGAGGAGAGCATCCCGGGCCAGACGGCCATTGGCTTCAGCATCATCTTGCTGTGGGCTTTCGGCGGGCTCATCGCCTCGCTCTCGGTCGGCACACAGGCGCTGGTGGCCCGGCGCGTCGGTGAGGGCAACCTGGAGCGGGCGGGCCCGGTGCTCGACACCGCCCTCTGGGTCGGCGGTCTTGTCTCGGCGGTCGCGAGCGTCGGCATCATCGCAGCCCTGCCAGCCATTTTCCGCATGGCGTACACCGATCCCAAGGTCGTCGAGCTCGGCGTGGCGTTCTCGACCTACCGCATCATCGGGATGTCGTCGATGGTCATGACCATCATCTTGAAGGGCTTCTTCGACGGCATCGGCCGCACGAAGGTCCACATGACCGCGGCCATCGTCATGAACATCGCCAACATCGTGCTCAACTGGCTGCTCATCTTCGGGGTCGGCCCCTTCCCCGAGATGGGCGTCGGCGGCTCGGGCCTCGCCTCGCTCATCGCCACGTGGATCGGCCTCGGCATCATGTTCTTCGCGGCCGCGGACGGCGAGACGCGCCGTTCGTATCGCGTCTTTCAGTGGGGCTCCTTCGACGGCCAGATCGCCAAGACCGTCGCACGTGTCGGCCTGCCCGGCGGCATCGGCACGTTCGTCGTCATGTCGGGCTTCGCTATGTTCCTCGTCATCGTCGGCTGGATCGACACGGACACACGCCAGGCCGCCGTGCGCGGCTTGCCGGACTACGCCTCGTTTGGCCCGGGCACGTTCGGCCGGGCACCGGCGTCGGTCTGGACGTCAGGCCTGCACGCCGAGGTCTTCGACAAACACCCCCCCTACTGCTCCGCGGCGACCAAGGTCATCATCGATCTGATGGCCATCGTCTTTATGACCTGCATGGCGTTCGGGCAAGCCTCGGCCACGCTGGTCGGCCAAGCGCTCGGCGCCAAGGATCCCGATCGCGCCGAGCGCTCCGGCTGGGAGGCCGTCAAGGTCGGCGCGGCCATCCTCGGTGTCATCGGCCTCGTCATCGCCGCGTTTCCGGAGGCGTGCATCCACCTGTTCAATCCGGATCCCGGCGTGATCGCGGCCGGCAAGAACGCGCTGCGCGTCATCGCGCTCGCCTCGCCGTTCATCGCCGTCGGCATGATCCTGGCGCAGTCCTTGCTCGGCGCCGGCAACTCGATGTACGTCATGGTCGTCGAGTTCGCGCTGCACTTCTTCGTGCTCATCCCGTTCTCCTACGTCTTCGGCGTCACGCTGGACGGCGGCATCGTGGGCATCTGGTGCGCCGCGGTGCTCTATCTTGGGTTGCTCGCGGTCGCGATGGCCTGGCGCTTCCGCCATGGCGGCTGGAAGCACATCGTCCTCTGACCCGTGGCCCAATTCCGCGATCAGGGCCGCTGATTACAGATGGGTCCGGATGGCCCGAACCCGGAGGCGCGGGGTCGTCCCCCGCATGGAATCCGACGAGCTCGTTGCAGCAGTGATGCAGGACCGATGCGAGACAAAGATGCGGTTTCCTCGTGGACTTCACCCATTCAAAGCCGCCCGGACCGGTCACCATGGGTGATCTCCCACCTCGTCGCGGGAACTGGGAGCGGAGCGGCGGGTTGACACGCCTTGCCTGAGCGTTTAGAGATTGCGCCGAGACTCGAACGAGCCGCCCAGCCCGGCAAGCAAAAGGAGAGAAGCACGCCATGACGATTCGCAACCTCAAGACGTGGTGGGCTCCGGCCATCGGTGCGACGCTCCTGCTCGGTGCATGCACCAAGCCCTACGAGCCCGTCCAGAATGGCCGCTGCAATATTGGCCGCCAGTGGGTCGCGCCGTCCAAGGACGCGCAAGGCAACTGGAAGGACGGCTACTGCAAGGACGCCGACAAGTAGTCGTTCGCCGCGGCGGGTCGCCTCACTCAGCCATGAGGCGGCCGCGCCAGTACTTGTAGGGCACCACCTTCACGTCCTGCCACGGGCGAGTGCGCTTGCCGCCATCGGCGGGAACGAAGCGCCAGAGCGAGCCGACGCTCCGCTTGTTCTCGTTGCCGTACCATTTCTCCCAGTCGTTCTCGCGGAAGACCGCCGCATAGGTGTCCTGCCAGTCGTGCAGCGCGAGCGTGCTGTAGATGTCGGTCAGGAACTCGGGCGCTTCCAGCCGCGCCGCGCGGACCTCGGCCAGATCCTTCTGGAAGCCGCGCCGGTCGGGGATCTCGGCTTGAGTCCACTCGATGTTCTCGAGGTCCAGGTCCTTCTCGAGCCGCTCCACGTTGCGTAGGTTGAACTGCGGCGTGCGGTGCTCGAGCCGCGAGAGCGTCGTCGCGTCCACCTCGGTGTCGGGGTTTCCCTCGCGGTGCGGCTTGATGAGCCCGTAGCGCTTGTCGCCCTTGGCGACGATGCTGGCCGTCAGGCGGTCGGGCTCAGGCAGCCGGATCACCGGCGCCATCGTGCCGGCCATGAGCCGCTGGATGGGCCCCCAGAAGCGCGCCTTGGAGGCGGCGCCCGCAACGCACAGCTCCGGGGTCGCTCCCAGCTCGTAGCGCCACAGCCGGGGGAAGAGCCCCGCCGGAGCCGCGGCCTCAGCCACCCTCGCTCCCGCCGGAGAGCTTGATGGTGACGCGGTCCTCGGTCTCCTGGAAGAACTCGGAGGTATGATCGCGCGCGACGACGATGCCGAGCGCCTCCTCGACCTCCTTCGTGATCTTCTCGCAGTCTTTGCCCTTGGCGCCCTCGACGGCGATGGTGATGTTGCCCGAGGCGTCGATGCTAAACAGGATGTCGATTTTTTGGGCCACGACTACCGCCTACTTCCACGTCCGGACGCGGATCTGAATCGTCTGGTCTTCCTTGACCTCTTCGGTCTCGAGCTTGAAGCCCTTCTTCTCCACTTCCTTCATGACCTTGTGGTAGCTGTAGCGCCGCGTGACCTGCTTGACGAAGTCGGTCTCCTCAACGCCGCGCGTGGTCTCCACGCCCCACCAGTCCGCCACGAAGACGGCGTTGCCCTTGGCGTCGATCTTCACGCCGATGTCGTAGGTCTTCGACGCATGAATGGCGATCTGCGCGCCCGTCTTCTGGCCCTGATAGCCTTTGACGAAGAGCTCTTGGCCCTGCTGCGCCTCGGTATAGACGTAGCCGAGGTCCTTGAGCGCGCGCGTCAAACACTGAAGATCGTTGATCTTGGTTTCGACCGTAGTGAAGTGCGACACGTGTTCTCTCCCGTGAGCGTCAGATCTCGAGCTGCCGCGCGGCCGCGGCGTCCACGTCCTCGACCGAGGCGAGCGAGGCGGCCCGCGCGCGGGACTTCGACCACTCGCGCATGGCGTCGATCGACTCCTTCATCGTGTAGCTCAACGGGATGATCTCGTTGCAGCTCTTGACGAAGCGATCGGAGTCGATGTCCACGCCATCCTCGTAGGCGTCGTACAGCGCCGAGATGACGGCCTGCTCGATCTCGGAGCCCGCGAAGCCTTGCGTCGCCGCGACGATCTTGTCGAGGTCGAACAGCGTGACGTCGCGCTTCTTCTTCTTGAGGTGAATCGCCGAGATCTGCCGCCGCTCTGCAGGGCTCGGCAGGTCCTCGAAGAAGATCTCGTCGAAGCGGCCTTTGCGGAGGAGCTCGGGCGGCAATGAGTGTACGTTGTTTGCCGTGGCAATGACAAAGACGGACGACGTCTTCTCTTGGAGCCACGTGATGAAGCTCGCAAAGACGCGCGAGGTCGTGCCACCGTCCGTCTGGCCCGAGCTCTGCGTCCCCGAGAAGCCCTTCTCCAGCTCGTCGAGCCACAGGATGCACGGCGCGACGGCCTCGGCCGTCTTGATGGCCTTGCGCATGTTCTCCTCGGACTGACCGACGAGCCCGGCGAAGACCTTGCCCACATCGAGCCGGAGCAGCGGGACCTGCCACTGAGCACCGATGGCCTTGGCGGTCAGCGACTTGCCGCGGCCGGGCACGCCCAGCAGCAAGATGCCCTTGGGCACAGGCAGACCGAAGTTGCGTGCCTCTTCGCTGAACGACTTCTTGCGCTTGTTGAGCCAGTCCTTGACGACCTCGAGGCCGCCGACGCCCTCCATCTTCTGGTCGGTCTCGTAGAACTCCAGGATGCCGCTCTTGCGGATGATGTTCTTCTTCTCACCGATAATGGTGTCGAGATCGAAGTCATGCGTGCGGATGATGGACTTGGAGTAGGTGTTCTCGGCCTCGTCGTAGGTGAGCCCGAGCGCTGCCTCGACGACGCGCTGGCGCTGGTCGGGGTCAGTCCGCGTCTTGGTCGTGAGGTTGGGCAGCGAGCCGAGAAGCTTGTCGACGATGTTGCCGATCTCGTGGCGCACCGGCAGCTCGAAGTCGACGACCGCCATGTTCTTCTCGATCTCGGCCGGGATCTTCAGGATGCTCGACACCAAGACGATGGACCGCCGGTACTTGGTCCCCTCCTTGAACTCGTAGTTGAGGTCCCGCAGCCGCCGCGTGATGGTGGGGTCCTGCAGGTAGGGGTGAAAGTCCCGAAGCACGAAGATGGCGTCGTCCTCGTACTTTCCGATGAACTCGAGCGCGCGCAACGGGTCGCGGATGTCCTGGAAGCTCTCGGAACTCTCCAGGTTCACGAGGCCCTGCGTGCACGACCAGGCCAGCACCTTGCGGTTGCGGCGCTTGCCAATGTCACGAATCTCGATCTCGACGCGGCGCTCCTCAGGCGAGACGACATAGATCAGGATGTACCGGGCCCGAATGAGGTCCTCGATCTCCTGTGCGCTGCGAATCTGCTGCATAGTGCTCCTCTCGTCTCCCCCGAAAAAGATGCCGTCGTTTAGTCCTGAAGCGTTCGCCGGAAGTCGTTCAGGCCCTGCCGTAGCGATGACGTGTCCGAGTCAATCACCTGGAGCAGGTTGTCGATGGTGTCCATGGCCTCGGTGGCCTTCCCGCCGTCGATCGCCTCGCGCAGCTCGTCCGGGAGCGACGCCGGCGGCGCTTTCGTCAGCGCGCCCATCATGCCGCCGACCTCCTTCAAGTAGCCACGGAACATGGAGAAGTTGCCGCGCCACTGCTGGAAGAGCTCGGTGACGTCCTCGAGGCGCCCCGAGAGCTTCTCCCGCAGCCGCTGCACGCGCTCCTCGAGCTCCTCTTCGCTCGGCCCGACCTTGACCTGGACCGGGATGGAGGTGGAGGTCTCCGTTTGGACCTTCTGCAGGTCGTCCTCGAGCTCGCGGACGCGCTCTTGGGCCTTGAGCAGCTTCTCGTCGGCCGAGGTGCTCTTGCGCTTGAAGAAGGCGACCTCGCCTTGCAGCCGCTTCTTTTCTTCCGGGGTAAAGTCGTCCAGACGGCTGGAGGCGGACTTGAGCTCCTCCTCGAGCTCGCTGACGCGCTTCTCGAGCTTCTCGACCTCGCGCGTCTTGGCCCGGAACTCGGCGTGGGCCGTGACGTCCACGGGCGCGGACTTCTTCTCGAGCTCCGACTGGAGCTTCTGCATGCGCTCGCCCGACTCCGACGTCTTGGTCTCGAGCGCAGTGAGCTTCTTGCGCAGGTCCTCGATGAGCCCGTTCTTGGCGTACAGGTCCTCGAAGAGCTTAGAGCGCTCCTTCTGGATGTCCTCGGGCAGGCCCTTGCCCGCGCGCGTCTGACGGAGCTCGATCTCCTTGTCGTCGATCTGCTTTCGGAGGCTGGAGATCTCGTTCTCCTTCTCCGCCATGATGAGGCGCAGCTGGTTGTTCTTTTTCTCCAGCGTCGCGATGACCTGCTGGTCGCCGGTCGTGTCGTTCTTGATGGAGTCCAGCTCGTCTTTGAGCTGGCGCAGCTCGTACTCCATGAGGTCGAGCTCGCGCTGGAGCTCTTCGATGCGCCGGTCCTTCTGCGTGACCAGGATCTTGAGCGAGGCGAGCTGCTCGCGAGACGCGTTGGCGCGGTCGCGCTCGGCGGCGGCCTCGCTGTCGAGGGTCTCGACGCGCGTCTTGACCTTGTCGAGGTCGTCGTCCTTGTCCGCCAGCTCGCGCCGCGCGTCCTCGAGACGCTCCTTCTGGACGGTGAGCTGGTCCTTAATCTGGACGTACTTCTCCGTCATCGTGTCGAGCTCGAGCTCGTAGCGCTGCGACTTGGTCTTGGCGTCCGCGAGCTGATGCTCGAGCGTGCTGAGCTGCTCGCGCATCTCGCGCACCTCGGCGCGGAGCGTCTGGACCTCGGGCAGATAGTGGGCACTCTCGCCGCCCTTGCGACGGGCGTCGTCGAGCTCCGACTTCAGCTTGTCGATCTCGCGCTGGAGCGACGACTCGCGACCCCGTGAGTCCGCCAGATCACCGCGGACCCGGTCTTCGTCCCGCGGGCGCTCGTCTCGGGAGCGCTCTTCCCGCAGTCGGTCCTCCCGCGGGCGCTCCTCACGCCGCTCGTCACGGGGCCGCTCCTCACGATTCGGAGGATTCGTCGAGCGCAGCGGCCGTTCGTCGACCGGGGTCGCCTTGGCGTTCGTGCTTTCGACCTTGGACTCGACGGGCCGGCGCTCCGGCGGCCGGTCCTGGGTGGCCGCCACCGCGGGTCGGTCCCCAAAGGTCCCCGTGCGCTTGCCCTCGGTCGGCTTCGGCGGGGGCGGCTCGGGCTCCTCACGCTTGGACTTGGCGCGCGGCTTGGGCTCGTCCTGCGCGTCGATGGGCACGCGGTCGTCTTCGACCATGAAGTCGATGACGAAGTCGCCGCAGCGCAGCCGCGCGTCATCGGTGAGGCGCCGCTGCTGGACCTGCTCGTCGTCGACGAACGTACCGTTCGAGCTGCCCATGTCCTTGATGACCCAGGCACCGTCGACCTGCGTGATGCGCCCATGATGCCGGGACACGGACGGATTGCTGGTCTGGATGCGGGAGTCTGGATGGCGCCCAATCGTAATCGCGTCGGTCTTCGCCAGCTTGATGACGGTCTTCTGACCCTGGTTGCTGATGTATTCGAGGCGCGCCACAGCCGGACGATTATAGCGAGCGCTCAGGGGGTGTCCATCGGCCCCAGAGGTCGAAGTTCCAGGGGTCGACTGACCCCGTCACACGATCGGGCGCTTGGCGAGCGACACGATTTCGGCGAAACTGCACGGGTCCTGCGGCATCGTGCCTGCGGGTCGGTCCGGGAGGGTGCCGAATGGAGAACGTCTACGAGTCCGCCCACGAGGTGAAGGACGCCATTCGGGACGCTCGGCTCGAGAGCTGCCTCGTTCAACGCGCGGACCTGTCGGTCCTGAGCTTCGACCGCCACGTCGTCGATCGCGTCGGCTTCAAGAGCGTGCGCCTCGGGGGCGTCGGCTTCCAGAACGCGACCGTCCAGCAGACCACGTTCACGGGCGCGGTCCTGCGCAGCGCCCAGTTCGGCCACGCGCACGTCCGCGGCACGAGCTTCCTCAACAGCGAGCTCATCGAGACCGTCTTCCAGAGCGCTCTCATCGAGGGCACGCGGTTCATGGACACGCGGCTCCAGAACGCACGCTTCGGCTCGGCCCGCGTGCTGAACAGCCGCTTCAACGGGGTGGAGCTCTACGGCTGCACGTTCGAGCGGGCGATGCTCATGCACACCACGTTCGCGGACACGCGCATGCAGAACGCGCAGATGTCGAACGCGTGCTTCAAGGACGCGGTCCTGATCGACGTGGATCTGAACCAGGCCAATCTCTACGGCGCAGATTTTTCCGGGGCGTTGCTCATCAAGGTGGACCTGCGCGACGCCAACCTGGTGAATACCCGCTTCGACGGTGCGCGCCTTGTCGGCGTCGCGACCGAGCGCGCCGATGTGTCCGATTCACTGCGTCAGGCTTTGGCCAGAGGAGGGAAGTAGCCATGTCCTCACCCGGCATTCGCCCCGAGCACACGTCTCACGAGCAGGTCGCCGACGCGCTGTCGGCCTATAGCAAAGAGGAGCTCATCGACATGATGAGCCACCTCATCAAGGCCTACGTCATCGACGGCATCACGCCGGTCAAGCCGGACGTCGGAAAGATCCATGTTCCGCGTCACTTGCGCGACCTGAGCTTTGGCGTGCTGATTGAGACGCTCAAGTTCCACCTCGACCTGCCGGAGCTCGAGAAGTTCAGCGTCGTCAGCGGCATGGTCTCGGTGCGCCTCGGCGAGCGCGACTACGCCCTGGATGGCAGCGCCTCGCCGCCGGCCGCCAATCGACTGGAGCCGGCCGCCGCGCCGCGCG